>DASVVG010000069.1:0-30903 GCA_036386655.1 Caulobacteraceae bacterium | reverse complement strand
CAAGCACATCGACATCGCCACCATGCCGGCGACCCGGCTGGCCTTCACCGCCATTGACCGGACGGGGCAGGCGCGGGAGGCGATGGCGCAGGAGGCGGCGCGCTACGCCGGCTCGGACCTGCTCTGCTACTTCGCCGACAGCCCGAAGGCATTGGCTGAGCGTCAGGCCCGCGAGTGGGAGCCAGTCCTCGAGTGGGCCGAAGCCGAGTTGGGCCTCCGCTTCAACCGCACCGCCGGCATCGTCCACTGCGAGCAGCCGCCGGAAACGCTCGCCCGTGCCCGCGAGATCGCCGCGGCCCTGGACGACTTCGCCCTCGGCGGCCTCGCCTTCGGTGCGCCGCTGTTCGGCTCGTTCGTGCTCTCGGTGGCGCTGCACCGAGGCCGGCTCGACGGCGTGGAGGGCTTCGCCCTCTCTCGCTTGGACGAGACCCACCAGGAAGAGCAATGGGGCGTCGACGCGGAAGCCGCCGCGCGCGCCGACCGCATGCGCGGCGAGGCCGTCATGCTGGACGCCTGGTTCCGCGCCCTGGGCTGACTTTCCAAGGCGGAAAGTTTCCACTTGCCAACGTGGAAAGTAGCCCCTATCTTTCCATTATGGAAAGTGAGGCTGCGATGACGGACCAAGACATCGACCCCGCGGAAGCTCTGGAGATCGCGGGCCGCGCGCGCGCCGGGCTCGCCGAGCGCAACCTGTCGCCATGGTGGTACGCGCCCGTCTACGGCGCCGGCGTGGGCGTCTCGATGTCCAGCTTCGGGCTGACCGGGTTCTCCTCGGCGGCGGCTGCTGTCGGCGGACTCGCGGTCGTCCTCTCCGCCTACGCGGTCTGGAGCCGCAGCACCGGCGTCAGCGTCCACGGCTTCCGCGCCGGCAAGCCGGGCTGGATCGCGGCGGGCCTCGTCCTCTTCCTGCTCGGCGTCTCGGCCGCAGGGCTGTGGCTGCGGGCCCGCTACGGATACGACTGGGCGCCCTTCGCCGCGGCCGCCGTGGCCGCTGCCGGCGCCGCGATCGGCAGCCGCCTGTGGGACGCCGCCTGGCTCGCCCAGCTGCGGGCGGGCCGCTGATCGTGGCGCCCCGGCTCGACCTCGTCATCCACGCCCCGGCGCGCCTGCAGATCTGCGCCATCCACTCCGCGGTAGACGAAGCGGAGTTCGCCTTCATCCGCGACGAGGTGGCGGTCAGCGACTCCGTGCTCTCCAAGCATCTCAAGCAGCTGGAGGAGGTTGGCTACGTGAAGGCTCGCAAGGCTACCGTCGCCTCGCGCCAGCGCACCTGGCTGTCGCTCACCCGCAAGGGCCGCACCGCCTTCACCGGCCACCTGGCCGCCCTCGAGCGGCTGGTCTCGTCGGCGAAGCTCGCGGCGGAGTAGCTACCGCCGCACCTCGGCCTTCATCGTCTCCGGCCAGAGGTCGTGCGGCACGGCCCGGCAGGGGCCCATGTACACCTCCCGGGTCAGCACGAACGCACGTCCCGTCCACGTCCACTCGCGCGAAGAGCCGCAGTCGCCCAGGCCGCGGCCCTTCGCCCATGAGGACAGCGTCATCGTCTCGGCGTCGAACGAGGGCGTGGTGACGTAGCCCTCGTCCGCGCTCGCGGGCGGTTCGAAGGGCGCCGGCCGCCAGCCGCGCCCCCGTTCGTCGGAGAGGAAGAACAGCGAGCTGCCCTGATAGGCCCCCATCAGGCACGGCACGCCCCACAGCAGCGTCCGCACGTCCAGCCGGGCCACGTCCGGCGCCCGCATCTCCTCGGACTGGATTTCTTCGCGGCAGGCTTTCACCTCCGGCCGCGCGAGCGCCGAAGCCGGGAGCGCCGTCGGCAGCTGTCCCTGCCGCACGCTGGCCGCGCGCCGCACCACCTTCGCCGACGGGACAGGCGGCACGGCCGAGGCGGGCCGGCCCCCCGGCCGCGCCAGCGCCGTCACCGTCCCTGCGCGCTTCTGCCGGTCGTCGAGCCACAGCAGCGCCGCCGCCGCGCCGTTCAGCGACACCTCCGCCGGTTCGCCGCCGCCGTCGAACTGCAGCGTCATCCGCCGCCCGTCGCGCATCGCCGCGATCAGCGCCCGCGCCGCCTTCGCATCGCTCACCGGGGCGTAGCTGTCGGCTGTGACGACGGCGGTCGCCACCACTTTCCCGTCGACCGTTGCCCGCACGCGTGATCCCGGCTTCGCCGCCTGCTCCTCCCAGAGGGAGGGCCCGATTATCACCTCCGGCGCCGCGCCCGACGCGCCGCTGCGCGCGATGCGCACGAACCCGCTTTGCTCCGCCCCGTCCTCGGAGAAGCCGAACGCCCAGCATGTCCGCTGCGGATCGCACGCCGCCCACCAGTCGCGCAGCTCCGCCGTCTCCTGCGCCGCCGCCGGGCAGGGCAGGGCGGCGGCGAGCCCCAGCAACAGCATCCACCGACGCATCGACACCCCCCCTGCGATCGCCACAGCGTGACGGTCGCGCGGCGGCCGTCAAGCCGCGCGATTTCCCCGCCCGCGTGTGCGCCGCCCCGCTCCTCGCCGTGCCTTTTCGTGCGCGCAGTTCGCACGATCTCGCGCTCCCTCGCGCGCGAGCGCTAGCCCGGCGCACCCTTTGCAGGACCGGCGCGCGCGCCGCCGTCGCGGCCGCGCTCTCGAGAGGTCGGCAGATGGATGGTGGAGCAGGGGCCCGGCCCCGCCCGGCGGAACGCTTCGCGGCGCTGGACGGCCTGCGCGGCGCCTTCCTCCTGCTCATGCTGCTCAGCCACCTGAGCTTCCAGGGCGGCCTGGCGCTGCAGCTGCTCCATCCACGCACCGTCAGCTTCGTCGACGCCGCCTTCGGCTTCGTCTTCGTGTCCGGTGTCGTCGCGGGACTCGTCTACGGCCGCGTCATGATCCGGGACGGCTTCCGCGCCGCGTCCAACCGGCTGCTCCGCCGCGCGCTGCTGCTCTACCTGTACGCCGTCGGCGTGATGCTGGCCCTGATCGCCGCCGCGCAGCTCATTCCCGCCGCGCGCGAGTGGTGGAGCGTCCCCCTCGGCCCGCTGGTCAAGCCCGATGCCCGCGCGCTCGCCGCCGCCGTGTTGCTGCTCCAGCACGTCGACTACGCCGACATCCTCGTCCAGTACCTCGTCTACCTGCTGCTCGCGCCCCTCGTGCTCTGGGCCTGCCTCGCGGGCCGGACGCGCCTGGCGCTCGCCGCCTCCGGCCTGCTCTGGCTGGGCGTGCAGCTCGGCCTTTCGGACCCGGTGGTCAACGGGCTCGAGACGCTGCTGAAGGCGCTCGGCCCCGACCTCTACCTGCCGCAGATGTTCAACCTCGCGGCCTGGCAGTTCCTGTTCGTCTGCGGCCTGGTCGTCGGCGCCCGCACCGCCCGCCACGGCGGCGACCCTTGGCGCTCCGCCGTCCGTCCCGACCGCACCGCGTTCCTGTGGCTGTCGCTCGCGGTGCTCGCCGCCATCGCCGCGATCCGCCTCCTCGACCAGTGGGACGCCACCCACGCATTGGTCGATCCGCTGCTGGGCCTGCTCGACCCGGTCGCCGGCAAGACCCGCCTCGGCCTGCTCCAGCTGGTCAACGTCGCCGCGATCGCCTGGGCGCTCGCCTGGCTCGCCATCGCCGCGCCCGGCGCGCGCTCGCCGTTCCCGCGCGCCGCCGGAGGGCTGGTGCACGCCGTCCTCGGCTGGTCCTTCCTGCAGCGGCTCGGACGCGCCTCCCTGCGCGTCTACGTCTGGCACGTGGCGCTGGTGTACGCCGTGCTGGCCCTCGATCAGGCGCTAGGGCCGTTCCCGCAGCCCGTCCGTTGCCTGATCGCCGTCGCCGCCCTCGCGCTGCTGGCGGTCCCGACGCTGCGCCTGCCCCGTCATAGCCGCCGTACGCCCGCGCTGCTCCCGGCGGAGTAGGGAAGAGGCGCGGCCCCGCGCCCTCTGCGGCATTGATCTCTTGGATGCCAGCGTGCCGGTCGGTCAGACGCAGTCAAGGGCCGCGCCTGCGGCGCGGCCGTCCTTGAGTGCGTCTGACCGACCGGCAAACCTCCAGCAAGAGATCGAAGCCCCCGTCTCCTCCCCCGCATGGGGAGGGGGACCGCCGCAGGCGGTGGAGGGGGCAGGGCGCGCGCCCGCTTGCCCGCTCGGCGCCGCCCCTCTACGCCTACCCGGTCAGCGTACAGGGACCCCCCATGCAGCACATCGTCGAAGAGCTCGAGAAGCGCCGCGAGGCCGCCAAGCAGGGCGGCGGCGCGCGCCGCATCGAGGCCCAGCACGCCAAGGGCAAGCTCACAGCGCGCGAGCGCATCGACGTCCTGCTCGACGAGGGCTCCTTCGAGGAGTTCGACATGTTCGTCGAGCACCGCGCCACCGACTTCGGCATGGCCGACCAGAAGATCCCCGGCGACGGCGTGGTCACCGGCCACGGCACCATCAACGGCCGCCTGGTCTACGTCTTCTCCAAGGACTTCACCGTGTTCGGCGGCAGCCTCTCGGGCGCCCACGCGGCCAAGATCGTCAAGATCCAGCAGGCCGCCTTCCGCAACGGCGCGCCGATTATCGGCCTGTTCGACGCCGGCGGCGCCCGAATCCAGGAGGGCGTCGAGAGCCTCGCCGGCTACGCCGACATCTTCCTGCAGAACGTGCTGAGCTCGGGCGTCGTCCCGCAGATCAGCGTCATCATGGGCCCGTGCGCCGGCGGCGACGTCTACTCGCCCGCGATGACCGACTTCATCTTCATGGTCCGCGACACGAGCTACATGTACGTGACCGGTCCGGACGTGGTGAAGACCGTCACCAACGAGATCGTCACCCACGAGGACCTCGGCGGCGCCCGCGTCCACGCGGCGAAGTCAGGCGTCGCCGAAGGCGCCTTCGACAACGACCTCGAGGCGCTCACCCAGGTCCGCCGCCTGATCGACTTCCTGCCGCTCTCCAACCGCGAGAAGCCGCCCGTCTGGGAGAGCTACGACGACCCCGAGCGCGAGGAGCCCAGCCTCGACACGCTCGTCCCCTCCAACCCGAACCAGCCGTACGACATCAAGGAGCTGATCCTGAAGGTCGTGGACGAGGCCGACTTCTTCGAGATCGCACCCGACTACGCCAAGAACATCGTCGTGGGCTTCGCGCGCCTCGACGGCCAGAGCGTCGGGATCGTCGCCAACCAGCCGCTGTCGCTGGCCGGCGTGCTCGACATCGACAGCTCGAAGAAGGCCGCGCGCTTCGTGCGCTTCTGCGACGCCTTCAACATCCCGCTCGTCACCTTCGTCGACGTCCCGGGCTTCATGCCGGGCACGAAGCAGGAGTACGGCGGCCTGATCAAGCACGGCGCCAAGCTGCTGTTCGCCTACGCCGAGGCGACGGTGCCCAAGCTCACCGTCATCACCCGCAAGGCCTACGGCGGCGCCTACGACGTGATGAGCTCCAAGCACCTGCGCGGCGACCTCAACTACGCCTGGCCCTCCGCCGAGATCGCCGTGATGGGCGCCAAGGGCGCGGTGGAGATCATCTTCCGCGCCGAGGCGGGCGACCCCGAAAAGCTCGCCGCCCGCGAAGCCGAGTACAAGGCCCGCTTCGCCAACCCCTTCGTGGCCGCGCAACGCGGCTTCATCGACGACGTGATCAAGCCCAGGGGCACGCGGCGGCGCCTGATCAAGGGCCTGCGCACCCTGAAGAACAAGCAGCTGTCGAACCCCTGGAAGAAGCACGACAACATCCCGCTATAGAACGGCCAAATGGGGCGCGGGCTATGCCCGCGCCCCAACCGCTAGGATCGTGCGGATCCGTCTACGGCCTGTAGCGATTAGGGTTGCGCATAAGGCGGCATCGCACCGCGGGCTCTCCTAGGCGCTCCACCCTTCGAATGTAGCGCTTCGCTAGCGTGCGCGTTGGGAAGACGAGTCGAATGTAGCCGTGCTGCCGGTACCTTGTGTTGGTCTGCCCTCGCTTCGCTCTGATACCTTGGCGTCCGAAGTGGTCCGTTTGCCGGCGGGCATGATCCAGCAGGAACAGGCGTCCGCGATTCGTGCGGCCAATCCGGACGCGTACAACCCAGTATCCAGTTTTCCTCATCAGTCTTGCTCCGAACGAGCAGTGAGCTGCTCCGAGCACCTTTACAGTTTCCCTTTTTGGAGGCTTGCGGCGCCCTCACCGACTCTCCTGCAGGCCGTAAAAACAAAGCCGGTGGGAGCTATCCACTTGGACGGCGCCGTAAGGCCAGAAATCCCGCAGGACTTCGGCGTGTGGGTGCCCGTAGCCCTTGTGGGCCGGATCGGAGGAGAACACGCTCACAATGGGCGACAGCTTGCTAGCTAGTCCTTCGTGCCAGCTGCCCCGGGCTCCATGGTGCATCACTTGGAGAAAGGCACAGCGGGCGAGTCTCCCTCCAGAAACGAAGAAGCGCTCGAAGCGGTCGTAGCGCGCCGGAGAGTCCAGCAGGCCATCGCCGGTGTGCATCTGCGAGCATCGATCAATTGCGCTGGCACCAGCGGAGCCAGCGTAGAGCGCCCAAGGCCAAAGGAAGGTTCGCCCACCCAGCGGACCCGAGTAGAGGAAAAGAGATATGACGTTCTTTGCCATCGAGCTCTTGCCGAACGTCCGTGCGTACAGCTTCTTGAGCGCCTGCAGCGCGTTTGAGCGTTCTGAAGCGTCGTTCAGTAGCGAATGGAGCAGCGGTGTGGCAGCGTGGAGAAACGCTGGCGTTGCCTTGG
The DNA here is from genome assembly GCA_036386655.1 of Caulobacteraceae bacterium. Lineage (GTDB taxonomy): Bacteria > Pseudomonadota > Alphaproteobacteria > Caulobacterales > Caulobacteraceae > JAHWJX01. Next base: position 24,249 of record DASVVG010000069.1, on the reverse strand, counting down.
GAGCCATTTCCGCGTCGTTGTAGGGAACAAACTCCCAGAATCGCGGGGCCAGCAGTCGCCCTGCCGGCCGTAGGAAGCGGACAGCAGCTCCAGCAGCTGCGGCGGTAATTACGTCCGTGGCAGCTTCCGCCGGCGGATCGCCATAATCGATCTTCAGTAGATCGCCACCTTCCGAGCCTTCGAAAGGTCCCTCTTCCCCTTCTGCGGCCGGGCCCGGCTCATCCGGGAGGTCGTCCGGCCCGCTAGGAGGCACGAAGAGTATCTCCTCGATCCCGTGGTCATCCGCTCGAGTGAGAAAAGCTGCGGGGTCGAGGAAGAATTCGAGGAGAGGGTCGTCCGCTGCCACTCCCTGCTCAAGCGCGATGACCAATCGCTGCCAGATGGGGATGTAGGGTAGCAAGACCGTCCGAACGCGAGTGCTGTCCAGGAGTCGGACAAACCCGCTGATGTGGTCTTTGTCGAAATGTGAGAGCACCGCCAGCCGGATTGAGCCGCCACTGAGGGCTGCCCGCTCTGCCGCAAAGCACGTGAGCGCCTCCCGAAGAAGCTCGTCGCTGGAGCTGGTGCCGCAGTCGTATACCCAAGTGAGAGGCGGTGCCCGTCGCCTCATCAGCATGCCCGACGAAAACAGACCTTGCCCGACCGGCCACCAGTCGAGAATGAGGGTACTGACCCATTGTGGCTGCCGTGGACGCGTGCGCCGCCCCACGGGGACGTAGTGCTCAGCGGATACCCGAGGCGCGCGCTCTGCGGCGGCCATGTAGGCGCGAGCCTCGCCTTCCTCTGCTGGAGGCTCGCTGGGCCAGCTTTGGCCGGCGGCGATCTCCGCAATCACGCGATGATTGATGTCCCGCTTGGGCCGGGTGAAGTAGGATAGGATCGCTTGATAGCTCGGTCTCGGGCGAAGCAAGAGCATCGCCTTAATCAGGCGCACCTCAGCAGGTGAGAGGGTGCTGGCGGCTGCCATCCTGAGCAGCTCAGGTTGCATCCTGCGTCTGGTCAAGTGCTGTGTCCGCAATTCTTAGCGGCGCTGGAGCTGGCCGGGGCCAGAGCCAACGTGCTCTCCTGGCCCCATGTCTTGCCCGCCATCCCACCCGATTAGGGGTGAGGCTGCTCCCGGTAATGCTTCGCGAGCCAGTCCTCGCCGTAGTCGTTGCGCGGGTCGCGCACGATCGCGTGCACGTGGTTCAGCGGCCTCGATCCCTGACCCTGCCGCACATACTCGATCAGGATCGAGGGCCCGTGGATCCGGTACATGAACCGCTGGGCGGGGTCCGTGGTCGATCCCCACCAGGCGAAGTGGAGCTGATCCAGCCCCTCGCGCTCGATAGCCCCCAGCTTCGCCTGCGCGGCTTCGTCGCCCGCCGATCCGACGAACTCGCGCACCAGCCCCCAGAGCACTTGCTGCTGCGGCGCGCTGAGCTGGGAAGCCGGGATGCCGACCATGGTCTTCAGCTGCTCCCGTCGACCCCGGTCGGTGAAGGCCGCATTGCTGGCGACGCCGGAGACGACGGCCGCCCGGCGCTGCTGGTCGCTCAGCGACCGCGCCAGCTCGAAGCCGCGCACCGTTTCATGCCCGAGCACGTGCCACCCGGCGTAGGGCCCGTCCTCGACCACCTGCGGAGAGGCGCCCACGAACAGCGGCGTGAACGCGACCGCGCCGTTCACCACCGTGAAGTTGGCCGCCAGGTGATGTCCGGTCAGCATCCACCCCCAGCGCGCCGAGCCGGGCTGGCCGAACATCACGATCCGGTAGTTGGCCGAGCTTCGACGCGGAGGGAGCTGTCCCGGCGGCGTCACGCGCTCCGGGTCCGGCGCGGCGAGCTTTCCAGCCTCTTCGGCGCGGAGGATGTCGTCGAGCCACATGATGGCGGTGGACTTCGCGTAGCCCTGGCCGCTCGTCGCCGCCATCAGCATCCGATGGAAGGCTACCCGCTGGGACGCGGTCAGCGCGGCGACCAGCAGCCCCTCGCGCTCGGACGGATCGGGCGGCCAATAGCTCCAGTTCGTCCGGGCCGCGTCGTCGTCGAAGCGATGCGTGACGCTCGCGCGCTGATCCGGACTGAGGGCCGCGAGGAAGGCCGAGGCGCTCTCGGCCATCGCGGCGGCTTGCCCGTTCCGGCCGGCGTTCGGCGTCTGGGTAGTCACCGGCCCGGACATGGCCAGCGAGGCCGCCACCGCGAAGAACACGAGCACCGATCTTCGCATCTGCTCTTCCTCCCGTGAGCGCTTGTCTCCGGAGACAGGACAGCCGGAGACAACCGGGGACATCGCGCGAAAGCGACGCCCCACCTTATCCCCCTCCCTCGAAGCCGTCGTACAATAACGGCGCGGCCGTGGCCGTCCTCCGCGCTCTTTGACATCGCCGATCAGGCCCGCCCGCGAAGGACGGTCCTCACCCCGAAAGCGGGCTCTCTATTCACCTGTTCGGCGGCTCCTTTGTCTCGCCGGATGTCCACTCCACGAGCGGAGACAATCGACCGCCACCCGGTACACTCGCCTCATGATCCACGACCTTCCCCTCGGACCCGCGCTCCGCCGGCACCGGCGGCTGAACGGGATCAAGCAGGCGCACCTGGCGGAGCTGCTCGGCATCTCGCAGGGCACCGTTTCCCGCTGGGAGAGCGGCGCGCACCAACCGGACCCGTCGCTCCGGGCGAAGATCGCGCGCGTCGTCGCGGCGCGCACGGAGTCCCACGGCGACGCCGCGCTGAAGCGGCTGGTCTCCGAGTCGCGCTCGGACGTGCATCTCGTGTGCGACGCGACGCACCGGCTGCTGGCGGCGTCCGCGACGCGGGCCGCCTCCTGGCGCGGCGGGGTCGCCGATCGTCTCGGCGTCTCCCTCTGGCCCTACGCGACGCCCGAGATCGTGGCGGCGGAGGAGGGGCTGCGCGACCGCGGCTGGTTCGAAGGCGTGTTCCAGACGCTGTGCTTCGAGACCGGCCCCAACGGGAGCCCGGAGGTCCCGGTGCCGCCGAGCGTCGTCCGCTGGGAAACCGTCCCGCTCGCCGACGGCCGCGTCGGCCGGCTCACGACGACGGTACGCCCCGCATAATTCTTTCGTTCCGCGCGGGAGCCCGGCCGCCTAGCACCCTCGCATGACCTCGCGCGACGAAGACGTGATCGAGCCCGGCCGCCTCGACGGCGTCCTCGCCTTCCTGCAGGCCGCCGAGCAGCTGAAGGACACGCTCCGAAGCGGCCGCACGGCCAGCGGCCGGCAGGAGAGCACGGCGGAGCACACCTGGCGCCTGTGCCTGATGGTGATGCTGTTCGAGCGCGAGCTGCCCGGATGCGACCTGCTCCGGCTGCTGAAGCTGTGCATCGTCCACGACCTTGGAGAGGCCATCTCCGGCGACGTCCCGGCCGTGGAGCAGCGCGATCATCCGCACAGGGCCGCCCGCGAGCGCGCCGACCTCGTCTCGCTGTGCGCCCCGCTGCCCGCCGACCTCCGCGACGAGGTGGTGGAGCTCTGGAACGACTATGCGGGCGCCCGCTCAGCGGAGGCCGTGCTCGCCAAAGGGTTCGACAAGCTCGAGACCATGCTGCAGCACCTGGCGGGCCGCAACGCGCCCGGCTTCGACTACGCCTTCAACCTCACCTACGGCCTGAAGCAGACCGACGCGCACCCCCTGCTTCGCCGTATCCGCGCCGTGGTGGACGCGCAGACCCGGGAGCGGCTGGCCTGAGGGCCGCCGGCAAGCGCGGCGTCAGCCCATCCGCTTCAGCATCGCCTGCGCGCGCGTCACGCACTGCCTGGCCTGCTGCATCACCTGCGCGGGTGGCGTGCTCCCGGCGACGAGGCGGTCGCGTTCGGCCAAGACCGTCGCGTACGCCTCCTTCTCCGGCAGGCGCTTGGGGATGGCCCAGACGTTCACGTGCGTCGCCAGCGCCAGCACGCCCTCGTCGTTCACGGTCGGGTCGCGCGGCGCCTTCCCCGTGTTCATCAGCTGGTCGGCCGCGGCGATCGTGGCGGCGCACGGCAGCCCGTCGGCCGGAGCCCCGCCCGTGCAGCCCGCGACCAGCGCCGCGACGGGGACGACGATCAGACCTGCCCGCATCGTCGCTCTCCCGCCGCCGGGTCCAGAGCTAACCCGATTCAGCCCGGCCGCTCAGACGGGCGCGACGTCGCCTTCCTCCTGCGGGAAGAACTTCCACCACGGCTTCGCCTCCTCGATCACGCGCGCGAACGAGGGCCGCGCCTTCAGCCGCGCGAGGTAGGCCGCCGTGTTCGGCCACTCGCCCTCCAGCGGGATGCACCAGTCGGCGTAGAACAGCGCGGGGCACGCCGAGCAGTCGGCCAGCGTGAACGTCTCGCCCATGGCCCACGTCTTCGCCGCCATGTCCCGCTCGATCATGCCGTAGGCGGTGCGGATCAGCCCGCGCGCGTGCTCCACGCCGAACGGGTCGCGCGCCTCCGCCGGCCGCAGCCGGTCGCCGGTGATCTTCTGCATCGCGTGGTGCACGTAGATGTCGAAGAACCGGTCCTGCAGCCGCGTGCGCAGCGCCGCGTCGGGATCGGAGGGGAGCAGCGGCTCGGGCCCGGGTGAGCGCTGCTCCAAGTACTCGATGATGATGCTCGACTCCGGCACCGCGCGGCCGGCGTCGAGGTCCTCCAGAACCGGGAAGCGCACGAACGGCCACAGCTTCTCCAGCGCCGCCCGGTGGGCGGGGTCGCCCAGATCCACGAACACCGGCTCGAACGGCGTGCCCTGCTCGTACAGCGCCACCAGCACCTTCTGGCAGAACGATGACAGCGGATGGTAGTGCAGCTTCAGACGCGGCGCGGTGGTCATGGCTCGGCATCTAGCACGCCGCGCGCGCAGCGGCCGGGCCTCTTGATCCCGGAGCGTTTCTCGGGCCCCGTGTACGCCTCGGGGAGGAGAGGGGATCATGCTTTTTCGACTGGCGGCGCTCGCCGTCGCCTTGCAGGCCGCCGCCTGCGCCACCGCGCCAGTACTCGCGCCGGCGCCGGGCGCCCGCGCGTGCCCCTCTGACGCCGCCGCGGAGCGCGAGGCCGCCGACGTGGTCCGCGCCTTCTTCGTCGCCCTCGCGGTCGACGATCTCGCCGGCGTGCGCGCCGCCACGACCGATGACTTCTTCGCCTACGACGTCGGCAAGGAGTTCACCGCCGCCACGCTGGTGGAGACCATCGCCGGTGCGCACCGCAGCGGCGTCCGCCTCGAATGGAACCTCGGCGATGTCCGGGCGCACGCGCGGTGCGACCTCGCCTGGGCCGCCTGGATCAACAGCGGCTCCGTCACCAATCCCGGCCAGGAGCCGAAGCCCCGGCAGTGGCTGGAGTCCGCCGTGCTGGAGCGCCAGGACGGCCGCTGGCGCATGCGCTTCCTGCACTCCACGCCCAAGGACCCGCGGCCCTGACGGTGGGAGACGACACGCACACCGGTTCCTGTCTCTGCGGCGCCGTCCGCATCACGGTCGAAGGCGAGTTGCATCCGCCCGACGCCTGCCATTGCAGCCAGTGCCGCCGCTGGTCCGGCCACGTCTGGGCCTCGACCGACATCCCGCGCGAGCGGGTCGCCGTCACCGGCGTCGACAACGTGACTTGGTACGCCTCGTCGGAGCGCGTGCGGCGCGGCTTCTGCCGGACCTGCGGCTCGGTGCTGTTCTGGGACCCGCCCGGCCGCCCGAAGATCGCCGTCGCCATGGGCGCGTTCGACAAGCCGACCGGCACGCATCTCGAGAAGCACATCTTCGTCGGCGACAAGGGCGACTACTACGAGATCGCCGACGGCCTGCCGCAGGAGGCGCCGTGACCGCGCAGGAGGAGAGGGGCGGTCTGCCCGTCCTGCCGTTCCCGTCGCGCGGCGCGTTCGAGGCGTGGCTGGCCATGCAGCCGCGCGACCACCCGGGCGTGTGGGTGAAGCTCGCCAAGAAGGGCTCGGACGCCGACTCCGTCACCCAGTCGGAGATGGTCGACGCCTGTCTCGCCCACGGCTGGATCGACGGCCTGATCAACGCTTGGGACGAGCGCTGGTACATCGTCCGCTGCACGCCGCGCCGGCCGAAGAGCAAGTGGTCCAAGATCAACGTCGAGCGCGTGGAGGCGCTGGTCGCCGCCGGCCGCATGACGCCCGCGGGTCTCGCCGAAGTGGAGCGGGCGAAGGCCGACGGCCGCTGGGACGCGGCCTACCCGCCGGCCAGCCGGATGGAAGTCCCCGACGACCTCCGCGCCGCCTTGGGCGCGAACCCGCAGGCCGCCGCCGCCTTCCAGACGCTCGACGCGGCCAACCGCTACGCGATCCTCTACCGCCTGCACGACGCGAAGAAGCCCGAGACGCGCGCCCGCCGCATCGAGCAGTTCGTCGCCATGCTCGCGGAGGGCCGCAGGATCCACGGCTAGGCGCCGGAACCGCCGGCGCGCCCGCCGCCTTTTCCGCTCGCGATGCCGAAGTTCGTGGAACTCACCGACGTAGAGGCCGCCGCGGAGCGCGAGGGCGTCGAGCGCGTCCGCCTCGTCACCACGCTGGGGGCCATCGAGGGCCGCCTCCAGGGCGCTGACGGCGACGCGGCGGTGCTCTGGGTGTTCGGCTCCGGCGGCGGCCTCGGCGGTCCCGCCGGCGGGCTCTACACGCGGCTAGGCGGGCGGCTGGCGGCGGAGGGGGTCGCCTCGCTCGAGCTCGACTACCGCCGGCCCGGCGCGCTCCAGGACTGCGTCGCCGACGTGCTGGTGGGCGCCGCCTGGCTGGAGAGCCTCGGCAAGGAGCGCCTCGTGTTCGTCGGGCACTCCTTCGGCGGCGCGGTGGTGGTCGCCGCCGCCCTGCGCAGCGCGTCCGTGGCCGCGGTCGCAGCCCTGTCGCCCCAGACGTACGGCGCCGAAGCCGTCGCGGACCTCGCGCCCCGACCGATCCTCTTCGTCCACGGGGAGGCGGATGAGGTGCTCCCCGCCAGCTGCTCTACGGCCCTGTATGCCGCCGCCGAGGAGCCGAAGCAGCTCATCCTCTATCCAGGTTGCCGCCACGGCCTCGACGACTGTCGGGAGGCGCTGGACCGCGACCTGCTGGCGTGGCTCCGCCTCGTGCTGGCTAGCCCTTCCGGAACACCAGGCTGAGGTTGTTCGCGGGCATCTCGACGCGGGCCTCCAGGGTGAGGCCCTGCGCGTCCATCAGCGCCGTCACCGCCTCGAGTCCGCGCACGCCCCACGCCGGGTCCTGCGCCTTCAGCCAGTCGTCGAACGCCGCGTTCGAAGGCGCGAACGGCCGGTCCGGCTCCCGGAAGGGCCCGTAGAGGTAGAGCATGCCCCCCTCCCGCAGCACGCGGCCGGCGCCCCGCGCAAGGCCCTCCGCCGCCGCCCACGGTGCGATGTGGATCATGTTGATGCAGACGACCGCCTCGTAGGCCTCGGCCGGCCAGCTCGCGTCGTTCGCGGCGTCCAGCCTCACCGGCGCCAGCAGGTTCGGCGGCCCCTCGGCCTCCCGCCGCGCGGCGATGCCGGCGAGCGTCTCGGCGTCCCGATCGGTCGGCAGCCAGGCGACCTCCGGCAGCGCCCGCGCGAACCAGACGGCGTGCTCGCCCGAGCCGCTCGCGACCTCCAGCACCCGATTGCCCGCGGGCAATCGCTCGCGCAGCACCTTCAGGATCGGCTCGCGGTTTCGCGCGGCCGCCGGCGAGCTCCGCATCGGCTCAGTAGGCGAAGACGCGGTAGCTCTCCTGCTGCTGCGCCGCTTCCTCGATTGTGTCGAACACCGGATTGAACCGCAGCCACTTCTGCGCCCGCTGCGGCAGGCCCGCCAGCACCTCGCGCGGCACCCGGATGTTCACCTCGGGCCGGAAGAGCCAGCGCCGGCTGTAGCCGATCACCACCATCGGCCGGGGCACGTCAGTGCGGTTCGGCGTGCCGCGGTGGATGTGCCGCACGTCGCGGATCAGCACGTCGCCGCGCTTCATGTAGAGCGGCTGCAGCGGGATCTCGCCGCTCTCGATCTTCTGCATGCCGTCGGCCTTCGACAGCATGTGCGTCGCGGGCGCCCACTCCAGCGGCCCGTTCTCGGGCGTCACGTCCACTAGCGGGAAGTTGACCGCCAGCTGGTAGGGCGGCGACTCCGCGCCCGTCTCGGGGAACAGCAGCTGCGTGTCGCGGTGCAGGTCCTGGTAGTCGGAGCCGTTCAGCGGCGTGTCGCTCGCCAGCTGGCACAGCACCCCGTCGGCGCCCACCAGTTCTTCCACCACCGCCATGACGGCGTCGTTGTCGATGATCTCCGGGTCGGCCCAGATCCCGTTGAACGGGAAGGTCACGTAGTACCGGTTGGCGCCCCGGTTCGGATCGTCCTTCTCCTGCGCGATGGAGCGCAGCAGCAGCGGCTGGAAGGCCTCGTTCCAGGCGTCGATCTTCTCGACGGGGATGAGCCCCCTGATCACGGTGCTGCTGGTCGTGCGCACCTCGTCGGCGTGGGCCTTGGCCTGTTCCGGCGTCAGCTTCATCGGGCTTGCCTCCGTCTCGCGCCGGAAAGTGCCGTCACCCGGAAGAGGACGCCAGACGCTGAAACGTCGCGGGCGGGGATAACCGGGCGGGGGAGGTGGATAAGGGCGGCGGCGCTAACCGCCGCCCCATCACATGATCAGCGGAACTCGAAGCCGTTGATCTTGCCGGTCTGGTCGAACCCGATGAACCAGTTGGTCGTGGCCTTGGTGGCGTCGGTGCCGAACGTCACCTCGAACTGGTCCCGGCCGTTCGCGTCCTTCCCCTTGTGGCGGACCGCCTCGACCTTGCCGAGCTTGGCCAGACCCGGGGTCATGCCGGGCTGCGCCGGCCGGATGGCGGCCGCGAGCTGCGGGTGGAACTTGTCGTAGTTCACCGTGCCGGCCTGCAGCTCGCCGATCACGCGCAGCAGCTCGGTTTGAGCCTGCCGCGCCTCGGGCGTGAGCTGGGCGTCGGCTGCGGCCTGCTCCTGGGCGCGCTTCTCGGCGGCTTCCTTCAGCTGCTTCGCCTGTGCCTCGGCGACCATGCGGGCGTGCTCCGCCGGGTCGTGGGCAGGCTGGGCGGGCGTCGCGGGCTGGGCGGGGGCTTCGGCGGCCTGCGCGGGCGTGGCCGGCTTGGCGGGCTGAGCCTGCGCGAAGGCGGCGCCGGCGGTGAGGGAAAGGGCCGCCGCCGCGGCGAGACTGATCGACTTCATGGGTGGTGAAGGGCTCCGTGACTCGAAGGAGCGGGACCCTTTCACATTCCGCGCGGCGAGAAAATGGCCGCGCCCGGGGCTGAACCATGGCGCGCGGCGGCGCGTTGCGGCCCGGCATGGAACCCGCCGTCGAAGCCGCCGCCCCTGACGCCAACCCCGTCGAGAAGGCCGACATCCAGGCGGGCGTGAAGCTCGCCCGCTGGCGCGACAGCCGGTGGGTCAAGGCGGCGGCCAAGGCCGGTGATCTCGGCGATCAGGAGCCGCTGTACGCCCTCACCGGTGCGGTGCTGGTCTTCGGGCTTCTGCGTCGAGACCGCCGGGTGGCGGAGGCGGGCGCCCGGATGCTGGCGGCGGTCGCGGCGGCCGACTTCGCCAAGAGCACCATCAAGAGCTGGGTGACGCGGACGCGTCCGCACGTCCTGATGGACGAGCAGGAGTACGACAGCGAACTGGGCGGCGGTGACGAGAAGCCGAGGCAGTCGTTCCCCTCCGGTCACGCGGCCGGTGGAGCCGCCGTCGCACGGGCCCTGTCGCGCCTCTACCCGCAGGCCGGCCTCGCCGCCGGCGCCGGTGCGGCCGCCATGGGCGTCACGCGCGTCGCCAAGGGCGCGCACTACCCACTGGACGTGGTCGCCGGTGCGGTGGTCGGCCTGGCCGCCGAGGCCGCCGTGGACCTGGCGTTTCGTACCGGTCGCGCGGCGCTCAGCTCTTCACGACGCTGATGTCGCCGTTCCGCTCCAGGTAGGCGACGCGCACCTTCGACGCGTCCTCCAGCCCCGCGTCCCGGAGCGCCTCCTCGAGGTCCTGCTCCCCGATCCCGTGCCGTCGCATGGCCTGCTCATCCGGCGCGCCATCCTTGACGATAGGAACACCGCGTCCCTTGAGCAGGTGGCCGAGCGCGGGCCACCGCACCGCCGCGCCGATCATCACCGAGTGCAGGGCCACGAGCACCGCCGTCGCGATCAGGGTCTGCTCGAACGGCGCGTTGTTGGTCAGCGCACGGCTGAGGTTCGAGCCGATGACGATCGACAGCACGATGTCGATCGCCGTCCACTTCCCGAAGACCCGCTTGCCGGCGGCCCGCACGAGCACCAGCCCGAACAGGAATATGACCACGGCTCGGAGCGACATCTGCCACCAGGTGATGTCCTGGCCGTGCTTCCCGATCAGCGCGTGCAGGAGCTCGAACACTTCCATGCATCACCTCCGCGACCCCAACGCGCGGGAGGGCCGGCGGTTTGCGAGTCCCGGCCGCTGCGTCTAAGCGTTCGCCTCCGACGGCCCGCAGAAGACCGCGGCGAGGGACGCCTGATGTTTTCCAAGATCCTGATCGCCAACCGCGGCGAGATCGCCGTCCGCGTGATCAAGACCGCCCGCCGGCTGGGGATCGCCACCGTCGTCGTCTACTCCGATGCCGACGCCGATTCGCTGGCCGTGGAGATGGCCGACGAGGCCGTGCACATCGGTCCCTCCGCCGCGTCCGAAAGCTACCTCCGGGCCGACAAGATCATCGCGGCCTGCAAGCAGACCGGCGCGCAGGCCGTCCACCCCGGCTTCGGCTTCCTCTCCGAGCGCGCGGAGTTCGCGCGCCAGCTGGAAGCCGAGGGAATCGTCTTCATCGGGCCGAACCCGCACGCGATCGACGCCATGGGCGACAAGATCACGTCGAAGAAGTTCGCCGCCGAGGCGGGCGTCTCCACCGTCCCGGGCTACATGGGCCTGATCGAAGGCCCCGACCACGCCGTCCAGATCGCCGAGCAGATCGGCTACCCGGTCATGCTGAAGGCGTCGGCCGGCGGCGGCGGCAAGGGCATCCGCGTGGCCTGGAACGCGGCGGAGACGCGCGAGGGGTTCGGCTCGGTGAAGGCGGAGGCGCAGGGCGCCTTCGGCGACGACCGCATCTTCATCGAGAAGTTCATCACCGACCCGCGCCACATCGAGATCCAGGTGCTGGGCGACAAGCACGGAAACGTCGTCCACCTGTTCGAGCGCGAGTGCTCGATCCAGCGGCGGAACCAGAAGGTGATCGAGGAGGCCCCGTCGCCGCTCCTCGATCCCGAGACCCGCGCCGCCATGGGCGCCCAGGCCGTCGCGCTCGCAAAGGCCGTGAACTACGACAGCGCGGGCACCGTGGAGTTCGTCGCCGGCCAGGACAAGAGCTTCTACTTCCTCGAGATGAACACGCGGCTCCAGGTGGAGCACCCGGTGACCGAGCTGATCACCGGCCTCGACCTCGTCGAGCAGATGCTTCGCGTCGCAGCGGGCGAGCCGCTTGGCTTCGGCCAGGGTGATCTGAAGATCGAAGGCTGGGCGGTCGAGAGCCGCATCTACGCCGAGGACCCGTACCGCAAGTTCCTGCCGTCGATCGGCCGGCTCGTCCGCTACGCCCCGCCCGCCGAGGGCGGTCGCGGCTCGTATGTCATCCGCAACGACTCGGGCGTGCGCGAGGGCGACGAGATCTCGATGTTCTACGACCCCATGATCGCCAAGCTCTGCACCTGGGGCGCCACGCGCGACGCCGCGGTGGACGGGCAGGCGAGGGCGCTAGAGGACTTCCACGTCGAGGGCGTGGGCCAGAACATTCCCTTCCTGTCGGCGGTCATGGATCAGGCGCGCTTCCGCGAGGGCCGGCTCTCCACCGCCTACATCCCCGACGAGTTCCCCGAGGGCTTCAAGGGCCTGGAGCCCACGGGCGAGCAGTTCGACCTGATGACCGCGGCGGCCGGTTACATGCACCGCGTGCTCGCCGCCCGTGCGCTCCGCAACGGCGCCGGCGGCCGACGTGCGTCGCGCGAGGACTGGCTCGTGCAGATCGGTCGTGCGGCACGCGCCGTTCGGCTCTCCGAGAACGGCGGCGTCCTGCGCGTCGAGCTGCCGGACGAGGGCCGCACCCTCACGCTGGCTCCGGGCGACTGGAAGCCGGGCGACAGCCTGTTCCGCGGCTCGCTGGACGGCCGGCCGTTCACCGTCACCGTGCGCCGCACCGCCGACGGCTTCGAGGTCCGCCACCGCGCCGCGAAGGCCCGCGTGCGCGTGCTCACGCCGAACGCCGCCGAGCTCTACGCCCGCCTGCCCGAGCGCGCGCCCGCCGACACCTCGCGGCTGGTCATGTCGCCGATGCCGGGGCTGGTGGTCTCCGTCGACGTCGTCGCGGGACAGGAGGTTAAGGAAGGCGAAACCGTCGCGGTCATCGAGGCCATGAAGATGCAGAACATCATCAAGGCGGAGCGCGACGGCGTCGTGAAGGCCGTGGGGCCGAAGGCGGGCGACAGCGTCGCCGCCGACGACGTCCTGGTCGAGTTCGCCTAGGTCTTCTTCGAAGCCGTCTTCTTCGAAGCCGTCGTCTTCGAAGCCGTCTTCTTCGAGGCGGTCTTCTTGGTCGCGGACTTCTTCGCCGCGGTCTTCTTGGCCGGCGCCTTCTTGGCCGCCGTCTTCTTCGTCGCCGTCTTCTTGGTGGCGCTGCTCGTGGCCGCCGAGGTCTTCTTCGCGCCGGTCTTCTTGGCGGCCGTCTTCTTGGTCGAGGTCCGTTTCGTGGTGCTCGACGTCGCCGCGAGCACCGTGTCCTTCACGCCCTGGTCCATACTCCCCTCCGCTCGTCCGTCCCGTCGTCCGCGGCGGTCCCGCGGCCGTACGGGCCTTCGCCTTCCGTTCCGCGCCCGTCACGCGTCACGAGAAAAGCATAAGCGAGATTCCCCTCTCGCGTGTACGGCAACGCACACGAAGCGGAGCCGTTGCGCAAGGCCCCGCCCCAAAGGAAAACGCGCGCCCGGCGAACCGGACGCGCGCTTCACAGGAGTGCCAGCTGGCGAGTCGCTTAGCGCTTGGCGGCGGCGATCTTCAGCGTGGTCTTCTTGGCCGCGGGACGCTTCGCAGCGGTCTTGCGCGGCTTCATGGCGACGACCTTGCCGGTCGTCTTCTTGGCGGCCATCTTCTTCGCAGCCGGACGCTTCGCAGCGGCCTTCTTCGCAGGGGCCTTCTTCGCGGTGGTCTTCTTCGCCGCGGCCTTCTTCGGGGCGGCCTTCTTCATCGTCTTCTTCACCGCGGACACGGCCTTCTTCACCGTGGCTTTGGCCTTCGAACCAGTCGTCTTTTTCGCAACCATGATGTTTCCTCTTCCCTGACGCGTTAGTCCCCTCGCGCCGAGACGCGCAGGGAGTTCAGCCAGCCCGGAATCACTTGTTCACCGGACGGAACTCGGCCAAACAATGTGATGATGAAGCCGAGTCGGAGTTAATGAATAGTCAAGCCGACTGGACGGAGCTCTTCTTCTCATCGAGCGGTCGTCTTGCACGCACGCCGTTCTGGATCGCAGCAGGCGTCTTGCTGCTCGCCATCTTCGTCTACGAACAGGTGGTCGACGGCGCGCTCAGGTGGATCACCGGCTGGATCGTCTATCCCGTTCTGCTGTTCATGGCCGCGTGCGTCGTTTCCAAACGACTGCATGACCGCGGCAAGTCCGGATGGTGGGCCGCGCTCGTTCTATTCGCGTTCGTCGTGGTCTGGCCGGAGCCCGACGGCTTCTTCGACTTTCTCGGAGTCTTGGCGCTCGTCTGGGCGGCCGTGGAACTGGCCGTTCTCACAGGGGAAGAGGGCGCGAATCGCTACGGCGCGAACCCGCTGAAGCCGGCGGCCGCGTACGAGACCGACGCCGCCGCCTAGGCAGGCGGCGCCTCTTTGCGGACCGCGCCGAACACGTCTTCGAAGCTCGCCTTCAGCGCCGCGTCCGCCTCGTCCATGGTCACCGGCAGCCCCAGGTCCACGAGGCTCGTGACCCCGTGCTCGCGGATGCCGCACGGCACGATTCCGTCGAAGTGCGAGAGGTCGGGTTCGACGTTCAGGCTGATCCCGTGGAAGCTCACCCAGCGGCGGATCTTGACGCCGATCGCGGCGATCTTGTCCTCGCGTTTCGCGCCCGGAGTGTTGCGCTCGACCCACACTCCGACGCGCCCCGGGCGGGTCTCCCCGCGCACGTTGAACCGCTCGAGCGCGCCCATGACCCACGTCTCCAGCGCCTGGACGAACGCGTGCACATCGCGTCCGCGCGCGTTCAGGTCCAGCATCACGTACGCCACCCGCTGCCCGGGTCCGTGGTAGGTCAGCTGCCCGCCGCGCCCGGTCCTGAACACGGGAAACCGCTCCGGCTGCAGCAGGTCCTCGTCGCGCGCCGTGACGCCGGCCGTGTAAAGCGGCGGGTGCTCCAGCAACCAGACCAGTTCGCCCGCGCTTGCCGCCGCGATGTCGGCGACGCGCGCCTCCATCGCCGCGACCGCTTCCAAGTATCCGACGAGCCCGCGCGAGACCGCCCACCCCGCTGGCGCGGCGTCCGGCCGCCGCAGGCTCCGGCCTCGGCTTAACGGCTGGTCAAGCATACCGGGTCAAGTATTGCCCCGGGCGCGCGTGCGCCAGTCGTGGGGCTCGCCGTGATCAACAGCCAGGTCGACGCGGTCCAGGTCGAGATTTCCATCGTGCTCGGGCGCTCGGTCGTCCCGATGCAGCAGCTGCTGCGGATGGGTCGCGGCGCGGTGATCACGCTGGACGCGAACGCCAACGACGAAGTCTGGATCCTGGCCAACAACCACCCGGTGGCTCGCGGCGAGATCCAGATCAACAACGACAAGATCACGATCGCCGTCACCCGCGCCGCCGACGTCTACGACTTCATGGCGGGCGGTTGATTCGGGCGCTCTTCAGCTTTCGCGGCCGCCTCGCTCGTCTTTCCTTCCTGGGCTGGACCGCGGCTTTGCTGGCCGCCTCCGTCGTGGGGACGCTCGTCGCCATCGCCCTCGGGATCGGGGTCCTCTACGCGCTGCACGCGGCCGGCGCGCCGGTGCGCGGGTTGGGCGGTCCTCTCGGCCTCTTCTCGGGGCTGGTCCTCCTCCTTCTAGTGACCTGGAGCCAGTTCGCCCTGGCGGCCAGGCGCGTTCGCGACATGGGCTTGAGCCCGGTGCTGGTCCTTCCCTTGCTCACGACGCCCACGTTCGTGCTGAAGGTGTTCGTGCAGGGCGGCGTGCCCGACACCCTCGCCAACGTGGTCGGAGCCGCCGCCTTCCTCTGGCTTCTGCTCTGGCCGGGCCGCGCCGCCCCCGGTGCTCCCCCGCTGACACGCAGGGCGCTCCGCGGACCCGCGCTGGCGGCCGCTTAGGCCGCACTTCACATCCCCCACGGGCATTGCTACATCGCCGCACCTGCACACGGGCGGTCGTGGCGGAATTGGTAGACGCGCAGCGTTGAGGTCGCTGTTCCCTAACCGGAGTGGAAGTTCGAGTCTTCTCGACCGCACCAGCATAGGCTGATCTTCAGCCGCCAGACGGGGAGGGCGCCATGAGCAACACCATGGACGACCGCGCCCCGTCGGCTCCGGCCGAGCCGGAGGACCACCTCCGCGACGACTACGCGCTGGACGCCCGCTACGTGGAGCGGGTGGTCGACGCCGCCGATCGCGGGGATCAGCGGCGCCTGGCCGAGCTCCTGGAGGGGCTCCACCCGGCCGACGTCGCGGACCTGATGGGCTTCCTGCAGGCCGAGTACCGCGACGACGTGCTGGCCGCCCTCAGGCCCGACCAGATCGCGGACGTGCTCTCCGAGCTCGACGAGGACATCCGCGAGGACGTGCTCGACGACCTGACGCCCCAGCAGCTGGCCGACGCCGTCTCCGAGCTCGACTCGGACGACGCCGCCGACATCGTCGAGGACCTCGAGGCCGACAAGCGCTCCGCCGTGCTGGCCGCGATGCCCGCGGAAGAGCGCGCCGCCGTCGAAAGCAGCCTGGGCTACGGCGAGGAGACCGCCGGCCGCCTGATGCAGCGCGAAGTGATGGCCGCGCCGCAGTTCTGGAACGTGGGCCAGACCATCGACCACATGCGCGGCCAGCCGGACGACCTGCCGGAGCTGTTCTTCGACATCTACGTGGTCGACCCGTCCAACCGCCCTGTGGGCGCGGTCCCGGTCAGCGCGCTGCTGCGCTGCAAGCGCGACATGCCGCTCACCGAGCTCATGGAGCCGGTCCGCGAGGTCGAGGTCCACCAGGACCAGGAAGAGGTCGCCTACGCCTTCAACAAGTACCACCTGATCTCGGCCCCGGTGGTGGACTCCTCCGGGCGCCTCGTCGGCCAGATCACCGTCGACGACATCGTGGGGGTCATCCAGGAGGAGACCGAGGAGGACATCCTGGCGCTCGCCGGCGTCGGTGACGAGGGCCGCGACGCGGGCGTTTTCGGCTCCATGCGCGCCCGCCTCCCGTGGCTCGCGGTGAACCTGCTCACCGCCATGCTGGCGGCCGGCGTTATCTCGGCCTTCGAGGCCTCGATCGCCCAGCTCGTCGCGCTCGCCGTCCTCATGCCGATCGTGGCCTCGTTGGGCGGCAACGCGGGCACCCAGGCGCTCACCGTGACGGTGCGGGGGCTGGCGCTGCGAGAGCTCAACGCCTCGAACGCCTTCCGCCTCGTCCGCCGGGAGCTGATGGTCGCCTTCCTCAACGGATGCGTCCTGGCGCTGCTCATCGGCGTCGCGGCGGGGGCGTGGTTCCGCGACCCGGCGCTGGGCGGGGTCATCGGGCTGGCCATGGTGCTGAACCTGATCGCCGCCGGCCTCGCGGGCGCCCTGGTGCCCCTGGCCCTCGATCGCGTCGGTCAGGACCCGGCGGTCTCCTCCAGCGTATTCGTCACCGCCGTCACCGACATCATCGGCTTCTTCGTCTTCCTGGGTCTGGCGACCATCATCCTGCTGTAGCCGACCGGCGGCCTAGGGTTTGCGCCGCCGCCCGCCCCGCTTGTTTCCCGCCGTCATCGGGTCCGGCCGCGCCGGCTTCACCCAGCCCGCCGGCGGGACATGCGCAGGCCGCTCGGTGCCGAGCCCCATCGCCCCTGGCTCCGGCCGCCGCACCCGCGAGCGCCCGCCCTCGGCCGCCTTCAGGCGGTCCCGCAGCGCCGCAGCGGCCTCGTAGTCCTCCGCCGCCACGGCCTCGGCCATGGCGCGCCGCAGCGCCTCCACGTCGTCCTCGGTGTCAGCAGCCATTTCACGCTCTCCCCTTGGACGTCCTGAGGCGCTCCTCGCCCGGGCAGCCCCCGGCGCACCCCTTGCTCCCTGCGAAAGGACGTCGCGCCGCATGTCTTAATTCGGGTCAACCATGAAACCGCGCCAGCGGCTCTCCCGCGCCGGGCTCAAGCTCCTCAAGAGCTTCGAAGGTTTCCGCCAGAAGTCCGCCCGCCTGCCCGGCCGCGGCTACGTCGTGGGCTACGGCCACACCCGCTCCGCCCGCGAGGGGGTCCAGGTCACCCCCGGCGAGGCCGAGGCGCTGCTCCTCTACGACCTCATGCCGGTCGAGGCGGCGGTGAACGAGTGGGTCTTCGCCCCGCTCTCCCAGAACCAGTTCGACGCGCTGGTCTCGTTCGCCTTCAGCATCGGCGTGAAGGCGTTCCGGCGCTCCAACGTGCTCCGCTTCGTCAACCAGGGCGCCATGCTCCAGGCCGCCGGCGCGCTTGAGATGTGGCGCCAGGCCGACATCGAGGGCGAGGTCGTGGTGGTGGACGCGCTGGTGCGCCGCCGCGCGGCCGAGAAGGCGCTGTTCCTCATGCCCGTAGAGGGCTGGCCCCATTCGCCCAGCGCCATCCTCAAGCCCCGGCTCGACGCGAGCGCCTTCCTGGCCGTTCCCCGCGCCCGCGTGGAGGCCGTCGACACGCCGATGGACGGCGATACCGCCCGCGCCGTGCGCATGGCCGCCGAGGGCGTCCTGGAGGACGAGCCGGACGTCACCGACGAGGAGGCCGACGACTACTCCACCGCCCGCGCGGCCGCCTCCGCCGTCACCGCGCGGCTGCAGCAGCTCCTCTCCGCCGGTCAGGAGCCTGCCGCCGCCGCCGAGGAAGCGCCCGAGACGCTGCCCGAGATCGACCCGTTTCCCGCCGACGACCGGGTCGTCGACATCCGCTCCGCCGTCGATCGGTCCACCCTCGGGCCGTTCACTCCGGAGACGGGAGGCGTCGAAGCCGCCGATCCCCAGGCGCAGCTTCCGCAGGAGCCCCGCAACAGCGGCCCCTACCTGCTGCTGGGCCTGCTCGGCGTGGTGTTCTGGATCATGGCGCTCGTCGCCGTCTTCCGGACACCCGGAGACGGCGCCGTGGGCGAGGGCGTGGCCGACGTGGGCTGGATCCTGGGGCTCGGCGGCACGGCCTGCGTGCTGGGCGCCCTCTGGTTCCTCCTCGGCCGCGAGGAGGTGGCTCCCGAGGAGCCGTCCACAGAAGATCGCCGCGAGGGCTGAAGCCGTCCCCGCTGCGCCCGTCCGCCGCGATTGACGCGGCGCCCCGACACACCGTCTTTTCCCCCTCTACGCGAGGGTGAGGGCATGACGGCGTCGGTCATCGTGGTCGGCAACGAGAAGGGCGGGGCGGGCAAGTCCACCATGGCCATCCATGTGGCCACCGCCCTGTTGCACGAGGGCGCGCGCGTCGCCGTGCTCGACCTCGACCTGCGCCAGCAGTCGCTCGCCCGCTTCTTCGAGAACCGCCGCGCCTGGGTCGCCGCCAACCAGCTGATCGAGCTGCCGAAGCCGACGCTGATGCAACTCGCGCCCGACACCAAGAAGCTCGCCAAGGCCGCGGCCGAAGAGCAGATCGCCCTGTTCGAGACCGCCTTGGCCGAGGCCGTCGCGGCCCACGAGTTCGTGCTGATCGACACCCCCGGCTCGGACAATCCGCTCAGCCGGGCCGCCCACGGCCGCGCCGACCTGATCGTGACGCCGATGAACGACAGCTTCGTCGACTTCGACCTGCTGGGTCACGTCGATCCGGTGACGCTCGAGCTCACCCGCCCGAGCATCTACGCGGAGACGGTCTGGGACAGCCGCAAGACCAAGATGCAGACCGAGCGGCGCTCGATCGACTGGATCGTGCTCAGGAACCGCCTGGCGACCACCGAGGCGCGCAACCGCCGCCGGCTGGAGGAGCGCATGATCACGCTCTCCAAGCGCGTCGGATTCCGTATGGGCACCGGTCTTCGCGACCGCGTGATCTACCGTGAGCTCTTCCCGTTCGGCCTGACCGTCGCCGACCTCTCGCCGAAGGTCCGCCCCGTCGAGGTGTCGCTGACCCACGTGGCGGCCCGCCAGGAGCTGCGCCAGCTCATGCAGGAGCTCGGCCTCCACGCCGCGAAGGAAGAGCCTCCCGCCCGCCTGAAGAAATCGGCCTGACGCCTTGCTCTGGCTCGCGCTCGGCGCCGGCCTGCTGGCCTTCCTGGTCTGGCTCGGCCGCGCGTCCACGCGAGGCGGAGGGCAGGGGCAGTGGCGGGTCGCCGCGGGCGCAGCCGCCCTCGCCGGACTGGTCGCCGCCGCGGCGTTCGGCGTCCGCGGCCTCTGGGCGCCCGCGATCCTGTTCGGTGTCCTCGCGTTGACGCTGGCCACGCTGTCGCGCCGCCCGCCGCGTGCGAGACGGCCGGCTCTCACGATGTCTGAGGAAGAGGCGAGGGGCCTGCTCGGCGTCTCCGCCGACGCTTCAGCCGAGGAGATCCAGAGCGCCTACGTCCGGCTCATGCGCCGCGTGCATCCCGACGCCGGGGGCGCCACGGGCCTGGCCGAGCGGCTCAACGCCGCCCGCGATCGTCTCCTGAAGGAGTGAGGCCTCAGCCGGCGCGGAGCGCCAGGCAAGGGTCCTTCTTCACCGACTTGCAGACCTTCTGGGCCTCGTCCTTGGTGAAGCCGCCGAAGCGCACGCGGTAGCGGTACTTGCCGTCGGCCTTGATCACTTCGCCGTCGTCCTTGTCGAGGGCCGCGTACTTCTTGGCCATCTTGGACAGCTGCGTCTTGGCGTCGTCCTTGGCGGCGAACGCGCCCACCTGGACGATCCAGTCGCCGCCCTTGGCCTTCTTGGACGGCTTGTCGTCCTCGTCCTTGGCGGCGGCCTTGCCCTTCTTCGGCTCGGCCTTGGCGACCTTCTTCTCCGGCGCGGGCTTCTTCTTCGGCTCGGCCGCTTCCTCGATCTGCAGCGCGGCCATGCGCACGCTGCGCTCGCGCGGCTCCACGGGCCGCGGCGTCTCGTGGCTGCCCTGCTCGAAGGAGCCGCCGACCGCCGCGTAGGCGGTGTTGCGCTGCGGCTCGATCAGCGAGGCCATCTGGATGTTCTCGCCGCGCGCCCGGCGCGTGATCACCTGGAAGCCGGCGTTCAGCAGCTCCTGCGCGTGGTTGTCGCGGCTGGAGCTCGTCGCCCCGCCCATCACCACCGCGATCAGCCGGCGGCCGTCGCGCACGGCCGAAGCCGCCAGGTTGAAGCCCGAGGCGTTGGTGAAGCCCGTCTTGATGCCGTCCACGCCCGGCATGTTGTGCAGCAGCCGGTTGTGGTTGCGCATCTCCGAGCCGCGGTAGCTGAAATAGCGCTGGCTGAAGTAGCCGTAGTACTGCGGGTAGTCGCGCATCACGGCCCGGCTTAGCAGCGCGATGTCGCGCGCCGATGAGATCTGGCGGCTGTCGGGCAGGCCGTTCGCGTTGACGAACCGTGTCTGGTTCATCCCCAGCTCCTCGGCCCGTAGCGTCATCAGTGCGGCGAAGCGGCTCTCGGTGCCGCCGATCCGCTCGGCCAGCGCCACGGCGATGTCGTTGGCCGACTTCACCGCCAGCGCCCGGATCGCGTCGTCGACGCTGATCGTGTCGCCCGCGCGAAGCCCCAGCTTCGACGGCGCCTGCGCCGCCGCCCGGGGCGAGATCACGATGCGCTCGTCGGTGCGCAGCTTGCCCTGCTCCAGAGCCTCGAACGCCAGGTACAGCGTCATCACCTTGGTGATCGACGCCGGGTAGCGCGGGCTGTCGGCCCGGCTCGCGTACAGCACCTCGCCCGAATGTGCGTCGATGACGATGGCCGCGTACTTCGGCGACGTCTGCGACATGGCCGCCGCCTCGTGCGGCAGCGCCGTCACGCCGGTGGCGAGCGTCAGCGCCGCGGCGATCGCGGAGATCAGGAATCGGCGGGCGGGCTTGAACATGCGCACTGCGTCCGTCGCTGGAGAAATGGGACACCCCCGGGGACTCACCCCCCGAAAGCGAAACTTTACTATGAGAAGTGTTCCTTGCCGCTGGGTAAACACGAAGTGAACGGCGGCCCCGCGACGGGACGCCGCGAGCAGGTCGTGCAGGACGGGCGCCAGCCGCTTGTGCAGCGCAGTGGTCAGTCCTTTGTGCACCGCCGCTGCCGCAGGGCGCAGAGCGCGTTGTGCAGTGCACAAAAAACCCTTGACGCGGCGTAAGCCTTGCTCCATATGGAGCCTACTTCGGCCCCCCGTGGGACGGCCGAGCATCCTTCCCCGGAGTGAAACAATGGCCACCAAGACGACCCGCGCGGCCGACACCGCCGCCCAGACCGCCAAGACCGCCGCCGACCGCGCCACGCAGGGCGCGCAAGAGGGCGTCCGCCAGTTCCAGGACGCCGCCCAGCGCATGAGCGGCGCCTCCAACGAAGCCTTCAAGGACACCGTGGAGCGTTCGCTCTCCACGCTGAACCAGCTGAACGAAGTGTCGCAGCGCAACCTCGAAGCCGTCGTGTCCAGCCTGACCGCCGCCACCCGCGGCGCGGAAGCCCTGGGCGCCCAGGCGATGAACTACGGCAAGTCCTCGATGGAGCAGACGGCGGAAGCCGCCCGCGCCCTCACGGCCGCCCGTAGCGTCCAGGAAGCCGTCGAGCTGCAGACGAACTTCGCCCGCACGGCCCTTGAATCCTACCTGACCGAGATGAACCGCATGTCCGAAACGGTCGCGGCCTCGGTGAAGGACTCGCTGCAGCCGCTCAACGAGCGCGCCACCGCGGCCATGGAGCAGATCCAGTCGAACCGCTAAGGCTCGGCTGACCTCCACACCTGAACGAAGGCCCGGGGCGGGAACGTCCCGGGCCTTTTTCTTGTCCGCAGGCCGGTGCGGCGCCACCTGAGTCCCTATGCCGCAGCCCGCCGCCCCGATCTCCCCGCCCGACGACGCCGCCTACGAGGCGCAGGCGCTGGCCGAGCTCGCCGCCTGGCGGGAGCGCGTCACCCGCGGCCCCGGACTGCTCGACCGCGCCTCCCGCGGCGTTCAGGACCGCATCAACCGCGCCATCCCGGAGAAGGTCCACGCCGCCGTCACCCGCGTGATGGAGCAGATGACCCGCACCATCCTCACCGGCTCGGGGCTCACCACGCGCAAGCCCGTCCGGGACGCGACGCTCCGCGCCCGCGAGGACCTCGCCCGCCAGCGGATCGCCGCCTACCGCGCCGGCGCCGCGGCCGAGGGCGGCGTGGCCGGGGCAGGGGGCTTCCTGCTCGCCGCCGCCGACTTCCCCGCGCTCATCGGCATCAAGATCAAGCTGCTGTTCGAGCTCGCCGCCCTCTACGGCCGCGACACCAAGGACGTCGGCGAGCGCCTCTACATCCTGTCGATCTTTCAGCTCGCCTTCTCGAGCCCGCGGCACAGGCATGCGGTCTACGAAGCCATGCTCGACTGGGAGGCCCGCGCCCACGAGGCGCCGGCGTCGTTCGACGGCTTCGACTGGCGCCGCTTCCAGCAGGAGTACCGGGACTACATCGACCTCGCGAAGCTCGCCCAGCTGATCCCGGTGATCGGCGCGCCCGTGGGCGCGGTGGTCAACTACCGCCTGCTCGACAAGCTCGGCGACACCGCCATGAACGCCTACCGCCTGCGCTGGGCGGCCGAGCGCGAACGCGCCTGACGTCTCAGGTCACCGCCCGCCGCTCCCGGAACTGCGGCTCGCGCCAGCTCTCCTCGGCCATCACGGCCGCCAGCCGGTCCACCGCGTCCCACACGTCGGCGTAACCGACGTACAGCGGCGCGAACCCGAAGCGCAGGATGTCGGGCGCGCGGAAATCCCCCACCGCCCCCCGTGCGATCAGCGCCTGCACGATCGCATATCCCTCGGGGTGCCGCAGGCTGACCTGGCTCCCGCGCTCGTCCGCGTCCGTCGCGCACGCCGGCTCCAGCCCGGAGCCTGCGCACCGCGCCTCCACCAGCTCCAGGAACAGCCCGGTGAGCCGCTTCGACTTCTCCCGCAGGTCCGCCATCGAGACGCCGTCGAAGGCGTCCAGCGCCTCGTCCAGCGCCGCCAGCGACAGGATCGGCGGCGTCCCGCACAGGCCGCGCAGCACGCCGGACGCCGGCTCGTACTCGTCGTCGAAGTCGAACGGCCGCGCGTGCCCCATCCAGCCGCTGAGCGGGTTGCGCATCTCGCCGTGATGCCGCCGCGCCGCGAACAGGAACGCCGGAGCCCCCGGCCCTCCGTTCAGGTACTTGTAGCCGCAGCCCACCGCGAAGTCGGCCGCGTCCGCGTTCAGCCGCACCTCCAGCGCGCCGGCCGAATGGCTGAGGTCCCACAGCGTCAGCGCGCCCACCTCGTGCGCCCGCCGCGTCAGGGCGGCCATGTCATGCACCCGCCCGCTCTTGAAGTGCACGTGGCTGAGCAGGAGCAGGGCGACGTCGCCGTCCAGCGCCGCCTCGAGCCCCTCCGGCGCCACGACGCGCAGCTCCAGCCGATCGCCCAGCAGATCCGCCAGTCCCTGCAGCACGTAGAGGTCCGTCGGGAAGTTGCCGGCCTCGGACACCACAACCCGCCGCTCCGGCCGCATCCTCACCGCCGCCGCGGCCAGCTTGAACAGGTTCACCGACGTGGAGTCCGCGGCGACCACCTCGTCCGCCTGTGCCCCGACCAGCCGCGCGATCTTCGCGCCCACGTGCGCCGGCAGGTCGATCCAGCCGTGCGCGTTCCAGCTGCCGATCAGGTCGCGCCCCCACTGCGCCTCCACCACCCCCTGCAGGCGGGCCCGTACTGAGCGGGGCAGGGCGCCCAGCGAGTTGCCGTCCAGGTAGACCAGCCCCTCGGGCAGTTCGAACAGCCCGCGCGTCCGGGCCAGCGGGTCCGCCCCGTCCCTCTCCACGCACGCCTGGCGGCTCAGCGACAATCGGTGCTCCTCGACCTGCATGAGGCGTCTCGCCAGAGGCGCGACCTTCGCGCCCTCTGCGCCATTGTTCTCTTGGCTGCCAAGCGTGCCGGTCGGGTCAGGTCAGTCAAGGACGGCCTCTGGCCGGCCGCTCCGCGGCGCGCCTCCGGGCGCGTCCTTGAGTGACCGGACCCGACCGGCGTCCAGCCCGCAAGAGATC
>DASVVG010000068.1:0-3570 GCA_036386655.1 Caulobacteraceae bacterium | reverse complement strand
GCAGTGCCCGGATCGACGAAAAATCGAGATCGGGGTTGCGCCATTGCAGCACCCGCTGGGCATCGAAGGTGTGGTTTTCGAGCGCCTCCACCGTATCCGCGTCGAATGGCGGGCAACGGGCAGTGGTGCCGAAGGTGCCGTCGGTGCGGTAGCGCCCGGCGCGGCCGGCGATCTGGCCGATCTCAGAGGCGTGCAGCCAGCGTGTGCGCTTGCCGTCGAACTTGCGCAGGCCTGCGAACGCGACGTGATCCACGTCCATGTTGAGGCCCATGCCGATCGCGTCGGTGGCCACCAGGAAGTCGACCTCGCCTGACTGATAAAGCGCGACCTGGGCGTTGCGGGTGCGGGGGCTCAGGGAGCCCATAACGACGGCGGCGCCGCCGCGCTGGCGGCGGATGAGCTCGGCGATGGCGTAGACGCTGTCGGCGCTGAAGGCGACGACGGCCGTCCGCCGCGGCAGGCGGGTCAGCTTCTTGGACCCCGCGTAGGTCAGCCGCGAGAACCGCTCCCGGCTGACGAACTCAGCGTCGGGCAGCAGCCGACGGATGAGCGGCGCCATGGTCATCGAGCCCATCAGCATGGTCTCGTGACGGCCGCGGGCGTGCAGGAGGCGGTGGGTGAAGACGTGCCCTCGCTCCGGGTCGGCGCAGAGCTGGATCTCGTCGACCGCGAGGAAGTCCACCTCGCGCGTCAGCGGCATCGCCTCCACGGTGCAGACGAAGTACTGCGCATGCGGCGGGACGATCTTCTCTTCGCCGGTGATCAGCGCCACCGAGCGCGAGCCGCGAAGCTTGACGATGCGGTCGTAGATCTCGCGCGCCAGCAGGCGCAGCGGCAGGCCGACCATGCCGCTGGCGTGGCCGAGCATGCGCTCGACCGCGAGGTGAGTCTTGCCGGTGTTGGTGGGGCCCAGCACCGCGACGAGCCGCGAAGGGGCTTGGCCGGTCGTGCGATCGCCCATGAACCCTAAATGCGCACGAGGGCGAGTCGGCTCAACCCGAGCGCGTCGAGTCGTCACTGGCGGGGAGGGGGCGACAAGCCCTACTTACGCCATGGGCCCCGAAGAGGCCGTAAGAGATCGTCCTCGGAGACCCTGTTTGCGCCTGCTCCTCCCTCTGCTCGCTCTGTTGGCCCTGGCGGCGCCGGCCGCCGCGCAGACCCCAGTCTCGCCCATCCCCACCGCCGCCCGCGCCGACGTGGTGCAGCCGGATCCCGCCGTGCGGCGCGGCGTGCTGCCCAACGGATTGCGCTACGCCGTGATGAGCAACAAGCAGCCGGCGGAGGGCGTCTCGATCCGGCTGAACATCGACGTGGGGAGCTTCGAGGAGGCGGAGGACGAGCGCGGCATCGCACACTTCCTGGAGCACATGGCCTTCAACGGCACGCGCACGATCGCCGAGGGCGAACTCGACCGCGTGTTCGCGGCGCAGGGCGTGGCCTTCGGGCGCGACCAGAACGCCAGCACCAGCTCGTTCGACACGACCTACTTCCTCGACCTGTCGCTGGCGGACCCCGCCAAGCTGGAGCTGGCCTTCCGCTGGATGCGGGAAGTCGCCGACGGGATGGTGCTGTCGCGGGAGGCGGTGGAGCGTGAGCGCGGCGTCGTGCTGGCGGAGCACGACACCGGACTCGGGCCGGCGCGGACCCTGTTCGAGGCGCAGACGAAGTTCCTGTCGCCGGAACTGCGGGGACCGACGCGGTGGCCGATCGGCACGCGCGAGACCCTGAAGGCCATCGACGCGGCGCGGCTGCGGGCCTTCTATGATCGGTGGTACCGGCCGGAGAACGCCTCCGTGGTGATCGTGGGCGACCTGCCCGTGGAGGAGTTGGAGCGGCGGGTGGCGCAGACTTTCGGCACTTGGCGTGGAAAGGGCCCTGCGCCCGTCCGGACCCGGGGCGGAGGGCCGAACCTGGCCCGCGGACTCGACGTGCTGGTGCGCCCCGAGCCCCAGCTGCCCAGCTCCATCGCAGCGTGCCGGACCCAGCCGCGGGACCCGCCGGCGCCGGAGACGCCCGCCCGCTGGCGCGAGCGGATGCCCCGAATCCTCTGGGAGCATGTTCTCGACGAGCGGCTGCGCCGATTGTCCCAGTCGCGAGAGGCTCCTTTCGGGGCCGCCTCGATCAACCGCTCCGAAGCCTATCGGGAGGCGGCCTACATCTGCCTCTCGGCCCGGCCTCTGAACGAGGACTGGAAGCGCGCGCTCGACGCAGCCCTACAAGAGGCGCGGCGTATGGAGCTGCACGGTCCCACCGTGGATGAACTGAAGCGGGCGGTCGCCTCGATGCGGACCGACCTTCATGCGGCGGTGGCGCAAGCCTCGACGCGGCGCTCCGCTGCGCTGGCCGCGGTTCTGCTCGCGGACCTGAGCGACGAGGAGGAGCAGGAGGTTTTCTCGCGCCCCGAGGAGAACCTGCGGCTCTTCGAGGCGGGGGTGGCGGGCGTCACGCCCGCGACCGTGCACGCCGCCTTCCGACGCGACTGGGCCGGCGCCGGCCCGCTCATCGTGGTGAGCGCTCCCCAACCTCCGAAGGCGGAGGAGGTGCGCACGGCCTGGGCGGCTGCGACCGCGCGGCCCGCCCCCGCAGCGCCCACCGACGGGCCGAAGGTGGAGTGGGGCTACAAGAACTTCGGCGCGCCGGGGACCGTCGTCCGGCGCGAAACCGTCGCGGATCCTGGTTTCACCCGCCTGTTCTTCGCCAACGGCCTGGTGATGAACTTCAAGCAGGTGGCCTTCACCCGAGACCGGGTGGACGTGAGCATCCGGTTCGGAGCGGGCCGCAGCGGGCTGCCCTACCAGAGCACCCTCGTCCCGATGCTGGCGGCGCGGATGACGACCGAGGGCGGCCTCGGCCGGCACGACCACGACGAGCTGACCCGGCTGTTCCAGGCGCGCCGCTGGTCGGTGAACCTCGGCATGGGCGACAACTACTACGGGCTGTCGGGCGCCAGCTCGCCGGCGGATCTGGACCTGCAGATGCAGATCATGGCGGCCTATCTGGTCGACCCGGGCTTCCGGCCGAACATGGACGCGAAGATCCCGACGGCCGTTGAGGGTTTCTACCGCATGTACCGGACGGAGCCGCAGGCGGTGATCGGGCAGGCGATCGGCGAGGCCGTGGCGCCGGGCGGGCCGACCAGCCTGCCTCCGAAGGCGACGCTGATGGCGCTGCGCGCCAGCGATTTCGAGCGGATGATGCGGCCGGTGCTGCGCGAGGCGCCGCTGGAGGTGACGGTCGTCGGCGACATCGACGAGGCGAAGGCGGTCGACGCGGTCGCCAGGACGCTGGGCGCCCTGCCGCGCCGCTCCGGCTCCGCCGCGCGGAGTGCGAACCCGCCGTTCCTGCGCTTCCCGGCCAATCCGCCGGCGGAGATCCGGGCCACGCACGAAGGCGCTGCGGAGAAGGCGGTCGCCGGGGTGATCTGGCCGCTGTACGTCGCGGTGCCGGAGCGGCGGCGCGAGGAGTACGCGCTGCAGCTGCTGGGCGGCGTCTTCAGCGACGCCTTGCGGCGGCGGGTGCGTGAGGCGCTGGGCAAGAGCTACTCTCCGGGCGTGGGCGTGAGCATGCCCG
>DASVVG010000067.1:0-21724 GCA_036386655.1 Caulobacteraceae bacterium | reverse complement strand
CCAGCGGCGGCCTCGGGCTGCTCGGCATCCCCGGCGCGGCGCTGTCGCTGGCCGGCGTGGTGGCGCTGACCGCGCTCGAATTCCTCGTCGCCTTCCTGCAGGCCTTCGTCTTCGCCGTGCTGACCTGCGTCTACCTCAACGACGCCGTTCACGCCGGACACCACTGACCCTCACACCAACCTTCCCTCAAGGACGGAAAGACCCATGGAAGCAGAAGCAGCGAAATTCATCGGCGCGGGCCTGGCCACGCTCGGCATGATCGGCGCCGGTATCGGCGTGGGCACCGTGTTCAGCGGCTTCCTGCAGGGCGCCCTGCGGAACCCGGGCGCCGCCGGCGGCCAGTTCACCAACCTCATCCTGGGCGCCGCGCTCGCGGAAGCCCTGGGCATCCTGGCCTTCGTGCTCGGCCTGCTGATCCTGTTCGGCTGATCAGGATCGCGACTGAGTAGGAAGCCCTGATGGCGCCCGAGACTCCCCAGCACGCCAGCGAAGCCGGCGAACTGCCCGCAGCCGAAGCCGCCGAGGCGGTGCACGGCCACGAGGCGGCCGTCGGCACGGCCGAGGCCGCGCACGGCGGCGAAGGCGGCGGCCTGCCCCAGTTCGAGTTCGAGTACTGGGGCGGCCAGATCGTCTGGCTGCTGCTGATCTTCGCCCTGCTCTACTTCCTGCTGGCGCGGGTCTTCGTGCCCCGCCTCCGGAAGGCGCTGGACGTGCGCGAGGAGACCATCTCGGGCGCGGTGGCCGAGGCCCGCCGCGTGCAGGCGGAGGCCGATGCCCAAGCCGAAGCGGCTCGGGCGGAAGTCGCCGCCGCGCGCGCGTCCGCCCAGCGGACCGCTGCCGAAGCCAAGCAGCGCGCCCAGGCGGAAGCCGCGGCGCGTCAGGCGACCGAGGACGCCAAGCTGCAGCAGCACCTGGCGCAGGCCGAGGATCGTGTGCGTCAGGCGCGGGACGCGGCGATGGGCAACGTCCGCACCATCGCGGTGGAGACGGCCCAGGCCATCACTGAGAAGCTGACCGGCCGCGCGGCTTCGGCGGCTGAGATCGAAACCGCCCTCGGCCGCGCGGAGCCCGCCCGCTGATGCCCGCTTTCCTCGATCCCAAGGAAGCTGAGTTCTGGGTCGGCGCCGGCCTGCTGATCTTCCTCGGCATCGTCATCCTGATGGGCGCCCCGAAGATGATCGCCGCCTCGCTGGACGCGAAGTCGGCGAAGATCCGGTCGGACCTGGAGGAGGCCGCGCGGCTTCGCTCCGAGGCCGAGGCGCTGCTGGCGCAGCTCCGCGCCGAGCGCGCCGACGCCGAGCGGCGCTCCGCGGAGATGATCGCCGACGCCGAGGCCCAGGCGAAGCGGATGGAAGAGGATGCGCGCGAGAAGCTCGAGGAGCAGATCGCCCGCCGCGCCGAACTCGCCGACCGCCGCATCGCGCTGGCGGAGAGCCAGGCCGCGGCGGACGTGAAGGCCGCCGCCGTGGACCTCGCCGCACGCGCGGCGGAGCAGGTGCTGGCCGCCCGCCTCGCGCAGGGCGGCGGCGATCCGCTGGTCGACCGCGCCGTGGACCAACTGGCGGCCAAGCTCGCCTAGCCCACTCTGGGCTCTATCAAAGGATGAGTGCAGGAACCCGCCGCGACCCGGCGGGTTTTCCGCGTCCCATGCAGAACACCAGTGAAGACGACCAGGGCGTCCCGCATCCCTCGGACCGCCCCACCGAGCACGCCGGCGAGCGCCGCCTCGACAACGCGCCGAACCTCATGCCCGACCTGCGCGGCCACGCCGAGGAGCAGGGCCGTGACCCGGAGGAGGTGGACCCTCTGACGCTCGACGAGGACGCGCTCCGCCGGATGAGCAGCGACGTCGGCAACGACGCGCTCTAGCGTCTCGCTCCACCCGCCGGCGTGACGAACATTTAATTCGACCCCTCGCCTCCGCGGGTGCGAAGCCGGGAGAGCTGGGGAGACTCTCGATATGAATGGATCGGTCGGGCGCTGGCCCTCGCCTTCGTGCTCGGCGGCTGCGCGTCGGCGACGGGATCGGCTCCGCCGACCGCGCCGCGCGTCGACTATCACCAGCATCTCGTCAGCGCGCGCTTCGCGCCGATCGTGAAGTTCCCGGAGATGGACGGGCGCGAGCTGGTAGCGCGCATGGACGCCGCCGGGATCGAGCGCGCCGTGGTCCTCTCCGTCGGCTACAGCTTCGCTGACGAGCGGAAGAACCTGCCGGACCCTGCCGGCCTGACCCGGCAGGAGAACGACTGGACCTCCCAGCAGGTGAGCGCGAGCCGCGGGCGGCTGATCGGCTTCTGCAGCGCGAACCCGCTCCGCCCGGACGCGCTCGCCGAGATCGAGCGTTGCCTGAAGCTGCCCGGGATGCGCGGCGTGAAGCTGCACTTCGGCAACGGCGGGGTCAGCCTGCGCCACCCGGAGCACGCCGCGCGCATCGGCGAGTTCTTTACGGTGGCGGAACGCGCCAAGGTCCCGGTCCTGGTCCACATGCGTGCGCGCGGCGGCCAGAACTACGGCGCGACCGATGCCCAGATCTTCCTCGACCAGGTGATGCCCAAGGCGCCGGGTATCGAGGTCGTCGTGGCCCACCTCGGGGCCTCGGGGCCCGGCTACACCGCACAGCACGAGGAGGTGATGGCCGTATTCACGGCGGCGATCGCCCGAAAGGACCCGCGCACGCGCCGGCTCTACTTCGACATGTCCGGGATCCTCACGGCCGAGAGCACGGCCGACGAAGCGGCGCGGATGGCGGCGACCATCCGGCAGGTGGGCGTGAGCCGCGTGCTGTACGGCACCGACACCCTGCGCCCCGAGGGGCCGCCTCTCAGCGGGCACTGGGCTCTGGTGACCACGAAGCTGGGGCTTAGCGAGCCGGAACTCCGAACCCTCGCCGACAACCGGGCGCGGTTCGCCCGCTGACTGGCCCCGCGCTCTAGCGCAGGATGGTCAGGAACTCGCGGTAGGCGGCGACGGCGGAGGGGTGGTGCAGCACGTCGTTGTGCCCTGCTCCCGGCACCACGTGCAGGCGCTTGCGCTCCGGCGGCAGTGTCGAGGCCTGGAACAGCTCGCGCGAGAAGCGCGGCGGCATCGGCCTGTCCTC
The DNA here is from genome assembly GCA_036386655.1 of Caulobacteraceae bacterium. Taxonomy (GTDB): domain Bacteria; phylum Pseudomonadota; class Alphaproteobacteria; order Caulobacterales; family Caulobacteraceae; genus JAHWJX01. The sequence continues at coordinate 18,627 of DASVVG010000067.1, read as the reverse complement.
GCTGCCCACCAGCAGCAGCAGCGGCTCGTCGATGCGCGGCATCTGTTGCAGGTTGCCCTGGCGGCGCAGGCTCTCCGAAATGTCGAGCCGGACGAACGGGCGCGCCAGGAACGGCACCTGATGCCGGGCGTAAGCCTCCGCGGTCGTGGCGGAGCTCTCCAGCACCACCCCCGCCGTGGGTCGGTTCGCCGCCACGTGCCCGGCCATGAAGCTGCCCAGCGAATGGCCGTGCACCACGATGCGCGAGGCATCCATCCCGGGGCGGCTCGCCAGGTGGTCGAACGCCGCCAGGGCGTCGCCCATGATGGCGTCCATCTTAAGCGGCCCCGAGCCGCTTGCCCCGTAGCCGCGGTAGTCAAGCACCATGATGTTCACGCCCAGCGGCGCGAGCACCTGCGCCACCTCCGCGGCGTTCGACTTCATCGTGAACAGGTTACCGCCGAAGTAGAGCACCGTGCGCTCGGCGCCCGGCCGGCGAAGCAGCGCCCCGGCCAGCCGCGTTCCATCCAGCGAGGTGACGGTCTGGGGTTCCACGGCGTACTCGACGCCGCCGATGGCGAGCTTCGCGGGCGGCGCGACCGCGCCGGGCTGGGGCAGGTAGACGTCCGTCTCCGAGAGGCTGACCCTGATGCAGCCCGAGAGGGCCGCGGCGGCGAGCAACGTCGTGAGGACGGCGCGACGCATGGCCCCTACTCCGCCGCGACCGCCTGCGGGTCCTGCGGCTTCCAGCGGAGCTTGGGCTGGCGGGCGGCGCGGGTTTCGTCGAGGCGGCGCATGGGGGCGTGGAAGGGCGCGCCCTTGAAGCGCTCGACGTCGCCGGACTTGGCCGCCCTGGCGAGCGCCAGCATGGCGTCGCAGAAGCGGTCGAGCTCCTCCTTGGGCTCCGTCTCCGTGGGCTCGATCAGCATCGCGCCGCGCACGACCAGCGGGAAGTACATGGTCATCGGGTGGAAGCCCTCGTCGATCAGCGCCTTGGCCACGTCGAGCGTGGAGAGGCCGGTGCCGTCGAGCCAGCGGTCGTCGAACAGCGCCTCGTGCATGCACGGGCCTTCCTGGAAGGCGGGCGTCATCTCCGTCTGCAGCCGGGCCTTGATGTAGTTGGCGTTGAGGACGGCGTCCTCGGCGACCTGCTTCAGGCCGTCCGAGCCGTGGCTCATCATGTAGGCCAGCGCGCGCACGTACATGCCCATCTGGCCGTGGAAGACGCACATGCGGCCGAAGGCCTGCGCCGCCTCCCCTTCCGCCTCTTCGACCAGCCGGAAGCCGTTCGCGTCATGCGCGACCCAAGGCGTTGGCGCGAAGGGCGCCAGCGCCTCGGACAGCACCACGGGACCCGCGCCCGGACCGCCGCCGCCGTGGGGCGTGGAGAAGGTCTTGTGCAGGTTGATGTGCATGGCGTCGACGCCGAGGTCGCCCGGGCGCACCCGGCCCACGATGGCGTTGAAGTTGGCCCCGTCGGCATAGAAGTAGGCGCCCGCCTCGTGCGTCAGCCGCGCGATCTCGATCACGTCGCGCTCGAAGAGGCCGCAGGTGTTCGGGTTGGTGACCATGATGGCCGCCACGTCGGGCCCGAGCTTCGCCGCCAGGTCCGCCACGTCGACGTGGCCGTCCTTCGTCTGCGCGATCTCCTTCACCGTGTAACCGACGAAGGCCGCGGTGGCGGGGTTGGTGCCGTGCGCGGAGGTGGGCACCAGCACGGTCTTGCGGTGCCCCTGCCCGTTCGCCTCATGCGCGGCGCGGATCGCCAGCAGGCCGCAGAGCTCGCCGTGCGCGCCGGCCTTCGGCGACAGCGCGACGGCGGGCATGCCGGTCAGCGTCTTCAGCCAGTGCGCCAGCTCGTGCATCACGGCGATGGCGCCCTGCACCGTCGACTGCGGCTGCAGCGGGTGCAGGTCGGAGAAGCCCGGCATCCGCGCCGCCTTCTCGTTCAGGCGCGGGTTGTGCTTCATCGTGCACGAGCCCAGCGGATACATCGCGAGGTCGATGGCGTGGTTCTTCTGGGACAGGCGCACGTAGTGGCGCATCGCCTCGGGCTCGCTGAGCCCCGGCAGGCCGATGGGATCGGCGCGGTAGAGGTCGCCCAGGTCATGCGCGCTGGTGGTGTCGTGCAGGTCCGGCACCGGCAGGTCGACGCCGGTCTTCTCCCAGCCGCCGAGTTCGAAGATCAGCGGCTCGTCCTGCAGCAGGCCGCGCGCGCCGGTGAGGGTGTCCGGCTTGCCTTCCACCTGCGCGTCCGCGCGGGTGGGGCGTCCAACGTTGGCCATGCTCATGCCAGCAACTCGCGGAGTTCGAAGCGGAAGGTCTCGATGTCGGTCAGCGTCGTAGTTTCCGTGGCGGCGACCAGCAGCACGTCGTCCATGCCCGCGCCCGGGTTCAGCCGGGAGTACGGCACGCCTCCGAGCACGCCGCGCGCCGCCAGCGCCTCCACGGCTTCGGCGGCGGGGATCGGCAGGCGGAAGGCGAACTCGTTGAAGAAGCGCGGCGTCATGATCTTCACGCCCTTCACCTCGTTCAGCGATTCCCGCAGGCGCCGCGCGTTCTGGTGATTGAGCAGCGCCAGCCGGCGCAGGCCCGCTTCGCCGAGCAGGCTCATATGGATCGTGAAGGCGAGCGCGCAGAGCCCTGAATTGGTGCAGATGTTCGACGTCGCCTTGTCGCGGCGGATGTGCTGCTCGCGGGTGCTGAGCGTCAGCACGTACCCGCGGCGGCCCTCCGCATCGACGGTTTCGCCGGCGAGGCGGCCCGGCATCTGGCGCACGAACTGCTCGCGGCAGGCGAATAGGCCGACGTACGGGCCGCCGAAGTTCAGCGCGTTGCCGATCGACTGGCCTTCCGCGGCGACGATGTCCGCGCCCATCGAGCCCGGCGACTTCAGCAGCCCGAGGCTGACCGCCTCCGTCACCACCACGATCAGCAGCGCGCCCTGCGCGTGCGCGGCCTCGGCGATCCTGCTCACGTCGGTGGCGGTGCCGAACACGTTCGGCGTCTGCACGACGACGCAGGCGGTGTCCTTGTCGATCGCCGCGATGACGGCGTCCTCGGCGTCGACCTCCGGCTCCAGCCGCACGGTCTCGACACCGGCTACGTGCACCAGGGTCTCGGTTGTCGAGGCGTACTGCGGGTGCAGGCCGCCGGAGAGCACGGCCTTCTTCCGCCGCGTGACGCGGCTGGCCATCATCACGGCTTCGCCGGTGGCGGTGGAGCCGTCGTACATGGAGGCGTTGGCCACATCCATGCCGGTCAGGTTCGCCACCTGCGTCTGGAACTCGAACAGCGCCTGCAGCGTGCCCTGCGTGATCTCGGGCTGGTACGGCGTGTAGCTGGTCAGGAACTCCGACCGCTGGATCAGGTGATCCACGGTCGCCGGCACATGGTGCCTGTAGGCGCCGGCGCCGCAGAAGAACGGCACCTCCCCGGCCCGCACGTTCTTGAACGCCATCGCGGCGAGCATCCGCTCCACCTCCAGCTCGGAGGCGTGCGTCGGCAGGTCGACGGGGCCGTCGAGGCGCGCCGCCTTGGGCACGTCCACGAACAGGTCGTCGATCGAGTTGGCGCCGACGATGCCGAGCATGTCGGCGCGGTCGGCGTCGGTCAGGGGGAGGTAACGCATCGGGTCCTTACAGCGAGGCGACGTAGCTGTCGTACGCGTCCTTGGTCATGAGTTCGGTGACGGCGTCGGGGTTCGACACGCGGATCTTGGCGAACCAGCCGGAGCCTTCGGGGTCGCTGTTGACCGTCTCCGGGGCCGAAGCCAGCGACTGGTTGCCCTCGACGACCTCGCCGGCGACCGGCGCGTAGACGTCCGAGGCCGCCTTCACGCTCTCCACCACGGCGAAAGAGTCGCCCTGCGATAGCGCCTTGCCGGCGTCGGGGACTTCGACGAACACGACGTCGCCGAGCTGATCGGCGGCGTACTTGGTGATGCCGACGGTGGCTGTCCCGTCGTCGGCGAGGTTCACCCACTCGTGGTCCTTGGTGAAGCGCATCGAGGGTCTCCTAGACTTTCCTGGCGTAGCGGTGCGGGTGGAAGGGCGTCGGCGCGATCTCGGCCGCCTGGGCGCGTCCGCGCACGATGACCTTGATCGGCGTGCCGGGCGTCGCCAGCGACGGCGGCACGTAGCCCATGCCGACGGAGCCGCCGAGCGACGGCGACGGCGCGCCGCTCGTGACCTTGCCTACCACGTTCCCCTCGGCGTCGGCGATCTCAGCGCCTTCGCGCGCGGGGGCGCCCTCGAGCACCTTGAAGCCGACGCGCACGCGGCTCATCGCGCCCGCCGCCTCGGCGAGAATGCGTTCCGCGCCGCGGAAATCCCGGTTCTCGCGACGGCGCTTGTTCACGGCGAACATCAGCCCGGCCTCGGCCGGCGAGGTCGTCTCGTCCACGTCGTGACCGTACAGGGGCAGCCCGGCTTCGAGCCGCAGCGAGTCGCGCGCGCCCAGGCCGATCGGGCGCACCCGCTCGTCGTTGAGCAGCGCCATCCAGATCCGGCTCACGTCGATGGCCGGGATGGATATCTCGTAGCCGTCCTCGCCGGTGTAGCCCGAGCGCGAGACGATCAGGTCCAGGCCATCGAAGGCACGCACCGCCGTCGTCTCCATGAACGACAGCTTCGCGGCCTCGGGGATCCAGCGCGCGAGCACCTCGGCCGCCTTCGGTCCCTGCAACGCCAGCAGCGCGCGGTCGTCGAGGCGCCGCAGGTGCGCCTCCGCGGCGAGGGTGCGCTCGATCAGGTCGAAGTCGGCGTGCTTGGTGCCGGCGTTGACGACGATGAACAGGCCCTCGTGGTCGGGGCGGCCGGCCATCAGGTCGTCCAGGATGCCGCCGGCCTCGTTCAGCAGCAGCGAGTAGCGCTGCTTGCCTTCCTTGAGGCCCACGAAGTCGCCGGGCGTGAGCTTCTCGAAGCTCATCAGCGGCGCGGCGCCGGTCAGCCGCGCCTGCCCCATGTGGCTGACGTCGAACAGCCCCGCGTTCTCGCGCGTCCAGCGGTGCTCGTTGAGCACGCCGCCGTGCGGCCCCGTGTACTGCACCGGCATCTCGTAGCCCGCGAACGGCACCATGCGCGCGCCCAGCGCGACGTGCGCGTCGTAGAGCGGCGTGCGGGCGAGCGGTGCGGTTTCGGTCATCAGGCCCCTCGGGTTTCGACGCGCACGGCCGCCACGGCCGAACACGCCCCCGCTGTCCTGAAGCCTGAGAGATTCCAGGACCGCAGCCTCAACTCGCGAGCGCGGCCCCTTGCTCCTTCGGCGGGCGCGTCAGCGCCGCTTTCCAGCGTTCATCAGCTTTCGCGGTCCGTTTGCCTGAGCGTTTCCGGGGCGGTTGCGCCTTCGGCGGCGGACGCCTGCGCGCCCGCTCTCTCCCGCGAGAGCCGGCGGACCTTGTGCGTGCCCGGAAACCAAGTCAACCGAGGCCGGTCACATCCGCTCAGGTACGCCGATGCCGAGCAGGTTCAGCGCCTGCTCCAGCTGCTTCAGCGACGCGGCGGCGAGGCCGAGGCGCGACGCGCGCGTCGCCTCGTCGGGCGCCTGCAGCATCGGGCAGGCGGCGTAGAATCTCGAGAAGCTCTGCGAGACGTGGTAGGCGTGCTCGGCGATGAAGTGCGGGGCGCGCTTGTCGTAGGCGTCGGTCAGCGCCTGCTCGAAGGCGTCGAGGCTGAGCGCCAGGTCGCGCTCCTCGGGTTCCCCGATTAGGATTTCGCCCGGGCGGGCGCCCTGCTCTTCCGCCTTCCGCAGCACCGACTTCACCCGCACGGCCTGATACAGCAGGTACGGTCCCGTCTTGCCTTCGAAGCTGGTGAAGCGGTCGAGATCGAACACATAGCTGGTACCGCGGAAGTTCTGCAGGTCGGCGAACTTGAGCGCCGCCACCGCCACCTTGTGCGCCACGTCCTCGAACTCGGCCTCAGGGAACGCCTCGCCGAGACCCGCCTCGTGCAGGCGGTCGCGCGCCTTGTCCTTCGCCATCGAGATCAGGTCGTGCAGCTTCAGCACGCCGCCCGCGCGCGTCTTGAAGGGCTTGCCGTCGGGCCCGTTCATGGTGCCGAAGCCGATGTGCTCCAGCGAGCCTTCGGCGGCGTAGCCGGCGAGATAGGCGGCGCGGAAAACCTGTTCGAAGTGATCGGCTTGCCGCTGGTCCACGACGTAGAGGATCAGTTCGGGATCGGAACTCTTTCGGCGGTCGACGATCGTGGCGAGGTCGGTGGTGCCGTACATCGCCGAGCCTTCCGACGACACGACGAGCAGCGGCGGCAGCTCGCGCTTGTCGCCTTCGCGGCCGATGCGGACGATGCGGGCGCCCTGGTCTTCGACCAGCAGCCCCTGCCGTTCGAGGTCGGCCACCATCTCCGGGATCAGCGGGTCCGCGTCGCTCTCGCCCTTCCAGAGATCGAAGTGCACGTCGAGCGCGTCGAACTCGCGCTCGAGCGCCGTGCGGCTCACCTCGACGAAGCGGCGCCAGAGCGCGCGATGGCCCTCGTGCCCCGACTGCAGCTCGGCCGTCGCGCGGCGGGCGCGGTCGCGGAACGCCTTGTCCTCCTTCGTCCGCGCGGCGGCGGCCGGATAGATGCGCTCCAGGTCGTCCAGCGACAGGCTCGCCGGATCGGCGCCCTCCTCGTGCACCGCCACGATCAGCAGGCCCATCTGGAAGCCCCAGTCGCCGAAGTGGGCGTCGCCCAGCACCTCGTCGCCCCGGAAGCGGAACAGACGCTTGATCGACTCCCCGATGATCGACGCGCGCAGGTGACCGACGTGCATCGGCTTGGCCACATTCGGGCCGGCGTAGTCCACGATCACCCGGCGCGGCCGCTCGACCGCGCCCGCGCCTGCACGCTCGTCGGAGGCGACGGCGTTCGCGCGCTCCGCCAGCGCGGCGTCGGCCACCCGCAGGTTGATGAACCCGGGACCCGCGATCTCGACGGAGCGCAGCCGTGCGTCCCCTTCGAGCCGCGCGGCCACGCGGCCGGCGATCTCGCGCGGGTTCGCCTTCGCGGCCTTCGCGGCGGCGAGCGCTCCGTTGCATTGGAAATCGGCTAGGTCAGGCCGGTCGGCGGCGGTGACGCGGCCGAGTTCGGCGGGCAGCCCCTCGGCGGCGAACGCGGCCTGGACCGCCTCGCCCAGCAGCCCCCTGAAGTCGCGGCTCATCGCTGGGTGGCAGGCTCCGCCGCCGGCGCGCCGGCGTCCACGCGGAAGCGTTTGCCTTCGCGGTTGAAGGCGGCCATCGCCGGCGTCACCTCGAAGCCGACGAGCACCTCGAACGCGGTGCCCGAAACGGTGCCGCTGGCCCGCGGGATGGTGATGCCGCCCAGCCGCTCGCGATAGTCGGCGCGGTCGCCGCCTTCGAAGTCGGCCTGGATGTCGAACCACTCCTTGGCCAGCACCGTCCGGTTCCGCTCCGTCACGGCCACCCAGTAGCGATAGGTCTTCGTGTCGCCCTCGGCCCGCGGCCCTTTGCCGAAGGAGAACAGCAGGTTGACATCCACCTGGATCGGATCGTCTCCCCGGTAGCGGCAGTCCGCCTCCACGCCTTGGATCTCGCCGGTCCAGGCGACGGAGCCGGAAGCCTCCCGCTGCTCCGCGAACTCGACGTAGCGCGCCGCGTCGTAGAGCACCTTCACGTACGGACAGGGCCCGGCGTTGCGGTTGCGGGTCAGCGGCCCCTGGCGCAGCTGCCACTCCTGCTCGCGCTTCTTCTTGTCGGCTGCGCGGTCCTGTTGCTGGCCGCCGCCGCCCTGGCCCCGCCCCTGGGCCGAAGCCGTGTCCTGCCCCGCCAGCAGCGCAGCGGCGAAGACGGTGGCGATGAGGGCGAAACGCATGCGGAGGATCCGAGAAGGAGATGGCCGGGCTCGCGATGAGCACGGCGGTCGCGGCATGAATAAGGCCTCATGGCGCGACCCGCAACGAAGCCCTACCTTCGCCCCATGGAGTCGCCCCTCCCCTCCTCCGGCCCGAGCCGCCCCGCGCTGCGCGTGGTGCTGGCCAGCCCGCGCGGCTTCTGCGCCGGCGTGGACCGGGCGATCCAGATCGTCGAGCGGGCGCTCGAGAAGTACGGCGCGCCCGTCTATGTGCGCCACGAGATCGTGCACAACCGCCACGTCGTGGACCGCCTGCGCCGCATGGGCGCGGTGTTTGTGGAGGAGTTGGAGGAGGCTCCGGCGGACCGGCCGGTCGTGTTCTCCGCCCACGGCGTGCCGAAATCGGTCCCGGCCGAGGCCCGGCGCATGGGCATGTTCTACCTCGACGCCACCTGCCCGCTGGTCTCGAAGGTCCACGTCGAGGCCGAGCGCCACCACGAGGCGGGGCGGGAAGTGGCGCTCATCGGCCACGCCGGTCACGTGGAGGTGGTGGGCACGATGGGCCAGCTGCCGCCCGGCGCCGTCACCCTCATCGAAACCGTCGAGGACGCGCTCGCCTTCCAGCCGCGCGATCCCGAGCGGCTGGCGCTCGCGACGCAGACCACCCTGTCCGTCGACGACACGGCCGAGATCACCGCCACGCTCCGCGCGCGCTTCCCGGCCATGGCCGAGCCGCACAAGGAGGACATCTGCTACGCCACCACCAACCGCCAGGAGGCGGTGAAGCAGATCGCGCAGGCCTGCGAGCTGGTGCTGGTCCTGGGGTCGCAGAACTCGTCCAATTCGCAGCGGCTGGTCGAGGTGGCGGTCCGCGGCGGCGCCCGCGACGCCCTGCTCATTGACGACGCCGGCGCGCTCGACTGGGGCCGCCTGGAGGGCGTCTCCAGCCTGGGGATCACCGCCGGCGCCTCCGCCCCCGAGACGCTGGTGGACGAGCTGCTGGCGGCGCTTTCGATCCGCTTCGACTGCACCGTCGAAGAGGTCGCGCCCATTCGCGAGAACGTGGCCTTCAAGCTGCCGCGCGTTCTCGCCGACACCGCCGCCTGAGCCCGTCGCGCCGCGGCGAATCCGGCCATAGGGTGCGGCCATGACGCCCCAGGTCGTGATCTATACGGACGGCGCCTGCCGCGGGAATCCCGGGCCGGGCGGCTGGGGCGCCGTGCTGATGTCGAAGGGCACCGAGAAGGAGCTCTGGGGCGGCGAGCCGCTCACCACCAACAACCGCATGGAGCTGATGGCGGCGATCCGCGCTCTCGAGGCGCTGAAGAAGCCCTGCGTGGTCGAGCTGCACACGGACAGCAAGTACGTGCAGACCGGCATCAGCGAATGGATCCGCGGCTGGAAGGCGCGGGGCTGGATGACCGCGGACAAGAAGCCGGTGAAGAACGAGGACCTCTGGCGCCGTCTCGACGAGGCCCGCCAGCGCCACGACGTCACCTGGAAGTGGGTGAAGGGCCACGCCGGCCACGAGTTCAACGAACGCGCCGACCAGCTCGCCAATCGCGGGCTCGACGAGGGTCTGGCCGCTGCGCGGGCGCCCGTTGCGCGTTGACTCACGGGCTGCGCGGGCGGAGAACAAAGGCGGAACACACGGAGGGCTCCCGATGCACGTGAACGGTCACATCGATTACGTCGAACTCCCCGGCGGCCGTCTCGAGGAGACGCGGCGGTTCTACGGCGCCGCGTTCGGGTGGCGCTTCCTCGATTACGGGCCGACCTACGTGGCCGTGGAGGGCGCGGGGCTGGACGCCGGCTTCCAGGCCGATCCCGAGGCCGTCGCCGAGAAGCCGCTGGTCATCCTCTACGCCGACGACCTCGAGGGCATGCAGGGCGAGGTCGAGGCGGCGGGCGGCGAGGTGGTGAGGCCGATCTTCCCCTTCCCCGGCGGTCGGCGTTTCCACTTCCGCGACCCGGCCGGCAACGAGCTGGCGGTCTGGTCGGAGCGCTAGAACCGAGGGCGGAAGGGCCGCGGGCGCCAGCCGAAGTCCCGGGCGGCCGGAGCGCCGTCGAAGACCAGGTCCTCGGCCATCCGCTCGCCCATGGCAGCGGTCGCGCCACGCGGCGACGCCACCCGGAACGCCAGCCGCCACACAGCCGGCGGGAGCGGCAGCACGCGCTTGGTTCTGCCGAGGCCCTCGAAGACGCGTTCGACCATGGCGCGGTAGCTCAGCGTCTCGCCCCCGGGCAGATCGTAGGCGCGGCCGAACGTCTCCGGGCGATCCAGCGCCAGCAGGCACGCCTCCGCCAAGTCCTCCGCGTGCACCGGCTGGCGGCGCCCCTGCCCCGCGCCGGACAACGGCAGAACGCCGAAGCGCCGGACCAATCCGGCCAGCCGCGAGACGTTCTGGTCCTGTCCTTCGGCGTAGATCATGGTGGGCCGGAAGATCGTCCACGCGATCCCTTCCGCCTCGCAGAAGGCGATCGTGCGAGCCTCCCCCTGCTCCAGCCGCTCGGCCACCGCTCGCTCCTCGGGCTCAGGCGAAGCCGCCTTGGTGAACCGGCTGGTCGATGAAAAGGCGATCAGCCGCCGCACGCCCGCGGCCTTCAACGCGGGCAGCGCATCCGGCAGCAGCCAGATCGGCGAGAGGCTCAGAGCCGCCGCGGCGCCGGGCAGCGCCAGCGCGCGGTCGTTCAGGTCGCCGGAAACCCACGCGACGCCGGTCGCGGGCTCGCGCCCCTCCCGGGAGAGCGCCACCACCCGCCGCCCGGAGGCCACCAGCTTCGGCACGGCGAAGCGCCCCACCAGGCTGGTGGCGCCGAGCACCAGCACGGGGGCGGCGGCTTCCATCCTCGTGCTCTTACGGAAGAATCGTCGGCCCTGCGCGGGTCGCGCCGACCCGCCGGCGGCCTCAGTGCTCCGGCTGGGGCGCGGGCGCGGTGGACTTGTCGCCTTGGGGCTCCACGGCCTCGTCGGTGGTGGTGCCGGTCGTCGGCTCGGTGGTGGTCGTGTTCACGCCTTCCGGCCGCTCGTCGCGGTCGCCGCAGGCGCTAAGCGCCAATACCGCCGCGCCGGCGATGAGCAGGGTCGTCAAGAGCGAGCGGGCGTGCATCGGCGGTCCTTCTTTTCTGCGAGGTTCCGGGCCTAAACCGACAGGCGCGGCAAAAGCTCCCTTCCGGCAGGCGGGCGGGGGCCTATGATCGGGGACGGTCCCTGGAGCAGCCCATGCGTCGCCGCACCTTCTTCGCCGCCCTGCCCTTCACCGCCGCGGCCGCGAGCGCCGCCGCCCAGCAGCGCACCGAAAGCCGCCAGCCGAACACCGACGACACGCCCGCCTCGCGGCGCGCGCCGGACGCGCCGGCCCAGTTGGAAATCCGCGCCGGCGACCGCATCAGCGGCACGAAGTGGCAGAGCCGGTCGGCCGCCTGGGGCGTCAACGGCGCCGCGGCCACCGCGCACCCGCTCGCCACGAGGCTGGGACTGGAGACGCTGCGGCGCGGCGGCTCCGCCATCGACGCGGCGATCACGGTCAACGCGGCGCTGGGCTTCCTCGAACCCACCGGCAACGGCATCGGCGGCGACGCCTTCGTGATGCTGTGGGATCCCCGCCAGCGGAAGGTGGTCAGCCTCAACGGCTCCGGCCGCAGTCCTCGCGCGCTCACGCTGGAGACGCTGCGGGCGGGCGCCAAGAACAACCACATCCCCGCCTACGGCGCCCGGCCGGTGACGGTGCCCGGGACCGTCGACGCCTGGTGGACGCTGCACCAGCGCTACGGGAAGCTGCCCTGGGCGGACGTGCTCGAGCCCGCCGCGGCGCTTGCGGAGACCGGCGCGCCGGTGCCCGAGGTCATCGCCTACTACCTGGAGCGCAACATGGCGCGCTTCCAGCAGCCCGGCCTCGGCATCGAGGAGACCGAGAACGCGCGACGCACCTACATGCCGGGCGGCCGCACGCCGCGGCAGGGCGAAGTCTTCCGCAACCCCGACCTCGCCCGCACCCTGCGCATCATCGCCAGGAACGGGGGCCGGGTGTTCTACGAGGGCGAACTCGCGGAGGTGATGGAGCGCTACTTCCGCCGCATCGGCGGCTGGATGACGCGCGCCGACCTGGCCGCCCACCGCTCCGAGTGGGCCGAGCCGCTGATGTCCTGGTACCGCGACGTGCAGGTCTACGGCATGCCGCCGAACAGCCAGGGCCTCTCCACGCTGCAGATCCTGTCGATCCTCAACGAGTTCGACATGGCGGGCATGGGCTTCCAGTCGGCGGCCTCGATCCACCACCAGGCGGAGGCGAAACGGCTCGCGTTCGAAGACCGCGCCCGGTTCTTCGCCGATCCCGCTTTCGCGCCCGCGCCGCTCGCCTGGCTGAACTCGCCCGAGTACGCGAAGGAGCGCGCGAAGCTGATCCGACCGAACCGGCTGATGACGAACATCCGGCCGGGCTCCCCGCCCTCGCCCGGAGACACGACCTACTTCACCACGGCCGACAGCGACGGGATGATGGTGAGCTGGATCCAGTCGAACTACCGCGGCATGGGCTCGGGCCTCGTGCCGGACGGCCTCGGCTTCATGTTCCAGGACCGCGGCGAGCTGTTCGACCTCACGCCGGGCCGGCCCAACAGCTACGCGCCGGGCAAGCGCCCCTTCCAGACCATCATCCCGGGCTTCGCGGTGAAGAACGGCGACCCTTGGCTCTCCTTCGGCGTGATGGGCGGGGACATGCAGCCCCAGGGCCAGGCGCAGATCATCCTCAACATGATCGACTACGGCCTCGACGTGCAGGGCGCCGGCGACGCGCCGCGCTGGCACCACGAGGGCTCGTCGGAGCCGACCGGTGAAGGTCAGGAAGGCGTGGGCACCCTGCGGCTGGAAACGGGCGTTCCCGAGGTCACGAAGAAGCGGCTCGCGGCCATGGGCTGGAAGCTCGGCGCCAGCGACGGCGGCTTCGGCGGCTACCAGGCCATCCTGAAGGGGCCGCAGGCGTACGCGGCCGCCACCGAGATGCGCAAGGACGGGGTGGCCCTGGCCTACTGAGCCGCTTTGACCCGCCCGCGGCCCCGGCGCACATTGCCGTCGGGGGAGGCGTCATGGGGGCGCTTGGAAGACATGCGATGCGGCGGCGCGAGCCGCTGCGCTTCAGCCTGCGGGTCATGGGCCGGCCGGTCGACGTCGCCGTCGAGGCGCCGCCGGAGCGCGCCCGCCTGGACGAGCTGCTGCCGGCGCTCCGCGCGCTCGCCGACGCGGTCGTGGCCGGCACCGTCGCGGCGGCGGAGGCCGAGGGCCGTCACGTGTCCTGCCGCGCGGGCTGCGCGGCCTGCTGCAAGGGCCATCCCGTCTCCGTCACGCCGCCCGAGGCCGCCGCGCTCGCGCGCCTCGTCGACCGCATGCCGGAGCCGCGCCGCAGCGCCGTCCGCGCCCGCTTCGCCGTCGCCGTGGCGAAGCTGCAGACGGCCGGCGTCCACCAGGTGTTCCTCGAGCCGGAGTCGGTGACGACGGCGGAGCAGGCGAACGAGGTCGTCCGCCGCTACTCCGCGCTCGACCTGCACTGCCCGTTCCTGGAGGGCGGCGCGTGCGGGATCTACGCGGACCGCCCGTTCGTGTGCCGCCAGTACATGGTCACCTCGCCGCCCGAGCTGTGCGACGACCCGCTGGGCAACCCGATCGAGCGGCTGCACCCGCCGGTGGGAATGGCCGGCGCCCTTCTGCGCGCTGTCGAGGCGCTGACCGGCGCGCCCGAGCACACCGTGCCGCTGGTGCTGGCGCTCGACCACGCCGCCCGCCGCCGCGGCGACCTCGGCCGCAAGTACGATTCCCGCGCCGCCATCGGCGAGGTGATGGGCCACGTCGCGGCCGGCTGAGGCCGCCCCTTGTCCCGCCCGCCGCGCGGCATAAGTCCGAGCCTCTCCGGAGGCTCCCCATGCTCAGCGTCACCGCGTCAGGCGTCGAAATCCCCGCCCTCGGCTTCGGCACCTGGCAGCTCGAGCCGCTCGACGCGCGCCGCATGGTCCAGGCGGCGCTGGAGATCGGCTACCGCCACATCGACACCGCCTTCATCTACAACAACGAGGCGGAGGTCGGGGCCGCCATCCGCGCGTCGGGCGTGCCACGGGACGAGGTCTTCCTCACCACCAAGATCTGGGTCGACAGCTTCCACGAGGGCGACCTCCAGGCCGCCGCGCAGGGCAGCGTCGACCGGATCGGCGTCGGCCCCGTCGACCTGCTGCTGCTGCACTGGCCCAAGCCGCACCCGCCGCTGGCCGAGACCATCGGCGCGCTGAACGACGCGCGCGAGCGCGGCCTCACGCGTTCAATCGGCCTGTCAAACTTCCCCTCGGGCCTGTGGCGGGACGCCGCCGCGCTCTCCGCCGCGCCGCTGGTCACCAACCAGGTCGAGTACCACCCGTACCTGAGTCAGAAGACCCTGCTCCAGACCGCGCGCGAGCTCGGCTCCAGCCTCACGGCCTGGTCGCCGCTCGCGCAGGGAAAGGTCGCCGACGACCCCGTCATCGGCGAGGTGGCGCGCGCGCACGGAAAGACGCCCGGCCAGGTGACGCTGCGATGGCTGCTCCAGCAGGGCGTGATCGCCATTCCCCGCACGACCAAGGAGAGCCGCGCGCGCGAGAACTTCGACGTGTTCGACTTCGAGCTCACCGAGGAGGAGATGGGCCGCATCTCCGCGCTCGGCCGTGCGGAGGGCCGCCTCGGCGACTGGCTCGACCGCGCGCTGAGGTGGGACGCCGCCTGAGGTGACAGGCGGCCCCGCGCCGCCTAGCTTCCGCCGCCCATGGCGTACCGGTCCCTGCGCGAGTTCATGAGCCGCCTCGAAGCCGCGGGCGAGCTCGTGCGCGTCAAGGAGCCGGTCTCCACCGTCCTGGAGATGACGGAGATCCAGACCCGCCTGCTCGCGACCGGCGGTCCCGCGGTGCTGTTCGAGAACCCGATCCGCGCCGACGGCGAGCGCTCCTCCATCCCCTGCCTCGCCAACCTGTTCGGCACCGTCCGCCGCGTGGCCATGGGCGTGACCCTGCAGGGCAAGGAGCGCACCACCGCGAAGGACCTCCGCGAGGTGGGCGAGCTGCTCGCCTTCCTGCGCCAGCCGGAGCCGCCGCGCGGCTTCCGCGAAGCCTTCGACATGCTGCCCCTGGCGCGCACGGTGATGTCCATGCGGCCGAACATCGGCAAGCGCGGCCCGGTGCAGGAGGTCGTGCTGCAGGGCGCCGACATCGACCTGACGAAGCTGCCGATCCAGAGCTGCTGGCCCGGCGAGCCGGCGCCGCTGATCACCTGGCCGCTGGTGGTGACCAAGGGTCCGGGCAAAGAGCGCGAGGACGACTTCAACCTCGGCATCTACCGGATGCAGGTGCTGGGCCGTGACCGCACGATCATGCGCTGGCTGGCGCACCGCGGCGGCGCCCAGCACTACGCCCGGCACAAGAAGAGCGGCGCGCGCGATCCCCTGCCCGCCGCCGTGGTGCTCGGGGCCGACCCGGGCACGATCCTCGCCGCCGTCACGCCGGTCCCCGACACGCTGTCGGAGTACCAGTTCGCCGGCCTGTTGCGCGGCGCGAAGGTGGACCTGGTCCCGTGCAAGACGGTGCCGCTGATGGTGCCGGCGGAGGCGGAGATCGTGCTCGAGGGTCACGTCCTGCTGGACGAGCACGCCGACGAAGGGCCCTACGGCGACCACACCGGCTACTACAACTCCGTCGAGCGCTTCCCGGTGTTCCAGGTCAGCGCGATCACCATGCGCCGCGACCCGATCTACCTCACGACCTTCACGGGACGCCCGCCCGACGAGCCGTCCGTGCTGGGCGAGGCGCTGAACGAGGTCTTCATCCCGCTGATCCGGCAGCAGTTCCCGGAGATCACCGACTTCTGGCTGCCGCCGGAGGGCTGCAGCTACCGCATCGCGGTGGTGTCGATGAAGAAGGCCTACCCCGGCCACGCCAAGCGCGTGATGCTCGGGGTTTGGTCGTACCTGCGCCAGTTCATGTACACCAAGTGGGTCATCGTGGTGGACGACGACATCGACGCGCGGTCGTGGACCGACGTGATGTGGGCGATCTCCACGCGCATGGACCCCGCGCGCGACATCACGGTCATCGAGAACACGCCCATCGACTACCTCGACTTCGCCTCGCCGGAGAGCGGCTTGGGCTCCAAGATCGGCCTCGACGCCACCAACAAGCTGCCGCCGGAGACGCACCGCGAGTGGGGCACGCAGATCCGCATGGACCAGAGCGTCGTCGACACCGTCACCGAGAAGTGGCCGCGCCTCGGCCTCCCGGGCGGGGGCGGACCGGTCTGGCGGTGATCCGTGCGAGGTGCTTGCATCTGCAAGCATCCTGCATTACATCGGCGGGATGATCGACGCCTCTCTCCCTGCCGTTCTCCGTCTTCTCCGCGTCCAGGCGCTCATCGCCGCCCGGTTCGGCCCGCCGCTCGGGGCCGTGCACGGCCTGGCGCTGACGGAAGTGCTGTTGCTGCTTCAGCTGAGCCGCGCGCCCCTCGGGCGGCTTCGGCGTGTCGATCTCGCGGCCCGGCTCCACACCAGCCAATCGACGATCACCCGCATGTGCCTTCCGCTCGAGAAGGGCGGGTTCGTGCGGCGTGAGGCGGACGCCCGTGACGCTCGCGTTGGCTACGTGGTCCTGACGGACGCCGGCCGCCAGCGGACCGACGAGGCGCTGGCCACGCTGGAACGGCTGGCGCGGGAGGTGTTCCGCGACCGCTGGACCGGCGAGGAAGTGCAGACGCTCGCGCAGCTGCTCGGACGGATCAGTTCAGCGCTGCCCGGCGACCTCGACTTCCCGGAGGAGGGTCATGCGTGATCTGACTCAGGGTTCCATCACCCGCCATCTGCTCGGGATGGCGGGGTTCATCGCGGTCGGGCTGATCGTCCAGACGCTCTACTTCCTGATCGACCTCTACTTCGTGTCACGCCTCGGCAGGGAAGCCGTGGCGGGGGTCAGCGCCAGCGGCGCGTCGTGGATGCTCGGGATGGCCGCAGCCCAGCTGATCGCCGTCGGCGCCATGTCGCTGATCGCACGCGCGCTCGGCGCCAGGCAGCCGGAGGACGCGCAGCTGGTCTTCGACCAGGCGGTCGGGCTGTCTCTGGTGTTCGCCGCCGCCGCGCTCGTCCTCGGCTGGACCCTCGGTCCGTGGGCGCTGCGCGGCGTCGGCGCCGACGCGGCCACGGCCGCCGCCGGGCGGGAGTACCTGATCGCCTTCGTGCCGGCGCTGGCCCTGATGTTCCCCATCGGAGCCATCAATGCGGGGCTGCGGTCGGCGGGGGTGGTCGCGCAGCCGATGGTCATCTCCTCGGGGTCGCTGGTGGTGAACGCAGTGCTGGCGCCGATCCTGATCGGCGGCTGGGGGCCCGCGCCGGCGTTGGGCGTGGCGGGCGCCGGGCTCGCGAGCAGCATCGCCTCGGTGGCGGCGCTGGTCCTCTTCGTGGCGCTGTTCCCTCGCATGCAGTCTGTCCTGCGCCTGAGCGTCGCCGGCCTGGCGCCCAAGCCGGCGGTCTGGCGCCGCATCACGCTGATCGGGCTCCCAGCCTCAGGCGAGTTCGCGGTGATGTTCGTCTACCTGGGCGTCGTCTACTGGGTCATCCGCGGCTTCGGCGCCGAGGCGCAGGCCGGCTTCGGCATCGGCATGCGCGTGATGCAGTCCGTCTTCCTGCCGGCGATGGCGATCGCCTTCGCGGCGGCGCCCATCGCCGGCCAGAACTTCGGCGCCCGCGACCCGCACCGCGTGCGCGCCACGTTCCGGCAGGCCGCCGTGATCGGCAGCGCGGTGATGTTCGTGCTGACCCTGCTCTGCCACGTTGCGCCGCAGGTGCTGGTGAGCCCGTTCACCACCGATGCGGCCGTCGTCGCCGTCGCCGTCGACTACCTGCAGATCGTGTCGTGGAACTTCGTGGCGGTCGGCCTGGTCTTCGCCTGCTCCGGCATGTTCCAGGCGCTCGGCGACACGCGGCCGGCGCTCTACAGCAGCGCGGCGCGCCTGCTGACCTTCGCCGTCCCGGCGCTCTGGCTCTCCACCCAGCCTTGGGCGGAGCTGCGACACGTCTGGTGGGTCTCCGTCGCCTCGGTGCTGTTCCAGGCCGCACTCAGCCTCTGGCTCCTGCGCGGGCAGTTCCGCCACAAGCTCGGACCCCTCAAGGCGCAGGGCGCGCCGGCGCCTGAGGCGGACGCCGCCCCCGCCTGACGGGAGCCCCGTCCCGTCGAGACCGTTCATCCCGGAGTCAGCCGGCGAGCTCCACCCTCGCCGCGCATCCCGGAGGACACCTCATGCGCCGCGCCGCCGCCCCCCTCGCCCTGACGCTGCTGCTGGGCGCCTGCGCCACGACGGAACAGGCCGATCCGCTGCCCTACGTGCGCTACGCCACCGCCGGCTCGTACATGGACGTGCGGACCGCGATGACGGGCGCGCCCGATCCGACCGCGTTCCAATGGGCGGTGCAGAACTGGACCAACGCCATCGGCGACGCCGCGAGCTGCCGCCTCGCCCCCGGAGAGGTGACCCAGGCCAGCCTGGTCGCCGCGGTCGAGCTGGCCGCCATGAGCGCTTTCGCGCAGCGCCGCGAGGGCGGCCCCAGCATGTCCGACATGGGCCGCTACGCCGCCGACATGGCGCTGGCCGCCGCGGCCGCGGACCGCTTCCCGTCCCGGTCGCGCTGCTCGCGACTCGCGCGGTGGCTGCCGGAGGTGAACCACCAGGGCGGCGCGGCCGTGCGCCGGGCCACGATCAACGGGATGCGGCGCGGTCTCTTCGGCGGCTCCTGACGCGGCGGTTGTTCTCGCGCCGCCGAGCGCGCATATGCGCCCGTCCATGACCTCC
>DASVVG010000066.1:0-2097 GCA_036386655.1 Caulobacteraceae bacterium | reverse complement strand
CCCGGCTGATGGCCAGGGGTGGGGGGCCTTACTTTGAATGGGTGCCCAAACGCGGACTAAGGCATCTCCGCGCGGGGCCCTCATTTGATCAGCACGCATTGAGGGGCAAAATCGCACTGCGACCCTAAACCGCATCCAGTTTGGAAACCGTAATTCCGCCCCTCTTTTTGGCCGCGCTCCTCTGGCGAGCTTCGCGCCGGTCATCCGCAGCACGCAGACATGGCCACCCTGTCATCCGACTTCGGGGAGCGGTCCTTCCGCATTCTCGGTGCAGGGGCACGGGTGCGTCGACCTCGTTCATGCTGCTTCCAGAACTCGGTGACGCAGCAGCTCAAACCCGGCGCGGCCACACATGGTCCGCTTGATCGTCTTCAGGCGACTGATCTGTCCCTCGACCGGCCCCGTGCTCCACGGCAATGAGAGAGCCGCGCGGACCGCCGCGAGATCACGTGCGAGCCCCTCGGCAAATCCCGCCAAGGCCGATCCCCGCGCCGTCGCCACCCATTCATCCAGCAGGTCGGCCTCTTTTTGGCGCACGAAGGTGCGGAACTCGCGCGCCAGACTGATGAGGTGACCAAGCTCCGGGGAGCTCGCCATCAGAGCATCGACGAACCGCTGCTCCTTGGCATCCAGCTGTTCCCGATCGGCCACGACGAGCCACGCCACGCGCTGCCTCGAGGGCGTCGGCCATGCACCTGTTGTCCGGCTCAGCCCAGGCGCGGTCGGATCCGCGCTGCGACACTGGCGAACCCAGCGTTGCACCGTCCGGAGCTGCCCGCGGAAGCCTTGCTGTCGGATCTCCCGCCACAACTCGGCGGCATTACGGCAGCCTTCGTCCCAGCGTCGGCGGAGGTGGTCAGCATGCCGATCGACGCTGCTGCCGCGCGGCTGCTGGCGCCACATGGGCAGCTGGCGTGACCGCAGCCAGCCCTGCACGGTCTGGCGATTGACGCCGAGCGCACGAGCGATCCGCCTCACCGACCAGCCTTGGCCGTGCAGCGCCAGGGCCTCATCGAACCGGGCGCGCCGAGTTGCATGTCGGTCGAGAGCAGGCGGCATAGCCGGAGATGCTAAAGGCACCTCGGGTTCAGCCTGCACGCTCTGCAGCACCTCGACAACGCTGGCCGTTGCAGCGCGCAGGTCATGCTGATGCCTGTCCAGTGCCCTGGCCAAAGCGTCGCTGAGATTGCGCAGGAGATGCCAGCGGTCCCCGACCTGGACGGCCTCGGGTGCGCCGCGCCGGATACCGTCGGCATAGGCGCCAGCACGGTCACGGGCGACGATCTCGATGCCAGGGTGACTCTGCAGCCACGCCGCAACCGTCTGCGCGTCGCGGTCGGGCAGTAGGTCGACGGGACGGTTGCGCTCCAGGTCGACAATCAGCGTGCCGTAGCGCTGGCCACGGCGCCAAGCCCAATCGTCGATGCCGATCACCCGCGGCGCCGTGGTCACCGACACCGGCTCGGCGCGGATCAGGCGTAGCAAGGTGTCGGCGCTGACTGGCATGGCCAGCCGCGACGCGAGGCGCGCGCCGGCCTCACCTCCTGTGCTGAGAGCGATGCGGCGCTGAGCCTCGGCAAGACGGGCGGTGCGCCTCACCCTTGGGGCAGCCACCGCCGGCAGCTGCTCGGCGAAGATCCGGCGCGGACACTCCGACGCGGAGCAGCGGAAGCGCCGGACCTGCAGATCAACTTGGCCGACGCGGCCCTGCCAGGGCAGGTCACCGAGACGGCGGAGATACCGGCTATGCACACGGCGAGAAAGGCGCCGGCAGTTAGGACATGGGGCCGCCCCAGCGCGGGCGTGAACGGTAACAACGACGCGGTCATGGACGACGGCGATCCGATCGACGGCGAGGCCGACCGGCAGCAGGGATAACAGCGATTTGGACAAGGAGGTGAATGGTACCCAGGGAGGAATGAGCTGCCGTCTATGTGGTCATCCCAACTACCCAGCGCAGCCCGGTTGCACCGAGAATGCGGAAGGACCGCTGGCAGATGTCGCCCGACAGCAGGGCTAACAGCCAGCCCTCCCCCGCACGCAGCCAGCATAGAGTATAGCGGCGAACAGGCCGCCAATGCTGGTGCCGACGATATT
>DASVVG010000065.1:0-9146 GCA_036386655.1 Caulobacteraceae bacterium | reverse complement strand
TGCATGACAGGAACTCCGGGCGATCTCCATCGCATTTCCAAATCAATGCACAGGCTGTGGGTAAGTCAAGAGCGTTAGCGCGCCTCGTTACATCTAGGCGATTATTGCAACCGAAGTTTGAGGCGGCAGGTATTCAGGCAGCTTCAGGGCTTTTCAGGGTGTTCCACTTGTGAGGCTGTGTACCAGCTATTGATCAAAGTTGACCAAGTTTGGTCGCTATTGATCCCATTTGCCGACGTTTGCTCGAATGTGATCAGGGCAGGCACGACAGGCGCCACGTAGGATCCTGACCGCCAGCGGCCGGGTGAGGGGGCTAGGCGGCGCCCCCGATGCGTCGGGCGTTCCGTTCGGCCAGCTGCTGGAGGGGATCGTCGGCCAGGTGGGCGTAGCGCTCGGTCATGGTCATGCTGGCGTGGCCGAGCACCTTGCCGATCAGGAACAGGCTCTCGCCGTCGGCGACCGCGAAGCTCGCGAAGCTGTGGCGGAGGTCGTGGAGCCGGACGCCGGGTAGCTCGGCGCGCTTTCGGATCGCCTCCCAACTGCTTTGCATCTCCGTGGTCGGCCTATCGCCGCGCCGCGAGGGGAACACGTGGTCGGTCTCGCGTGTGCGGGCGGACAGGATGTCGGCGGCGTGCCCGCTCAGCGGGATGCGGCGGACGCCCGTCTTGCCGCCGGCCTTGGTGCGCTCCGGCGGGAGCACCAGGCGCCGGCGCTCGATGTCGACTTCCGACCACCGCAGGCCGACGATCTCGCCCTTGCGCGCGCCGGTGAACAGGAGGAGCCGGACGATGTCGGCGTGCGCTTCGCTCAGCGACTCGTCGGCCGTCATCTCGTCCAGTGTCGCCAGCAGACGGGCGGCCTCTTCCCGCGAGAGGAAACGCTCCAGCGAGCGTTGCGCCGGCAGGCGCAGACCCTTGGCCGGATTCGCAGTGGCGAGATCGTGCTCGGTCGCCCAGGACAGCATGGCGCTGAAGGTGCCCAGCGTGCGCTTGGCGATCCCGGCGCCGCCGCGGATGATGGCGCGGCCCCGCTTCTTCGTCCGCCGGTCGCTCTTGATCGTGCCGGCCGCGATGTCGCGATAAAGCGTCAGGCAATCGGACCGGGTCAGCTCCCGCACTAGCTTGCGGCCGATCCGCGGCCCGACGTGATTGTTGAGGTTGCTCTTGTCAGCCTTCCAGGACGAGGCCCGCTTGCTCGGCTTGGTGACCGGCCCTTCGGCCAGGTAGCGCTCGATCAGCTGCGCGACGGTGAGGGCTGCCTTGCGCTCCTGCTTCTTCTCGACGGCGTCCTCGCCGAGCGCTGCGAGGTTCAGGATCTGACGAGCTTTCAGCCGCGCCTCGTCCGGAGACCAGGGGCTGCCGTGCGCACCGATGGTGTACCAGCGCTGCCGGCCATCCACGCGGTACTTGACGGCGTAGCTCTTGCGGCCGGATGGATAGACGCGCAGGCAGAATCCGGCGAGCTCGGTGTCCCAGACGCGGGTGTCCGGGCCGTCCTGGTACTCGGTAGAGTCGACCAGCCGCTTGGTCAGTTTCGCCTGCCGCATCGCCCCGTTTCCGCGACCGTGACGGATGTTCTCCGCTACCAAATCGCTACCACGGGAACGAAATTCGCGGAATATGGGAGAAAGCACGATCAACGACGGGAAATGGAAAACAACCGGCAGTTCAGAGAGTTAGAAATATCTGGTAATGACCAGAAAGTCCGGATGCTGACTAAAAGGCACCGTTCGTAATGCGTAGGTCAGGTGTTCGAGTCACCTAGGCGGCACCACTCCTCCCTCTGATTTCCGCAGCGCGCGCAGGCTTTCCGCGCGCCTCCTGCCCGGAACCCGCTGCGGCGTCGCCGGTTAGCGCAGCGGTGTCGGAGGATTCTCGCGCATGCGCCCCAAGCTCAAGCCGCTCAAGGAACAGGTGATGGTGATCACCGGGGCGAGCTCCGGCATCGGCCTGACCATCGCCCGGCGGGCGGCGAGCGAGGGCGCGACGGTGGTGCTCTGCGCGCGCAACGAGGCCGCGCTGCGCGAGGTGCGCGACGCCATCCGCGCCGGAGGCGGTCAGGCCGAGTTCGTCGTGGGAGACGTCGGAGAGCGAGAGGACATGCGCCGCCTCGCGGAGACCACGGTGGAGCGGTTCGGGCGCATCGACACCTGGGTCAACGACGCCGGGATCGGGGTCTACGCCAAGCTCGAGGAGATCAGCGACGAGGACCACCAGCGCCTTTTCCAGACCAACTACTGGGGCGTGGTCTACGGGTCGACGGAGGCGTTGAAGCACCTGAAGCGCAACGGCGGCGCGTTGATCAACATCGGCTCGATCGCCTCCGAAATGCCGACGCCGCTGCTCTCCGCCTACGCCGCGAGCAAGCACGCCGTGAAGGGGTTCACCGACAGCCTGCGCATGGAGCTGCTGCAGGAGAAGGCGCCGGTCTCCGTCACCCTGATCAAGCCGGCCAGCATCGACACGCCCTTCACCGCCCACGCGAAGAGCTACATGGACGAGGGCGCGCAGGTCCCGCCGCCGGTCTACTCGCCCGAACTCGTCGCCGACGCCGTGCTGCACGCGGCGCAGCGCCCGGTGCGGATGATCACCGTCGGGGGCGCGGGCCGCATGATGACGGCGAGCGCGCACATGGCGCCCGGGCTGACCGACCGCCTGCTCACCTCCGCCTTCTTCCTGCTGGCCAGGCGCGGATCGAGGCGGGGGCAGCCGGTCAACCTGCACCACGCTGGACGCGACGGCCGCCGCTATGGCGACGCGAAGCTCGTGCGGCGCACCAGCCTCTACACCGCCGCGCAGACCCACCCGCGGATCGCCGCCGGCGTCGGCTTCGCCGTCGGGATCGCGGCCGCCGCGGTGGCCGCCGGCGCCCTGAGCCGGCGCGGTCCGCGAGGCGCCCTGCGCCGCCTGCGTCAGGCGGCCTGAGGGCGCCATGAGCGAGCGCGGCCTGCCGGACCTGATCGCGGAGGCGGCGGAGCCGCTGCCGGAACTGGAAGACCCGGAGTTCGCGGCGCCGTTTGATCGCTTCGGCGATCGCCGCGTGGTCCTGCTGGGCGAGGCCAGCCACGGCACGTCGGAGTTCTACCGCGCTCGCGCGGCGATCACGCGCCGGCTGATCGAGCGCCACGGCTTCACCATCGTCGCCGTCGAGGCGGACTGGCCGGACGCCGCCGCGGTCGACCGCTGGGTGCGCGGGCGCGTCGGTCCCGACGGCGCCGATCCGCCGTTCCAGCGCTTCCCGACCTGGATGTGGCGCAACGTCGAGGTGGCGGCGCTGGTCCGCTGGATGCGCGAGTGGAACGAGGGCGTGCCGGAGATGGAGCGGCGGGCCGGCTTCTACGGCCTCGACCTCTACAACATGGGCGGCTCCATGGCCGCGGTGCTGGAGTACCTCGCCGAAGTTGATCCCGAGGCCGCGGCCGAGGCGCGGGAGCGCTACGGCTGCCTCACCCCCTGGCGGAAGGAGCCCGCGACCTACGGGCGGGCGGTGCTGACCGGCGGCTACCGCCGCTGCGAGGCCGCGGTGATCGAGCAGTGCCGGGAGCTGCTGCGCAAGCGGCGGGAATACGCGGACGAGGACCGCGAGAGCTTCCTCGACGCCGCGCAGAACGCCCGCCTCGTCGCCTCGGCCGAGCGCTACTACCGCATCATGTACTACGGCGGCGCGGAGAGCTGGAACCTGCGCGACACGCACATGTTCGAGACGCTCGAGCACCTGCTGGAGGCGCGCGGCCCGCAGTCGAGGGCGGTGGTCTGGGCCCACAACTCCCACATCGGCGATGCCCGCGCGACTGAGATGGGCATCCTCCGCGAGGAGCTGAACGTCGGCCAGCTCTGCCGCGAGCGCTTCGGTGACGGGGCCGCCCTGATCGGCTTCGGCACCCACACCGGCACGGTCGCCGCCGCCACGGACTGGGGCGACGATATGGAGGTGAAGCGCGTGAAGCCTTCGCTCGAGGACAGCTACGAGCGGCTATGCCACGACTCCGGCGTGCCGCGGTTCCTGCTCGACCTACGGGCCGAGGCTAACGCGCGGCTGCGTGAGCGGCTGACGGGGCCCCTCCTCGAGCGCTTCATCGGCGTCATCTACCGGCCGCAGACGGAGCTGCAGAGCCACTACGCCGACGCCTCCCTGCCGCAGCAGTTCGACGCCTGGGTCTGGTTCGACGAGACCACCGCCGTCACGCCGCTCGGGCCGGAGCACCCCGGCCCTGGCGTGCCCGACACCTTCCCCTTCGGGCTCTAGCCCCGCCGGCGGCGCGCCGGCGCCTCCCCCGGCTCCGCATCGTCCGACAGGTCGGCCAGGATCGGGCAGTCGGGCCGTTCGTCGCCGGCGCAGCAGTCGGCGAGGTGGCGCAGCGTGTCGGCCATCGACCGCATCTCCGCGATCCGCGCGTCGAGGTCCTCGACGTGCTTCTGCGCCACCGCCTTGACCTCGCGACTGGGGCGCGAGCGGTCCCGCCACAGCGACAGCAGCCGGCCGATCTCCTCCATCGAGAACCCGAGCGAGCGCGCCCGCTTGATGAAGCGCAGCTCGTTCAGGTCCCGAGCGGAGAAGCTGCGGTAGTTGCTCTCCGTCCGGTCGGCGGGCGCCACCAGGCCGATGCTCTCGTAGTACCGGATCATCTTGGTGGAGACGCCGGAGGCCTTCGACGCCTGGCCGATGTTCATCCCGCGCTCCCGGTCAGTGGTGATGGTGTGCGTGCACGACCGCGTGGCCCTTGCCGCGCGCGATCAGCCAGCGGTTCACCGGGAAGGCGGCGGCGGCCGCGACCACGAGCGCGAAGGCGAGGCTGCCCCAGAACAGCGGCGAGGCCACGCCCGCGTCCATCGCGCCGGGCACCGCCAGCATCACGGCGTTGTCGACCACTTCCATGATGGCGATGGAGATGGTGTCCGCCGCCAGCGCCAGCTTCAGCACGGCGCCGAAGGCCAGCCCGGCCCTGAGCAGCGGGACCATGGTGAAGGCGTAGCCGAAGACGAAGGCCAGGCCGACGGCCAGCGCCACTGTCTGCAGGGCGGCCAGTCCAATGGCCGTGCCGATCACCATGCCGAGGACCTCGCCCACCGCACACCCGCTCAGGCAGTGCAGGGTCGCGGTGAAGGCGAGGCGGTTCAGCGAGGCGCCCTGCGAGTGCGCCTGGGCGCCCGCCTCGTTCGGATGTTCGTGGGATTGATCGTGCATCACGCAGTCTCCTGAAGAGGAGTCGGCCTTCTGCACCTTCCTATCATGGGAAGGTCAACCGCGCCCGGCTGCAGCAGCCCGCCTGCGCCGGGCCAGGAATCCCCGAAGGTCCCGCCCCACCCGGATCCACAGCAGGATCAACCCGGTGATCACCACCGGCAGCGTCAGCGCGGTCAGGGCGACCAGGAGCGGGTGGTTGAAGTCGTCCCCCTCCTTGAAGTCCAGGATGTGGAGCCGCCAGAAGAAGTCGTAGAAGCGCCAGACATTCGAACGGCGCGTCACCACCTCGCCGGTGTCCGGCGCCACATAGAAGGCGGTGCCCTCCGGATCGTCGAATTCCACCCGCCACAGCGGCGTCTCCTTGCCGGTCTCCTGCGGCGGCTTCGCGTAGAAGCGCGCCGCCACCGGCTGGCCCGGGCCCGTGTACGCCGCCTGCGCCACCGCCCGCGCCTCTGCCGCCGTGAGCCGCTCGAGGGGGCCGCCCGTGAGCGCGTCGACCGTCTTCGGCTCGCCCTTCCCGACAGGCGTCAGCACCCACACGGGGCCCCGCGGCGTGCCTTTCAAGGTCGCGGAGGCGAGGGGACCCACGCCCGCCGCCCTGGCCGCCTCGGCGGCGGGCACGGCCGCGTCGAACTCCAGCGGCGGAAGGTCGCGCTGGGCCAGGCGGTGCTCGCTCCGGACCCGCTCGATCGGTATCGCCGTCATCACCAGGCCGCCGGCGACCCAGAACAGCACCTGCAGCCCCACCACGAGCGCGATCCACTTGTGGAGCTGGGTGGACAGCCGCAGGACCTGCATCGCGCCTCGGGCGCCCGGGGAAAGATGCCGCTTGACCCTCCCACGGTGGGAAGGTCCAGCAATAGCCGGACTCAGGCCACATATGACCCCGACACCCGGCCCCGAAGGAAGAGGAATGCAGGTGAAAGCAGCGCTGCTCGCGCTCCTGGCGCTGGTGCTCGCCGTTCCGGCGGGCGCGGCGCGTGCGGGCGAATACGAGCTGGTGATCGACGAGAAGGTCGTGAACGTCACCGGCCGCCCTGTCGAGCGGATGACCGTCAACGGCACGATCCCGGGCCCGGTGCTGCGCTGGCGCGAGGGCGAGGACGTGACGATCCGCGTCACCAACCGCATGCGCGTGCCGAGTTCGCTGCACTGGCACGGCCTCATCCTGCCGCCGGACCAGGACGGCGCCCCGGGCTTCAGCGGCTTCAAGTCGATCCCGCCGGGCGGCAGCTTCACCTACCGGTTCCCGATCCAGCAGGCGGGCACCTACTGGTACCATTCGCACGACGGCACGCAGGAGCAGGGCGGGCTCTACGGCCCCATCGTGATCGAGCCGAAGGGTGGGCCGAAGGCGCAGGCGGACCGCGACTACGTCGTCGTGCTGTCGGACTTCACCCACGAGAACACCGACCGGATCCTCAACAACCTCAAGGTCGACCCCGGCTACTACAACTACGGCCACCGCACGCTTGGCGACTTCTTCCGCGACGCGCGCAGGTTCGGTTTCGGCAAGGCGCTGAAGGACCGGCGCGGCTGGGGCGGCATGCGCATGGATCCCACCGACATCGCCGACGTCACCGGCTACACCTTCCTCGTCAACGGCAAGCCGCCGACGGCCAACGAGACCTTCCTGTTCAGGCCCGGCGAGCGGGTGCGGCTGCGCTTCATCAACGCCTCGGCGATGAGCTACTACGACGTGCGCATCCCCGGCCTGCCCATGACGGTGGTCGGCGCGGACGGCCGCGACCTCGAGCCCGTGGAGGCCGACGAGTTCCGGCTCGCCGTGGCGGAAACCTACGACGTGATCGTGGAGCCGAAGGCCGAGCAGGCCTTCACCGTCTTCGCCGAAGCCATCGACCGTTCCGGCTACGCCCGCGCCACGCTGGCCCCGCGCGCGGGGATGAGCGCGCCTGTGCCTGCCATGCGCCCGCGCGCGCTGCTGACCATGAGCGAGATGGGCCACATGGCAGGCATGGACGGCGCCATGGGCCACGGCGACCACGGCCCCGCGTCGCCGGAGGAGCAGCTCACGGCCGAGGAGCTCGCGGCGCTCGGCGAAGCGCCGGCCGCACCGGCGGTCGACCACTCCGCGCATACGCCGGAGCAGCACGCCGCGATGACCCGGTCAGAAGGGCCGAGGGCCGCCGCCGCGCTGGCGGCCGCGGCGCCGGGTGCGCTGCCGGTGGTCGACCACGGCATGGGCGCGTCGCTGATGGCCGGGCACGACATGGGCGACGTGGCGCCGGAGGGCGCGCTCGACGGCTCCGGCCGTGTCTACGGCTGGTCCAACGGCGCGCCCGCGGGATCGCGCGTGCTGAGCTACGCCGACCTGCGCTCGGCCGACCCGCAGAAGGACACGCGGCCGGCGGAGCGCGAGATCGTCGTCCGGCTCGGCGGCAACATGGAGCGCTACATCTGGACCATCAACGGCGTGACCTTCGAGGACGCCGAGCCGATCCGCCTGCGGTACGGCGAGCGGGTGAAGCTGACCTTCATCAACGAGACGATGATGGCGCACCCGATGCACCTGCACGGGATGTTCGTGCAGCTCGACAACGGCCAGCCCGCCGAGCGCCTTCCGGACAAGCACGTGGTGAGCGTGGCGCCGGGCCGGCGCTATTCCGCGCTGATCACCGCCGACCAGCCCGGCGAGTGGGCCTTCCACTGCCACCTGCTCTACCACATGGAGGCCGGCATGATGTCCTCGGTGGTGGTGGCGAAGCTGGGGGAGGGGGACGCGCCCCCGGCGCCGAAAGCCGATCCGCACGCCGGCCACGGAGCGGGCTCGTGAGCAAGTGGCTGCTCGTCGCGGCCATGCTCGCGCTCGCGCCGGGCGCTGCGCTCGCGCAGGACAAGGCCGAGGCGCACCCGCACCGCACGTTCCACATGGTGCGGCTGGAGGCGGACTACGCCCGCCGCGACGGCGAGAACGTGTTCGGCTGGGACGGCGACGCCTGGATCGGCGGCGACCGTCAGAAGCTCTGGCTTAAAAGCGAGGGCGAGTTCGAAGGCGGCGACGTTCACGAGGGTCGGCTGGAGGCGCTCTACAGCCGCAACGTCGCGACCTTCTGGGACCTGCAGTTCGGTGTCCGGCAGGACTTCGAGCCGGGCTCCGCCACTCATCTCGCCGTGGGCGTGCAGGGGCTGGCGCCCTTCCAGTTCGAGACTGAGGCCTTCGCCTATCTCAGCGACGAGGGCGTGCTCAGCGGACGCCTCCTGCAGTCAGTGGACGTTCACCTGACGCAGCGCCTTATCCTGGAGCCCGAGGTCGAGCTGGAGCTGCAGGCCGCGGACGCCCCTGAGCTGGGGCGCGGCTCCGGCTTCACGAGCGCCGAGCTGTCGGCGCAGCTTCGGTACGAGATCACGCGCAAGTTCGCGCCCTACGTCGAGCTCGCGTGGGAACGCCGGCTCGGAGACACCGCCGACCTCGCCCGCGCCGCGGGAGAGGACGCCGAAAACACATCGCTGAAGGCCGGCCTGCGG
Organism: Caulobacteraceae bacterium; assembly: GCA_036386655.1. Taxonomy (GTDB): domain Bacteria; phylum Pseudomonadota; class Alphaproteobacteria; order Caulobacterales; family Caulobacteraceae; genus JAHWJX01. The sequence continues at coordinate 476 of DASVVG010000065.1, read as the reverse complement.
GTCTGGTTCTGACGCGGAAGACGGGAGTGACACGATGAAGACCCTGCTTCTGGCCGCGGCGGTCGCCGCGCTCGCCGCCGCGCCCGCGCTGGCCGATCACGGGCCCAAGAAGGACGCGCACAGTCACGCCGCCCCCGCCGCCAAGTCGATGCTCAAGGCGTCTTCGCCGGCGAGCGGCGCGACGGTCAGCGGCTCGCCGAAGACGCTGACGCTCACCTTCGTGCACCCGATGACGCTGAAGACCGTCGCGCTCACGGGACCCAGCGGAAAGACCGTCGCCGTTCCGGTCGCAGCCGCCGGCCCGCGGGCCCACACGAGCGTGGCGCTTCCCGCGCTGGCGCCGGGCGCGTGGCGCGCCGCCTACAAGGCCGTCGCCGCCGACGGCCACGCGGCGACGGGCCTGGTCCGCTTCACCGTCCGCTGATCGCCGTCCTGCGCCCCCGCTTCGGTTGCGGCGCCGCACCCGAAGTGCTAAT
>DASVVG010000064.1:0-2076 GCA_036386655.1 Caulobacteraceae bacterium | reverse complement strand
TCGACGGTGTCGGCGGTCAGCCGCTCCTCATCCCCGCGGCCCCGCGGCGCCTTGCGCCGCGTCGAGCGGTGCTGCCCGAGCGCCGCGCAGGCGCGGCGCTCGGAGACGGACAGTTCCGTCGGACATGCTCGATGCAGGCGCGCCGGCGCGCGGGGCCTAGAAGTTTCCCCGCGCGGCCTCGGCCAGGATCTGCTTGTCCAAGGTCAGGTCCGAGACGGCGCGGCGCAGCCGCGCGTTCTCCGCCTCCAGCGCCTTCAGCCGCTTCACCTGGTCCGACTTCAGCCCCCCGAACTCCCGCCGCCAACGAATGGCATGGACTGCTCCCCACCCCGCAGGAGCTACGCTCGGGGTGGCCGTTCAACAGGGAGGCGGACCATGGAGATCAAGGTGCTGGGCATCGACCTGTCGAAGAACCTGTTCCAGCTGCACGGGGTGGACCCGACCGGGCGGGCGGTGCTCCGCAAGCGTCTGCGGCGCGATCAGCTCCTGCCCTTCGTCGCGGCGCTGCCGCGCTGCACGATCGGCATCGAAGCCTGCGCGAGCGCCTTCCACTGGGCGAGGGAGTTCGAGCGGGCCGGGCACGTGGTGCGGATCATCAGCCCGCGGTTCGTGAAGCCCTTCGTCCGCGGCAACAAGAACGACGGCAACGACGCCGAGGCGATCCGCGAGGCCGTGCAGCGGCCCGGCATGCGCTTCGTGCCGCTCAAGACGGCCGCGCAGCAGGACATCCAGTCCCTGCACCGCTGCCGGCAGCGCCTGGTGAACCATCGGACGGCCCTGATCAGCCAGATGCGGGGCGTCCTGCTCGACCGCGGCATCGCCTTCGGCAAGTCGGCGTCGCGCGCCAGGACCGCGATACCGCGGATCATCGCCGACGCGGGCAACGGCCTGACGGCCATGGCCCGCGACATGCTGGCGAGCTTGTTCGAGTTCTTCGGGCAGCTGGACGCGCGGGTCCGCGACTTCGACCGGCGCATCGAGGCCGTGTTCCGCGAGCTGCCCGCCTGCCGGCGCATCGCCAAGGTCGAGGGCGTCGGGCCGAAGACCGCGACCGCCATCGTGGCCGCCGCCGGCGACGCGAAGGATTTCGAGAACGGCAGGCACATGGCGGCTTGGCTCGGACTCGTGCCCCGACACCAAGCCACCGGCGGGCGGACGGTCATGGGCGGCATCAGCAAACGGGGCGACCAGCACCTGCGGACACTGCTGGTGCACGGCGCGCGGGCCGTCATGCGCGTCAGCGCCGGCAGGACAGACGCCCGGAGCCGGTGGGTGAACGATCTCGTCGCGCGGCGCGGGACCAACCGGGCCGTCGTCGCGGTGGCGAACAAGAACGCCAGGATCGTTTGGTCGCTCCTGGCGCGGGGCGAGGACTACCGGCCCGCGGCGGCCGCGTAGCCGCTCCCCTCCAGGGTTGCGAGCTGTTCGGAGGAATGGGGCAACAGGTCAGACCGACGCGCGGAGAGCCTGGCTACTATCGCGGCCACTTGTAGGCCGGCCATCGGTTGAGGCCCGCGCGTGCGGATTTGCCATTCGGGCGCTGGGATCGCTCCCAAGACGCCGGATACAGCTACGCAAACTGGCCAACACGCCCCAGCCCGAAGGACGCTTGCGCAAGGGGAGCAGTCCATACAGGTAGTACGTCACCTCTGTCACCCCGATGGCCCGGATCGCGTCAGCGACGCTCCGACCCTGTGAGACCAGCACGTCCACCTGCCGCAGCCTGGCCACGATCTCCTCGGGCGTGTGCGTCTTCTTCCTGCCCATCGATCAACCCCCGTCCGCGTCCGCCAGTCACATCACCGGCGGACCGCTTCTAGGGGGGCAGGTCACTCGTCCAAGGCGCTTTCGTCGGTATCGACGTTCCACGACCACAGGGCGGCCCCGGCCGCATGGGTCACTGCGGAACTTGACCCCGCGGGCGTTCGCCGAGCAGGCTCAACAAGCCCGAAGAGTTGCGTAGCCCCCGGACCAGAGCAGAGGGCAGGACCACGCCTCCGGCAGGCGTCGCCCGGCCCGGACCAGCAGGTAGGTGGTGGCCTGCGCCAGCAGCGTGTCCGCGAGCAACACGGCGAC
>DASVVG010000063.1:0-9448 GCA_036386655.1 Caulobacteraceae bacterium | reverse complement strand
GACGTCCTCCGGCCGCGTATGCAGAGCGGCGTGCAGGAAGCGCAGGAGCTCCTCGCGTCGGCCCGCGCTCTCCAGCATCTTCGCGCGGGCGCGCAGCAAGGGCCCGAGATCGGCGCCGGCTTCGGCGGCGGCGGCGAAGTGCGCTGTGGCGGCGTCCGGGTCCTGCGAGCGCGACCAGCGCAGGCGGGCCAGCTCCTGCGCCGCATCCGTGAAGCCGGGCCTGCGGCGCAGCGTCTCCTCGAACGCGTGCTCCGAGCCGTCCAGGTCGCCCAGCAGGTGCAGGGCGCGTGCGAGAAGCAGCCAGCTCTCTGGTGCGTCGGCGCCGAGCGCGAAGGCGCGCTCGACCGCGCGCTGCGCTTCCGCGGGCTGGCCGAGGTCGCAGAGCGTGGCGCCGTAGTTGTGCCAGGCGACGTGGCTGTCGGGCCACCGCTCGACGGCGCGGCGGTCGAACTCCAGCGCCTCCCGGTGACGCCCGCCGACCTTCAGCGCGCGGGCGTGGACGGCGAGGACGGGATGCGGCGCGTCCGGCCGCGCCGCGGCGTCCGCCGTGAGCGCCACGGCTTCGCCGGCCCGTCCGCGCGCCAGCAGGGCGCGGGCGGCCTGCACGGTCGCGGCCTCGTCGGTCATCGGCGGGATTTCGGGCGGATCCGGAACGGCTCGGGGTCGGCCTCGTGCTCGTCGAAGCCGAAGCGTTCGAAGCCCTCCTTCAGCTCGCGGCTGATCGGCGCCTCGATGATCAGCGTGCCGCTGGAGGGATGCGGCAGCTCGATCCGGCGCGCGTGGAGCTGGAGCTTCAGGCCCTCGGAGAGCGCGTTCGAGGTGTCGTCGCCGTACTTCGGGTCCCCGAGGATCGGATGGCCGATGGCGCGCATGTGGGCGCGGAGCTGGTGGGTGCGGCCGGTGTGGGGGCGCAGCGCCATCCAGGTGGCGCGGTGGCCGGCGCGGGAGATGGTGACGAACTCGGTCTCGGCGGGCTCGGCGCCGAACTCGTTGGGATCGGCGGGGCGGACCATCTCGCGGTCGCCGTGGCCGGCCTTCAGGAGGTGGAGCTCGATCAACCCTTCGGGCGGCTTCGGCTCGCCGGCGACGAGCGCCCAGTAGGTCTTGCGCGCGCGCCGTTTGGCGAAGGCGCCGGAGAGGCGGGCGGCGGCGTTGGGCGTCTTGCCCAGCAGCAGGACGCCGGAGGTGTCGCGGTCGAGGCGGTGCACCAGGCGCGGGCGGTCCACGCCCTCGCCCCAGGCGTCGAGCAGGCGATCGACGTGCTTGGTCGTCTTGGTCCCGCCCTGGACCGCCAGGCCCGACGGCTTGTTCAGCGCCAGCACCTCCTCGTCCTCGTAGAGCACCAGCGAACGGACGAAGGCGACGTCGCGGTCGGAGATCGTCTTCTTCTCATGCGGGTCGGGCACGTCGGGCAGCGGCGGCACGCGGACCTGTGCCCCGGCGCTCAGGCGCGTGTCGGGTTTGGCGCGGGCGCCGTCGACACGGATCTGGCCCGAGCGGGTGAGCTTCTGGATCTGGATGTGGTTCAGGTGCGGCCAGCGGCGCTTGAACCACCGGTCCAGCCGCGTGCCGTCCTCGCCCACACCGACGTAGAGGGTCTTCACCTCGCGCATGCCGGCCATATGCGGTGCGGCGGGCGGAAGCGCAAAGCCGGTGCTAAGCTGGGCCGCTCGGGAGGGACGTCCGATGTCGCCGCTGCTGTTCGCGATCGCGCACCACCTGCTGGTGTTCTCGCTGGTCGCCGTGCTGGCGGCGGAGGCCGGGCTGGTGCGGCGCGGGATGACCGCCGCGGACGTGACGCGGGTGGCGAAGATCGACGCCTGGTACGGGATCCTGGCGGCGCTGATCCTGGCGGTCGGCTTCTCGCGCGCGATCTGGGGCGCGAAGGGTTGGGACTACTACGCGGCGAACCCGTGGTTCCACGCCAAGATGGGAGCGTTCCTGGCGGTGGGGCTGCTGTCGATCCCGCCCACCGTCAGCTTCATCCGCTGGCGGCGCGCGCAGAAGGCGGGGCGCGCCGATGCGCCGGAGGACGGCGAAGGTCGCGCGCGTCCGGCGCTGGTTCTACCTGCAGGCGGGTTTCCTGGCGCTCGTGCCCGCGTTCGCGGCGGGCATGGCCGGCTGGGGTCAGTAGGCGGGCGCGGGGGCGTACCCGTAGCCGAGACGCCCGCGGATGGTCCGCTGCACGTCGGCGGCGTTGTAGGCGCCCACGGGAGCCGTGCCGCGGCCGAGGAGCACCTCGATGGTGCTGCTGGCGCGTCCGCCGTAGGCCGGCTCGCCGCCGAACAGGCTGCCGAGGTTGAAGCCCACGCCCACGCCGACCGACAACGCGCTGCTGCGGCCGAAGCTGACGTTCGAGCCGCCGATCGAGATCTGCGGGCCGTTCGAGTAGCCGTAGCCGCGGGAGCGCTCGACGAAGCGGTTGTCAACGAGGAACCAGCTGTAGCCGCCCTGCACGGCGACGTCGGCGGCGCGCAGGAGGGCCATGTCCTCGACGCGCTCCGGCGGCTCGCCGCGCTGGCCGGTGTAGGTGATGCGCACGCGGTCGGCGGCGATGCGGGTTTCGGCGTACGGCTGGTGGGGCGCGCCGTACGAGGTGGCGCAGCCGCCGAGCACGGCGGCGCCGGCGAGGGCGAGGAGAAGGCGCTTCATGGCTTTGTCCTGTGGCGCGGAAGGCGCGCGTCTTCCGTAGATTAGCGCAAACCCGCCGCCTTCAAGGCGTCCTCAAGGTCGCAGGGCGGCGGGGCCTCGATCGTGGACGTGCCGCCGGCGGGGTGCGGGAAGCTCAGGCGGGCGGCGTGGAGCATCAGGCGGGGCACCGGCCGGCCGCCGAGCACGAGCGCGCCGCCGTAGCGGGCGTCGCCGGCGATCGGGCGACCCGCGTGGGCCAGGTGGGCGCGGAGCTGGTGCATGCGGCCGGTGTGCGGCTCCAGCTCCAGGAAGGCGGCGCCCTGCCCTTCACCCAGCGTGCGGTAGCGGGTGAGCGCGGTCTCCGCGTCCGGGTGGTCGGGCGCACTGACGCGCATGTAGGACTCGCGGCCGATCTCCTCGCGGCGGAGCGGGACGTCGATGGAGCCGGCGCGGGGTTCGGGCGCCCCCGGGGTGACGATCGCGACGTAGGTCTTGCGGAATTTGCGCGCGGCCAGCGCCTTGCCGAGGAAACCGGCGGCGGGCTTCGAGCGCGCTGCGAGGATGACGCCCGACGTGTCCCGGTCGAGGCGGTGGACGAGGACCGGGCGGCGGCCGCTCGGCTTGGCGAAGGCGTGCAGCAGGTCGTCCAGCGTGTGCGCCTGGATGCGGCCGCCCTGGCTGGAGAGGCCGGCGGGCTTGTTCAGCGCGAACACGTCCGCGTCCTCGTGGATCACGAGGCTGCGGACGAAGGCGACGTCTTCCGGTGAGAGGCGGGGTGCGGGTCGGGCGCTCACCCGCCCCCGCTTAGCGGAGCACCCCTCGCTTCGTCATCCACCACGCGTACCAGGCGAAGAAGACCGCTCCGCCCAGGACCACGAACTGCATGGGCGCGTGCTCGCCCATCAGTTCGCCCCCGCGCGAGAGGAAGAAGGCGTAGATCAGGCTCATCACGACCGCCAGCAGCGACACCGCGAACGCCGGCAGCGCCCAGCGGCGGCGGACCAGCAGCAGCACGGACCCGAGCACCGCGCCCCAGACGCCGATCGCCCAGACGGCGGTCATCCAGGCTGGCATCTCGTGGAAGTAGGCGAGCTGCGCGTCGGTGATGCCCATGCTGCGCAGGTACGGGTCCCCCTGCAGGTTGGTCATCGTGTAGTCGTAGGCGCCGAAGCCGTTCCAGAGGACGGCCACCACCCCCACCACCCACAGGTGCCAGGGCCTGCGTCCCGCGCGCGAGCCCATCGACTGATCCACCATGCTCGTCTCCCCCGTTCCCCGGGAAGGTTATAGACCAGCTTGGCCGTGGCGCGGAATACTAGCCGCCCTTCTGGGCCCGCAGCGCGGCCCAGCGCTCGAGACGCTCGCGGACCGCGGCCTCCCTGCCCTCGCCTTTCGGGGTGTAGAACGCGCGCCGCTCCATCCCCTCGGGGAAGTAGTCCTGGCCGGAGAAGCCCTCCGGCGCGTCGTGGTCGTAGGCGTAGCCCTTCCCGTAGCCGAGCTCCTTCATCAGCTTCGTGGGGGCGTTGCGGATGTGCGCGGGCGGCATCAGCGAGCCGGTCTCCTTCGCCGCCCGCATGGCCGCCTTGTGCGCCACGTAGACGGCGTTCGACTTCGGCGCGGTGGCGAGGTGGACCACCGTCTGCGCTAGGCCGATCTCGCCCTCCGGAGAGCCGAGGAAGTCGTAGGCGTCCTTGGCGGCGATCGCGAGCATGAGGGACGTCGGGTCGGCCTCGCCGATGTCCTCCATGGCGGTGCGGACCAGGCGGCGGGCCAGGTAGAGCGGGTCCTCGCCGCCGGCGAGCATGCGCGCGAGCCAGTAGAGCGCCGCGTCCGGGTCCGAGCCGCGGATCGACTTATGCAGCGCGGAGATGAGGTTGTAGTGCTCCTCGCGGTCCTTGTCGTAGGCGGGCGAGCGCTTCTGCAGCAGGCGCCCCAAGTCGGCGGTGGCGAGCGGCTCGGTGGGGGCGATTGCGAACAGCGTCTCGGCGAGGGTGAGCAGGTAGCGGCCGTCCCCGTCCGCCAGCGCGAACAGCGCCTGGCGGGCCTCGTCGGTGAGCGGGAGCGGGCGGCCCTCGTGGGCCTCGGCGCGCTCGAGCAGCTGGGCGAGCGCGGCGTCGTCGAGGCGCTTCAGCACGAACACCTGCGAGCGCGAAAGCAGCGCGCCGTTGAGCTCGAACGACGGGTTCTCCGTGGTGGCCCCGACGAGGGTGACGATCCCCTCCTCCACGAACGGCAGGAAGCCGTCCTGCTGGGCCCGGTTGAAGCGGTGGATCTCGTCGACGAAGAGCAGCGTCGACTGGCCGGCGGCCCGACGGCCGCGAGCGGCCTCGAACGCCTTCTTCAGGTCGGCGACGCCGGAGAACACGGCGCTGAGCTGCTGGAACTCGTAGCCGGCCTCGCGCGCGAGCAGGCGGGCGATGGTGGTCTTGCCGGTGCCGGGCGGGCCCCACAGGATCATGGAGGCGAGCCGCCGCGCCTCGGCCATGCGGCGGATCGGGCCTTGGGGCCCCAGCAGGTGGTCCTGGCCGACGACTTCCGCGAGCGACTGCGGGCGCAGGCGGTCGGCCAGCGGGCGTGGCGCCTCCGGCGTCAGGCCCGCGGCTTCGAACAGGTCGCTCATGCCGGCACGTCTAGCAGCGCCGGCGGCCCCGCGCGACGAGGCCTAAGCGGAGAACTCCGCCACGCGATCCTGCCCGCCCCGGCGGACCGTGATCCGCCACGCGCGCGCGGTGTTCATCGCCTCTTCGAGCTCGCGCACGTTGTTGACCGTACGACCGTTCACCTCGCGGATGATGTCTCCGCTGCGGAAGCCCGCCCGCGCCGCGTAGGCCCGGCCGGGGTCGGCCACCAGCACGCCCTCGATGACGTTGAGAGGGTCGGCGCCCACCCGATCCAGGATGTCCGTCGAGAGGTTCGCCACGGTGGCTCCCGCCATCGGGTGCGGACCCGCGAGGGTGCGCTGCTCGCGCGGCACTTCCGGCGGAGCCTCCAGGCGCGCACGGATGGTTTCGACGCGGCCGTCGCGCCGGACCTGCAGGTCGAAGGCGTCGCCGGGGCGCGAGGAGACGATCTGGAAGGTGAGCTCGCTGGGCTCGTTCACCGGTACGCCGCGCGCGCTCAGGACGATGTCCCCTTGCCGCAGTCCAGCCCGCGCCGCGGGCGAGTTGGGCGTGACGCCGCCGATCAGCACGCCCGCGGGACGGGCCAGGCCCATGCTCTGCGCCACCTCGGTGGTGACCGCCCGGCTGGAGACGCCGAGGTACGGGCGCACCACCCGCGTGGCGCCGCCCGCGGCGGTCTCGACGACCTGCCGCACGAGCTGGGCGGGCACGGCGAAGCCGACGCCGCTGTAGGTGCCGGAGCGGGACAGGATGGCCGTGTTGATGCCGATCACGTCGCCGTCCATGTCGACCAGCGGGCCGCCCGAGTTGCCCGGGTTGATCGGCGCGTCCGTCTGGATGAACGACGCACCGGTGGCCCCGCCGCCCGCGCGGTTCGTGGCCGACACGATGCCGCTGGTGACCGTCTGGCCGACGCCGAAGGGGTTGCCGATGGCGAGCACCAGATCGCCCACCTCCGGCTGCTCCATCACGTCGACGTTGAGGTACGGCAGGCGGTCGGCGCCGGCGTTGATCTTGAGGATGGCGAGGTCGGCTCGCGGATCCCGCAGCAGCACCTGCGCGTCGAACTCGCGCCGGTCCGACAGGGTGACGCGAACGGAAGAAGCGCCCTCCACCACGTGGTTGTTGGTGACGATGATGCCCTCGGGCCGCACGATCACGCCCGAGCCGGTGGGCTGGAACTGGCCGCCGCGGGCGGCCTCGCGTTGCGGGGACTCGCCGCCGAACAGCTCGAACCACGGGTCACGGGCGCGCTGGCGCACCGTCAGCACGTTGACGACCGCCGGAGCCGTGCGGCGCACCACTGGCGAGAAGGACGCCTTCAGGGCATTGGCGTCAGACGGAACGATGCGGTCGGTGTCGGGCACACGCCCGGTCTGGGCGGCGGCCGGGGCGGCGCAGGCGAGCGCGGCCAAGGCGGGAACGAGGAGTCGACGCACGGGCGAGCCTCTCAGCAAAGGTGACGCTTCCTAGATGGGGGAAGCTTTCGGGCCACAAATAGGCGGCCGTGACCCTCGCCCTCACGAACGCGCGAGGCTCAGGGGGTTTCCTGCGGGTGGGGAAGGACCACGGGCGCCTCGCGGGTCTCCGGTACGAGGCGGGCCACCCGCCAGGCCAGCAGCGCGGCGCCGAGCAGCAGGGCTGCGGCGACCAGGAACGGTGCGCCGGGGAGCGGCAGCTCCGGGTGCCGGACGAAGAACGCGAAGGTGACGCCGAACACGATCGGCGCGATCACGCCCGTGAGGCTGCCGAGGCTCATGTTGGCGCCCTGGAGCTGGCCCTGCTCCCCGGGACTTACGAGGCGGGTCATGAGCGCCTGGCTGGCGGGACCGGCCATCCCCCAGAACGACATCACCGGGACGCCGAGCCAGAAGATCGTGCCGTTCGGCGCCAGGCCGTAGATGGCGAAGCCTGTCGCGCCGCAGATGAGCGCGACCTCTAGGGTGGTGCGCTCCCCGAACCGCTTGACCATCCGCCCGGTGAGCAGGCCCTGGATCACCGCCGCGCACACGCCGATGCCGGCCAGCACCCAGCCCACCTGGCTGGGGCCCCAGTCGTACCGCTCGATGGCGTAGAGGGCGAAGACGGCCGGCAACACGTAATGGGCGAACTGCGCCAGCACGTTGACCAGCGCGAGGCCGAACAGCTCGGGGTGCGAGCGGAGCAGCTGCAGGGAGCCGAGCGGGTTGGCGCGGCGCCAGCTGAACGGGGTGCGGCTGTCGCGCGCCAGCGACTCCGGCAGTACGAACAGACCGTAGAGGCCGTTGGCGAGGCTCAGGGCGCCGGCGGCCCAGAACGGCAGGCGCAGGTCGATCTCCCCCAGCAGGCCGCCCAGGGCGGGTCCCATGACGAAGCCGAGGCCGAAGCACGCGCCGATGTACCCGTAGGCCTGGGCCCGCTTCTCCGGCGTCACGACGTCGGCGATGTAGGCGAAGGCCGTCGAGATCGAGGCGGCGGTGATCCCGGACAGGATCCGGCCGAGGGCGAGCCACCAGAGGTTCGGCGCCAGCGCCATCAGCGCGTAATCGGCGGCCAGTCCCATGCTGGAGATCAGCAGCACAGGCCGCCGGCCCCACCGATCCGAAAGCGAGCCGATGATCGGGGAGAACACGAACTGCATCAGCGACCACACGGCCACGAACAGACCGTTGATCCAGCCGGCGCGGCCGGTGGAGCCGGCGAACTCCTGGATCAGCTGCGGCAGGACGGGGATGACGACGCCCAGCGCCACGATGTCGAGCACGACCGTGACGAAGATGAAGGCGAGCGCGGCCCGGCGGCGCGGCGCGGCGGTTTCGCTCATACGCTGGTCCCGTGGAACGTCGGGTTATCGACGGCGCGCCGGATCGCCGCAAGTCTCCGGCGGAGGCGTCGGGAGGGGTGCGGGGCCGCCGCAACGCTCCTGGCCAGTCAGGGCCTGGCAACGGACGACCGGGGCAGCTGCGATTTCCCCGGACTGGCGGGCGAGCGCCTCCGCCGCCGTCCGGTGCGACTGGAGCACCTCCGCGTAGGCCGCGGCGGCCTGGGCGAAACCGCCGGCGCTCAGCGGCGCCTGCCCGCGGCGCTCCGCTTCGGCCACCAGCCAGCGATGATGCTCCTCGGCGGCGGCGGCGGTCAGGCGCGCTTCGCGGCGCCGCGAGCGCAGCTCCTGGACGGCGGCCGCCTTCTCCTGTGCCGAGCAGAACGGACCGAGCGGTTCCGGCGCGGCGGCGAAGACCAGGTGGGGTTCCGGGAGGGGGACGCCGGATTGGGCGAAGGACCCGCCGGACCACCCCGTCCCGATTGACCCTGCGAGGACCACGGCGAGACCGCGTCCGACCCGTGACCGCATCGCTTCCCCCCTGAGCGCGAGCCTTCCGCGATGCTAGCATCGTCCCGGCGGGCGGCCCAGATGCGGTGCGCCGGGGCGTCCGTGCGTGCGGGGGCACGCAGCAAAAAGGCGGGCCGTCGGCCCGCCTTTCGCTGGTTCAGGGCAGCGCCGCCGCAGCGGCGCGGCGACTAGGCTTCGCCGAAGGTTTCCGGCGCCGGACCGGAGTCCTGGCCCTTGGCGGCCGGGTCGCGGTCGACGAACTCGATCACGGCCAGCGGGGCGTTGTCGCCGTAGCGATAACCGGCCTTCAGCACGCGAATGTAGCCGCCGTTGCGCTCGGCGTAGCGGGGCGCGAGCGTGTCGAACAGCTTGCGGACCTGGTCCTGGTCGCGGACGCGGCTGATGGCGATCCGGCGGGCGTGCAGGTCGCCCTTCTTGCCGAGCGTGATCAGCTTTTCCACGAAGGGCCGCAGCTCCTTCGCCTTGGGCAGGGTGGTGACGATCTGCTCGTGCTTGATCAGGCTCGCGGACATGTTGGCGAACATGGCGGTGCGGTGGCTGGTAGTGCGGCCGAGCTTCCGGTGGGCGTTGCCGTGACGCATCGTGGTCTCTCCTCAAGGTCGCGGGCGCGCAGCCTCGCCGACCTCCCATGCCGGCCCGGACGCGAAGGCGGCGCCTCATGGCGGCCGCCCGTTCCGGGCGTCGGCCCCTGCGAGAGGAGCCGAAGACGCCGGGGCAAGGCTTGGGAGCTTCCCCGGCGTGTTCGGAGCGGCCTCAGCCGCTCCGGGTACGCTTAGACCTGGTCTTCGAACTTCTTGGCCAGGTCTTCGATGTTCTCCGGCGGCCAGTTCGGCACGTCCATGCCGAGGTGCAGGCCCATGCCGCC
>DASVVG010000062.1:0-18411 GCA_036386655.1 Caulobacteraceae bacterium | reverse complement strand
GAGCCACGCGGAGCATGTGATCGAGCGCACCTCGGCCGTGGCGGCGGAGCCCCGCGAGGAAGCCGCCTCCGCGCCGCGGCGTCCATCGCGCTACGAGGCGATCGACGCCGAAGACGCCGCCCTCGACGATGTCGAGGAGGAGGACGAAGAGGAGGACGCCGGCGACTCCCGCCCCGTGTCCGGGGAGTCGGGCGCCGAGAGCGAGGAGGCTCGCCGCCGGCGGCGCCGCCGCCGTCGCGGCGGGCGTCGCGATGAGGCGGGCGACCGGGCGCCGCGCGTCGCCGCCGACGGCGACGCGGAAGCCGACGCCGAGGAGGAGGAGCCGGAATCCCGCCGCCCCGCCGCCGCCGAGGGTGACGGCGAGGATCGTCCCCGCCGCCGCCGTCGCGGCCGCCGCGGCGGGCGTCGCCTGCGCGAGGAAGGCCGCGCCGGCGAGCCCTACGCCTGGACCCGCGCCCGAGCACCCGAAGGCGACCCGTACGCATGGTTCGATCCGCTCGCGCCGGAGGCCGCCGCACCGCAGGCCGACGCGGCCGCGCCGCAGGAACAGCCGGCGGAGGCGCCGAGCCCCACCGCTCCGGCAGCGGAGCCCGCAGCTGCGAGTGCGGACGCCGAGATCGCGGAAGCTCCAGCCCGCGCTCCGCGCAAGCGGGTGCGCCGCAAGAAGCCGGACGCCGCTGCTCCGAGCGCCACGGAGGCCCCGGAGGTCGCCGAGGCCGCGGAGAGCCGGCCGGAGACGCACCCCGAGCCCGAACCTGCCGCTGAGCCGGCCCCGGTGCTGGCGGAGGTGGTCGCGGCCCCGATCAACGAGCCCGCCGTTCTGCTCGCGCCCGAGCACGCCGCGGCGCCCGCGGAACCCGCCGCCGCACTGCTGGAAGTGGTCGCCTCGGCCGCGCCGGCCGCTGCGCCGCGTCAACCCGATCCGGCCGAGATCTCTGCCCCTCCCGCGACGCCGAAGCGCGGTTGGTGGCGGCGCCCCGGCTGAGCCCCTAAATTGCCATGGCGGGGCGCCAGCGTCCCGTCATGGCGAGCAGGAGCCGCCCCCAGGAGCCCTCCATGGCTGAGCGCAGAGCCGCCCGCGTCTTCGCTGTTTCGGCGGCCGCCCTCGGCCTCGCCGCGGGGCTGTTCGCCTCGTCGTTCGCGCAGGCGCAGAGCCTGATCCGCGACACCGAGATCGAGGAGATCCTGCACGAGCAGGCGGACCCGATCTTCCAGGCCGCGGGGCTCGAGCCGAAGGACGTCGAGATCCTGATCGTCAACGACAAGGAACTCAACGCGTTCGCGACCCAGGGCCAGATCATCGGGCTGCACACCGGCCTGATCCTGGAAACCAAGACCCCCAACCAGCTCAACGGCGTCATCGCCCACGAGACCGGGCACCTGGCAGGCGGGCACACCGTCCGGGGCGGCGAGATGATGCGCGCGGGGCTGAAGCCTTTCATCCTGAGCATGGGTCTCGGCGTGCTGGCGGCATTCGCAGGGCAGCCCGGCGCGGGCGCCGCGCTGATGGCGAGTTCCGGCCAGTTCGGCACGCTCGGCGCGCTGGGCTACTCGCGGGTGCAGGAAGGCGCCGCCGACCAGGCCGGCGCGACCTACCTCGAGAAGGCGGGGCAGAGCGGCAAGGGCCTCGTCGAGTTCTTCAACAGCTACCGCTACCAGGAGGTCTTCTCCGAAGCGCGGCGGTACGCCTACTTCCGCAGTCACCCCCTCTCCGCCGACCGTATCGGCCGGCTCCAGTCCCGGGTGTCGAAGTCTCCGCACCACAGCGTCGCCGACTCGCCGGAGGCGATCGCGAAGCACGCGCTGATGAAGGCCAAGCTCGAGGCCTTCCTCAATCCGGCTCAGCAGACCTTCGTGAAGTACAAGGAGAAGGACACGTCCTTCCCGGCCCGCTACGCCCGCGCCATCGCCTACTATCGAGGCAGCGAGCCGGACAAGGCGCTGAAGGCCGTGGACGCGCTGCTGCAGGAGCAGCCCGCCAACCCGTACCTCTGGGAGCTGAAGGGCCAGATCCTGTTCGAGAACGGCCGGGTCAAAGAGGCCGAGGCGCCGCACCGCAAGTCGGTCGAGCTGAAGCCCACGGCGTCTCTCCTCCGCGTGAACCTGGCGCAGACGCTGCTCGCCATCGACACCAAGGCCCGCGGCGACGAGGCCATTGCGGAACTCGACCGTGCGCTCCTGCTGGAGAACGACAACTCCTTCGCCTGGCGGCTGCTCTCCCAGGCGTACGACGCCAAGGGCGATGACGGCCGCGCGCGCCTCGCCGCCGCCGAAGCGCACTTCGCGCTGCGCGACGAGGAGCAGGCCCGCATCTTCGCCATGCGCGCGCGGGAGAAGCTGGAGAAGGGATCGCCCCAGTGGCGGCGCGCGACGGACATCGTGCTGGCCTCCGACCCCAGCAAGGACGACCTCGAAGCGATCGGCGAGAGCCGCCGCTCCGCCCGCTGACCGGAAAGCCCATGAAGATCCAGAGCCTGCTCGCGGCGACCGCCGCCCTCGCCGTCGCCGCGTGCTCGGAAGCCGGCGCCGTCGGCGACGACGCCTTCGGCAAGCGCGTGCGCGCCTACCTGCTCGAGCACCCCGAGGTGCTGGAAGAAGCCATCGTCAAGCTCGAGGAAAAGCGGGCGGTCGCCAACACCGCGGCCCAGACCAAGGCCCTGGCCGGCGCGCGTCAGGCGCTCGAGCGAGACCCGCGCGACTTCGCCCTCGGCCCCGCCGACGCGAAGGTCACCGTCGTCCAGTTCTTCGATTACCGCTGCCCCTACTGCAAGACAGTGGCCGACGAATACGTCCGGCTGGCGCAGCGAGAGCCTGACGTCCGCTTCGTCTTCAAGGAGTGGCCCATCCTGGACCGCGGCGGCGGCGAGCCGGTCTCGGAGTACGCAGCCCGCGCGGCGCTCGCGGCCAAGGCGCAGGGCAAGTACCTGCCGGTGCACCAGGCGCTGATGTCGGCAAAGGCGCTGGACCTCGCCGGGGTGGACCGCATCCTCGCCGCGAACGGCGTCGCGATGGCGCCGGCGAAGACCGCCGTCGACTCCAAGGCCGTCGGCGACCACATCCGCGACGTCGCGCAGTTGGCGCAGCAGGTTCAGGCCGAGGGCACGCCGGCGTTCTTCGTGGCCGGCAAGCCGGTCGAGTTCACCGGGCCCGACTCGTTGGCGGGGGCCATCGCGGCGGCCAAGCGCGGCGGCGGCAAGGCGGCCTAGCCGCCGCTCAGATCAGCCCCGCCAACGGCGAAGACGGGTCGGCGTACATCCGGCGGCCCATGCGCCCCGCGAGGTAGGCTTCGCGCCCCGCGATCACCGCATGCTTCATCGCGACCGCCATGCGGACCGGGTCCTTGGCCTCCGCGATGGCCGTGTTGGTGATGATGCCGTCGCAGCCGAGCTCCATCGCCTCCGCCGCCTCGGACGCCGTCCCGACGCCCGCATCAACGAGCACCGGAACCGACACCGCCTCCACGATGAGCCGGACGTTCACCCGGTTCTGGATGCCCAGCCCGGAGCCGATCGGCGCCCCCAGCGGCATGATCGCCGCGGCGCCCGCGTCCTCCAGCTTCTTCGCGTAGACCGGGTCGTCGGTGCAGTAGACCATCACCTGGAAGCCCTCGCCCACGAGCAGCTTCAAGGCCCGGAGCGTCTCCTCCATGTCGGGGTAGAGATGCTGCGTCTGCGACAGCACCTCGAGCTTCACCAGATCCCAGCCGCCGGCCTCCCGCGCGAGCCGCAGCGTGCGCACCGCGTCTTCCCCGGTGAAGCAGCCCGCCGTGTTGGGCAGGTAGGTGAAGCGCTTCGGGTCGAGGTAGTCGACCAGCATCGGCTGGCTCGGGTCCGACAGGTTCACGCGCCGGAGCGCCACGGTGACGATCTCCGCCCCGGAGGCCTCCGCTGCGGCGGCGTTCTGCGCGTAGTCCTTGTACTTGCCGGTGCCGACGATCAGTCGCGAGCGGAACGTCCGTCCGGCGACGGTCCAGCTGTCCTCGGCCGCGGCGGCGTCGATGGCGACGGGGGCGTTCAACTCAGCCTCCTCCGATGAAGTGCACGATCTCGATCCTGTCGCCGTCGGCCACCGGGGTGGCGGCGTGCAGCGAGCGGGGGACGATCTCCAGGTTGCGCTCGACCGCCACCTTGCGGGTGTCCAGCTCGAGCGCGCCGATCAGCTCGGCCAGCGTGCTCACCGGCGGCAATTCGCGCATTTCCCCGTTGATCGTCAGTCTCATGACGTTCGCTTGTGGCCCTGCGGCCCCCTCTATACAAGTCGCCGGCTCTGAGTCCGGGGAGCGTGATCCGGCCGCATGCCGAAGCCCATCTACGTCCTGAACGGCCCCAACCTGAACCTGCTCGGCGTACGCGAGCCCGAGGTATACGGGTCCGACACGCTGGAGGACGTCCGGGCGGCGTGCGAGGCCACGGCGGCCCAGATGGGCGCCGCCGTCGTGTTCCGCCAGAGTAACCACGAGGGCGAGCTGATCGAGTGGGTGCAGGAGGCCCGCGGGGCCGCCTCCGCGATCGTGATCAACCCGGCGGGCTATGGCCACACCTCGGTCGCGTTGCTTGACGCTCTAAGGGCAGTCGACGTGCCGGTGGTGGAGTGCCACCTGTCCAACCCGGCTGCTCGGGAGAGCTACCGCCGCCGCTCCTACGTAGCCGAGGCCGCGGCCGGAACGGTTTCGGGTTTCGGCCTGATGAGCTACACGCTGGCCATAGAGGCCGCCGTCAAGCTCGCCGGGTCCTGAGCCCCGCGCGCAAACAACAAGGAACGACGCCGATGGCCGTCACCAAGAACGGCGCAGACCCGATCGACACGCGTCTCGTGCGCAAGCTGGCTGACATCCTGTCGGAGACCGGCCTGACCGAGATCGAGGTCGAGCGCGCCGACCTGAAGATTCGCGTGAAGCGCGAACTCACCGTCTCCGCGACGGTCGGAGCCGCTGCGCCCGTCCAGGCCGCGTACCCCCCGCCTGCCGCCGCCGCGGCCGCAGCTGCCGCCGCGCAGGCGCCCGCCGAGGAAGCCCCCCGGGGCGAGCAGGTGAAGTCGCCGATGGTGGGCACGGTCTACATGGCCGCCACGCCCGGCGCCGACCCGTTCGTCCAGGTCGGCGACAAGGTCACGCAGGGCCAGACCCTGCTGATCATCGAGGCGATGAAGACGATGAACCCGATCCCCGCGCCGCGCGCCGCGACCGTCCTCCAGATCCTGGTCGACAACGAGCAGCCGGTCGAGTTCGGCGAGCCCCTCGTCGTCATCGAGTAGGCGTCAGTGTTCGAGAAGATCCTCATCGCCAACCGGGGCGAGATCGCGCTCCGGGTCCATCGCGCGTGCAAGGAGATGGGCATCGCCACCGTGGCGGTGCACTCCGAGGCGGACGCGTCGGGCATGTGGGTCCGCTTGGCCGACGAGAGCGTCTGCATCGGGCCGGCGCCGGCGGCGAAGAGCTACCTGAACATCCCGTCGATCATCGCCGCCGCCGAGATCACCGGCGCGCAGGCCATCCACCCCGGCTACGGGTTCCTGTCCGAAAACGCCCGCTTCGCCGAGATCGTGCAGGCGCACGGCTACACCTTCATCGGCCCCAACCCGGACCACATCCGGATCATGGGCGACAAGATCAGCGCCAAGCAGACGGCGAAGGACGCCGGCATCCCCGTCGTGCCCGGCTCCGAGGGCGGCGTCGCCTCTATAGAAGAAGCGATGGCCGCGGCCGAGGAGATCGGCTTCCCGGTGCTGATCAAGGCGGCCGCCGGCGGCGGCGGGCGCGGCATGAAGGTGGCCAAGGATCGGGACAGTCTGGCCGAGGCGGTCGCCACCGCGCAGACCGAGGCCGCCGCGGCGTTCGGCGACGGCACCGTCTACATGGAGCGCTACCTCCAGCGCCCGCGTCACATCGAGTTGCAGGTCATCGCCGACAGCCACGGCAACGTCTGCCACCTGGCCGAGCGCGACTGCTCGCTGCAGCGCCGCCACCAGAAGGTGCTGGAGGAGGCCCCCTCGCCGGCGCTGGACGCCGAAGCGCGCGCGAAGATCGGCTCCGTCGTCGTCGAGGCGATCAAGAAGATCGGCTACCTAGGCGTCGGCACCATCGAGTTCCTCTACGAGGACGGCGAGTTCTTCTTCATCGAGATGAACACCCGCCTGCAGGTGGAGCACCCGGTGACCGAGATGATCACCGGCATCGACCTGGTGCGCGAGCAGATCCGCATCGCCGCGGGGCTGCCCCTCTCCTTCACGCAGGACGATGTGCACGTGGAGGGTTGGGCGATCGAGTGCCGGCTGAACGCGGAGAACCCCCGCACCTTCACGCCTTCGCCGGGCCTGGTCACCGACTTCCACGCAGCGGGCGGCCTCGGCGTGCGCCTCGATTCGGCGATGTACGCCGGCTATTCGATCCCGCCCTACTACGACAGCCTCATCGGCAAGCTCATCGTGCACGGTCGCGACCGCGCCGAGTGCGTGGCGCGGGCCAAGCGTGCGCTGGCGGAAACGGTGGTGGGCGGCGTCGAGACCACCATCCCGCTGTTCCAGGAGCTGCTGGTGCAGCCCGACATTGTCGCCGGCGACTATCACATCCACTGGCTCGAGCAGTGGATCGCCCGCACCTCATAGCTGGGGCCTGAGCCGTGGGCCCGCGCCTTCGCACCTTCAGCTGGCAGGACCTCGTCGCCTGCTATGCGCGCGGCGTGTTCCCGATGGGCGACTCCCGCGAGGATGAGCGGATCTTCCTGGTCGATCCCGAGCGTCGCGGGGTGCTGCCGCTCGACGGCTTCCACGTCCCGCGCCGGCTGGCGCGCACCGTGCGGGTGGACGAGTTCCAGGTGCGGGTGGACACCGCCTTCCCTGCGGTGCTGGAGGCCTGCGCGGCGCCGCGGCCCGGCCGCTCGGAGACGTGGATCAACGCCCCGATCCAGCATCTCTACGCCGAGCTCTTCGCCCAGGGCCTCGCGCACAGCGTCGAGTGCTGGCGCGAGGGCGTCCTGGTGGGCGGGCTGTACGGCGTGGCGCTCGGTGGGGCCTTCTTCGGCGAGAGCATGTTCTCGGAGGCGCGCGACGCCAGCAAGGTGGCCCTCGTCCACCTCGTGGCGCGGCTGAAGATCGGCGGCTATCGCCTTCTCGACGCTCAGTTCACCACCGAGCACCTGAGCCAGTTCGGCGCCCGGGAGGTGCTGCGCGCCGACTACCTCCAGCGTCTGGAGCAGGCGCTGGCGGAACAGGGGGACTTCTACCGCTTCCCGCCGTCCGCGGCGGGCGCGGAGGTGCTCGAGGTGGTCAGCCGGGCGAGCTAGCCGCAGCGATCGTGCTGGCCTGTGTCCGGGGCGCGGGAGCCGGAGCCGTAGGGGCGCCGGGTTCGACCGCCTGCGCCGTCGGCGTGCAGGCGACCAGCCACGCGTCGTACACCGGGTGCTCGAACGGGTTCAGGCCCGGCGAGCTCGCAAACATCCACCCGCGGAACACCTGCGCGGGGTCGGGCAGCACACGGCCGGGCTGCGCCTTCGGCTGGGACGTGATCGTCACGTGCGCGGCCGATTCCTTGACCAGCTCGTCCGTCGCCTCGGTCTCACAAGCCCGGAGCGTGAACACGAGCGTCTTGTAGCGGATCGGCTTTCCGACCTGCGCCTCGAACCGCAGCGTTTCGGCGGTGACCTTGTCGACCGCCTGCAGGATCGCCCCGACGTGGCGCGGCCGCTTCACCGTCGGCACGGGCTCGCCGGGCTGCAGCGGAGCCGGGGCCGGGCGCGTGGCCCGGGCGGTGGGGCGGTTCCCGCCGTCTCCCCCGTCGCGGGCGGAGGGGCCCAGCACCGTATAGCCGGGGCCGGCCGGAGCGGGCGCGGGGCTCGTCGGGGTCTCCGCCCCCTGCGGCGGGGCGGCCTCCTCGGGCGGCGCCTGCACCGGCGGCACGGACGCGTCCTGCGCCACCACGAGCCCGACTGCGGTCGCAAGCGCCGTCAGGGCGGCCGCAGCGATGATCACCTGCCTGCGCATGGGCCTACTCCGGCCGCCAGGCCTGATAGTCACCGGTCGCGCGCGGGCGCTCCCCGCTGCGCGCGATGGACCCCCGCGGTCGCCAGGCCATCGGCGTGCCGCTCAGGTTCGGCGTGTGCGGCTTCATCCAGGCGCGCTGCGGAAACGGCTGCTCCGTCGGCGGCTGCTCCACCGTGTAGTGCAGCCAGCCATGCCATTCCGGCGGCACCTTCGACGCGTCGGCGTAGCCGTTGAACAGCACCCAGCGCCGCTTGCGGCCGTCGTAGCTCTTGCGGTCCCGCGACTGGTAGTAGCGGTTGCCGAAGCCGTCCTCGCCCACCAGCGAGCCGCGCCGCTTGACGGTGAACAGCGTGCCGATGGTGGCGCCGTTCCACCAGGTGAAAATCTTCTTCAGCACAGGCCTGACCGGGGAGGTTGCGGGGCCGGACTATAGGCGTGCGTCGCGACTCCCGCAAAGGTGCCGCGATGCCGCTCACGCCGCCCGACCTCGCCGTTCGCACGCTCGAGCGGGCCGACGCCGTGGTCGAGGTCACGGCGCCGCGTGCGTGGTCCGACGCCCAGGTGGAGGCTTGGCTCGACCTGTCGCACGCCGAGCCTGATCCCGCCCTGCCCCTGCTGGGGGCGCTGCACGCCTACACCTCGCGGCTCGGCCCAGCCGGCGCACGCGAGCCTTTCGCCGGAGCCCTGAGGATGTCGATGCTGCACGGACTGGCCGCGCCCGGGATGTCGTCGCCGCTTTCGGTGGAGGTTGCGCCTGTAGGCGAGGCGCGGGGCGCGCTGCACGCGTTCAGCGCCCGCCGCCGGGGCGAGGCGCTCGCCGCGCGGGCGGCCGACGCTCTCGCCCGCCGTCTCGAAGCGGTGGCCGACGCGGTCGCGCGTTGCGAGGGCGACGCGGACGCCTGCGCCGACCCGAGGCGCAACGCCGCCCTGGCGCGCGCCGCCCACGCCGCCATGGAGGCCGGCGCCGACGCCCGCCTGATCGTCGACGCGATTGCGCGCGGCCGCACCGGCGACACGGCTTTCGACACCGCGCAGCCGCCGGCGACCACGTCGTTGCTCGTCCTGACGCGGGATCACGAGTCCGCGGCGACCGACCTGGAGGCCGGCGCGGCGGCATGGGAGCACGGCGGCGTCGTGCTGGTGTTCGATCCCGCCGACGCGGAGGCGCTCCGCCGCACCGCGGCCGCACCGCTCGCGGCGGTCAGGGTCGATCTTTTCGCCTCGCCGGGCGGCGTCGACGAGGCGGGGCTCGCCACCGCTGTGGACCTCTGGACCCAGGCGGCCTCGGCCGACGACGGGCTCCTGACCCTCGCAGGCGTGCACGAGACGCTCGTCGTCTCCGGTCTGGCCTACGACAGCGACGAAGGCCGCGCGCTCGTCCGCCGCGTCGGAGCCGTCGCGGCCGCGGTGGCCGGCGACCGGTTCGTCTGGCGCGCGGACGCGGAGCTCGCCCTCCGCCTCGGGGTCAGCGTCGGGCTGCAGTCCTGGTCCGGTCCGGTCGTCGCGGCCGAAACGACGGACGGCGAGACCCTGCCGACCCTCTCGGCGGCCGCCGCGGCCGGGTTCACGCGCCTGGGCGTACCCCTCGACCTCGCTTCGGAGCGCCTGCTCCCGCGCCGGACCCTCGCCGACGCGCCCGTCGTGAACGCCACGGCGCTGAAGGCCCGCGGGTTCACCGAGCACGAGATCGCCGCGGTGGAGGCCGCCCTCCCCTCCGCCCGCAGCCTCGAGGCCGCCTTCTCGCCCGCCGTGCTCGGCGCCGGCTTCGTGCGCGACGTCCTGGGAGCCGACCCCGAGGCCGCGCAGGACCCCGGCTTCGACACGCTCCAGGCCGCCGGCTTCACGCGAAGCGAGCTGGAGGAGGCCCGCGCGTGGCTGTTCGCGCCCCGCGACCTCGCCCATCTGCCAGGCCTGACGCCGGAGCAGGCCGCGATCTTCGCGAGCGGCGACGCAATCTCCCTGCAGGCGCGGATCGCCATGCGCGTCGCCGCCGACGTGTTCGGCCCGCCGTGCATCGACCCGCTCGAGCTGCCGGCCGACGCCTCCCCCGCGGACGCCCTTGCCGCACAAGCCGCCGCGGCCGGCGCGGGCCTTCGCGCGATCCGGCTGCAACGCGCTCCCTCCGCCGACATCGCGCTCGACTTGCCGGAACCCGAAGAGGCGCCGCTACGGCGGGCGGCGCCCATCGTCGCCGAGCGGGTGGTGGAGCGGGTGGTCGAGCGCGACCGCGCGCGCCGCAAGCTTCCGGACCGCCGCAAGGGCTACATCCAGAAGGCGGCCGTAGGCGGCCACAAGGTCTACCTGCACACCGGCGAGTACGACGACGGGGAACTCGGCGAGATCTTCATCGACATGCACAAGGAAGGCGCCGCCTTCCGCTCGCTGATGAACAACTTCGCGATCTCGATCTCGATCGGCCTGCAGTACGGGGTGCCTCTGGAGGAGTTCGTCGAGGCTTTCGTCTCCACCCGGTTTGAGCCCGCGGGCGAAGTGACGGGGAACGACTCGGTGCGCTCCGCGACCTCGATCCTGGATTACCTGTTCCGCGAGCTGGGCGTCTCGTACCTCGGCCGGGAGGACCTCGCGAGCGGCCTGCCCGACGGGCTGGACAGCGACGGCCTGGGGCGCGCCACGTCCGCCGAGGAGCCCCAGCCGGCCCTGAAGTACATCTCGAAAGGCTTCGCCCGCGGCGCGGCCGCCGACAACCTGGTCTTCCTCGCCTCGGCCCGGTCGGAGCGCACAGGCGGGTCCAGCCCGGACCTGTGCTCCGCCTGCGGGGAAGTGGCGGCGTGGCCGCGTGGCTCGGAGCTGGTCTGCACCGCCTGCGGGGCCGTGCACGGAGCGCGCAAGGCGGACTAGCTGGCCCCGGACTTGCGGGTGAGCAACGCGACAAACGCAACGCTCACCTGAGGTCGTGCCGAAATGAAACCGATCGCGCTCGCCGCCGCCGCCCTGGCGTTCCTCGCCGGCCCCGCCCTCGCCCAGAACGCCGGCCAGATCGCGTCGGCTCGCGGGGGCGCCAGCTGCGCCGGCTGCAACCTGTTCCAGGCCGACCTTGCCAGCGTCGAGCTGGCCGGGAAGAGCTACGCCGGCGCCCGCCTGCGCCAGGCGGACCTGAGCCTCGCCACGATGAACCGCGCCAACTTCGCCGGCGCGGACCTGCGCGACGTGCGGGGCTTCGGCGGCCTCTTCTCCAGCGCCAACTTCTCGGGCGCCAACCTGACCAACTCCACCTGGGTCGGCGCCTACTTCGGCGGCTCCAACTTCCGGGGCGCGAACCTTTCGGGCGCGAACTTCTCGGGCGCCGAGCTGGACCGTGCCCGCGGCCTCACCCAGGCGCAGCTGAACGGCGCCTGCGGCGACCAGGGCACCACCCTGCCGGCGGGGCTGACGCTTCCCCTCTGCCGCTGAAAACAGCCGCCTTACGGCGAATTAACGTGACGTCGGCCCTGCGAAGGCGCCGACCTTACCCCGAATTAAGTGGCGCCCACGGGGGGTGAGCGCCAAATGCACTGGACTGCGACTGCCTCCCGGTCGCGCCAGAGTGTTCGAATATGCGTATCGCCGCCGCCCTTCTCGGCCTGGCCCTCTCCGCAGGGGCCGCTCACGCCGTCGTCCCCGACCGCGAGGTTTCGCGCTCGATGTCGCTCGGCGGCTCGTGCACCAAGTGCGAGTTCTCCGGCCGCGTCATGACCAACGCCACCTTCACCGGCGGCAACTTCGCCGGCGCCTCGCTGGTCAACGCCGACCTCCGCGGCGCCAAGATGCACGGCGTTCGCTTCCCCGGCGCCGACTTCTCCCGCGCCGACCTTCGCGGGGTCGAGGCTCACGGGGCGAACTTCTCCGGCGCGAACTTCAGCCGGGCCCTTCTCGAAGGCATCGAGACCCACGGCAGCAACTTCTCCTCCGCCAACCTGAACAGCGCTCGCATGAAGGCCGCGACGTTGGTCCACATCAACCTCTCCGGCGCCATCCTCTCCCGGGCCGACCTCCGCCAGACGGAGCTCATCGGAGCGAACCTGAGCGGCGTGCAGGCGATCGGGACCAATTTCGGTGACGCCGAGCTCCACCACGCCAACATGTCCGGCGGCCAGTTCGACCGGGCCTCCTTCCGGAACGCCGAACTCAACGGCTCGAACCTGACGGGAGCGGACTTTTCCGGGGCCGACCTCCGCAACGCGGAGCTGGAGCACGCCAACATCCGGGGCGCGAACCTGTCGAGCGCCCGTGGCCTCACCCAGGACCAGCTCGACCAGGCCTGCGGCGACAACTCCACCGCGCTGCCTCGCGGGCTGGTGGTGAAGGCGTGCGGCAGGCGCCACGTGGTGACCCGCACCCGGACCACGACCCATGACGGGAAATCGGTGACCGTGATCACCCTGCCGGACGGCCGGACGAAGGTGATCCAGATCCCCAACGTGCAGGTCCACATGGTCCCGCCGCCGCCGCCGAAGCCCCCGCGGGCTCCGAAACCGCCGCGGCCGGCCGAGCCCGAGCTGTACTGAGCCTCACCCCTTCGCGGGTGCGTTCACCCGGATGTGCAGCTCGCGCAGCTGACGCTCGCTGACGGGCGCCGGAGCGTTCATCATCAGGTCCTGCGCCTGCTGGTTCAGCGGGAAGGCGATCACCTCGCGGATGTTCTGGGCGCCGGCCAGCAGCATGACAATACGGTCGATCCCCGGCGCGGATCCGCCGTGGGGCGGCGCCCCGTAGCGGAAGGCGTTCAGCATGCCGCCGAACTGCTCCTCGACCACCTCCGGTCCGTAGCCGGCGATCTCGAAAGCCCGCAGCATGATGTCCGGGCGGTGGTTCCGGATCGCGCCCGAGGACAGCTCCACGCCGTTGACCACGATGTCGTACTGGTAGGCGAGCACGTCCAGCGGGTCCTTGCTGTTCAGCGCCTCCAGCTCCCCCTGCGGCATCGAGAACGGGTTGTGCGAGAAGTCGATCTTCTTCTCGTCCTCGTTCCACTCGAACATCGGGAAGTCGACGATCCAGCAGAAATCGAACCGCCCCTCGGCGATCAGCCCGAGCTCCTGTCCAACCTTGGTCCGCGCCGACCCGGCGAACTTGTAGAACGCGGCCGGATCGCCGGCGACGAAGAAGGCCGCGTCGCCGACCTGCAGGCCCAGCTGCTCGCGGATCGCGCTCGTCCGCTCCGGTCCTATGTTCTTGGCGATCGGACCCGCGCCGCCCTCCTCGCCCTCCCGCCAGAAGACGTAGCCGAGGCCCGGCTGCCCCTCGCCCTGGGCCCAGCTGTTCATGCGGTCCGCGAAGGCGCGGTTTCCGCCGCCCGGCGCGGGCACGGCCCAGACCTGGTTCTTCGACGAAGCGTCGAGGATCTTCGCAAAGATGCCGAAGCCGCCGCCGCGGAAGTGCTCGCTGACGTCCTGCATGACCAGCGGGTTGCGCAGGTCGGGCTTGTCGGTGCCGTACTTGGCGATCGCCTCGCGGTAGGGGATGCGGGGGAACGGGTACGGCGTCACCGCCTTGCCGGCGGCGAACTCCTCGAACACACCGTGCAGCACCGGCTCCAGCGCCGCGAACACGTCGTCCTGTGTGACGAAGCTCATCTCGAGGTCGAGCTGGTAGAACTCGCCCGGCGAGCGGTCCGCGCGCGCGTCCTCGTCGCGGAAGCAGGGCGCGATCTGGAAATAGCGGTCGAAGCCCGCGACCATCAGCAGCTGCTTGAACTGCTGCGGCGCCTGCGGGAGCGCGTAGAACTCGCCCGGGTGCAGCCGCGACGGCACCAGGAAGTCCCGCGCGCCCTCCGGCGAAGAGGCGGTCAGGATCGGCGTCTGGAACTCGAAGAAGCCGGCGTCCGTCATCCGCCGGCGGATCGAGCTGATGACCTGCGTGCGCAGCAGGATGTTCCGGTGCAGGGTCTCGCGCCGCAGGTCCAGGTAACGGTGCTTCAGCCGCAGCTCTTCCGGATAGTCCGGCTCCCCGAACACCGGCACCGGCAACTCGGCGGCTTCCGACAGCACGGCCGCCGTCTTCACCCGGACCTCGATCTCGCCCGTTGGTAGGTTCGCATTCACCGTCTCTGCGGACCGCGCCACCACCTCGCCTTCGATGCGGATCACGCTCTCGCTCCGCAGGTGGTCGACGACCGGAAAGCCCGCGCTCTCCGGCGACAGCACGAGCTGGGTCAGGCCGTAGTGGTCCCTCAGGTCCACGAACATCAGCCCGCCGTGGTCGCGCTTCCTGTGGATCCAGCCGGACAGCCGCACCGTCTGACCGGCGTCGGCGAGGCGGAGCGCGCCGCAGGTGTGGGTGCGATACGGGTGCATTCGGGTCGGTCCGGGAAAGCGGCGGGATGGGCCACGCGCGGCCCCGGTTGTCAAGGATCGCCCCCGAGAGCGGCGCGGCCTAAATAGCCGCCCATGGGCCGCCAGCTCCGCCTCGACCTCGACCGCGCCGCAAGCCACGATCGCGCCGATTTCGTGGTCTCCGCGTGCAATGCCGAGGCGGCGCGGGCGGTCGACGCCTGGCCGGCCTGGCACGGCGGCTGCCTGGCGCTGGTGGGCCCCGCGGGGGCCGGCAAGACCCACCTCGCCCGGGCCTGGGCGGACCAGAGCGGCGCGGTGGTCTTCACCGCGGATCAGCCGGTGGCTGCCGCCGTCGACCGTCCCGTGCTCTGGGAGGACGCGGAGCGCCACCTCGACGAGGAGGCGCTGTTCCACCTGATCAACATGGCGCCCACCAGCGGCGGCCTGCTGCTCACCGCCCGCACGCCGCCGGCGAGCTGGCCCGCCCGGCTTCCCGACCTGCGCTCGCGCCTCAACGCCATGCAGGTGGCCCTGCTCGGGGAGCCGGACGACGCGGTGCTGGGCGGGGTGCTGGCCAAGCTGTTCCGGGAGCGCAATATCCGCCCCCCGGAGGACCTCCTCCCCTACCTGCTGCGGCGCATCGAGCGCTCGGTGCCGCATGCCCGCGAGGTGGTGCATCGCCTGGACGAGGAGGCCTCCGCCCGGCACCGGCCGGTCACCCGCGCACTGGCCCGCGAAATCCTCGAGGACACCGCCGACCTGTTCGACTGACGCGCTTGCTTCCCCGCCGGCCGCGGGCCAAATGCCTCCCGATGACGTCGCCCGCCGACACCACCGTGGCCGCCGACACGGTGCTGACGACCCCGCGCAAGGCGTCCGGCGGGCGTCGCGGGACCGCTCCCGCGCGGCTCGACGAGGCGCTCCTCGCCTCCCCTGAGCGCTTCTTCAACCGCGAGCTGTCGTGGCTGGCCTTCAACCAGCGCGTCCTCGAGGAGAGCGAGAACCCACGCCACCCCCTGCTGGAGCGGCTGCGGTTTCTCTCCATCTCGGCCAACAATCTCGACGAGTTCTACATGGTCCGCGTCGCTGGCCTGAAGGGTCAGGTCCGCGAAGGGGTCCGCGTGCTCAGCCTCGACGGCCTCACCCCGCAACAGCAGCTCGACCAGGTCAACGAGGCCGCCAACCAGCTGATGGTGCGCCAGCAGGCGCGCTGGCTGGACCTGAAGGCCGAGCTCGCCGGCGAAGGCATCCACGTTTGCGACTGCGACGACGTCCACGACGGCGAGCGCGCCTGGCTCGAGCAGCAGTTCCTGGAGAAGCTGTTCCCGGTGCTCACGCCGCTGGCTATCGATCCGGCGCACCCGTTCCCGTTCATCCCGAACCTCGGCTTTTCGCTAGCGCTGAAGCTGAAGCGGCGCAGCGACCGGCGCACCCTCTACGCCATGGTCCCGGTCCCCACGCAGGTGGAGCGGTTCTGGACCTTGCCGCCGAGCGACGAGCGGCCGTCGACGGCCAAGGTGCGCCGCGTGATCCCGCTGGAAGGCATCCTGGCCCTCTTCCTCGACCACCTGTTCCCGGGCTGCGACGTGCAGGCCAGCGGCGGCTTCCGGGTGATCCGCGACAGCGACATCGAGCTGGAGGAAGAGGCCGAAGACCTGGTCCGCGAGTTCGAGGCCCTGCTCAAGCAGCGCCGCCTCGGCGAGGTCGTGCGCGTGAAGATCGACTCGGCGATGGAGCCGGAGCTGCGTGCCTTCATCGTCGAGCACCTCGGAGCCGAGGCCCAGGACGTGGTCGTCGTGGACGGCATGCTGGGCCTGGCTCAGCTCTCGCAGCTGATCCCGTCCGACGGCCGGTCCGACCTGAAGTTCAAACCTTACGAGCCGCGCTATCCCGAGCGCATCCGCGACCACGGCGGCGACTGCTTCTCCGCCATCCGCGAGAAGGACATCCTCGTCCACCACCCGTTCGAGAGCTTCGACGTGGTGGTGGAGTTCCTGCGCCAGGCCGCGCGCGACCCTTGCGTGCTGGCGATCAAGCAGACGCTCTACCGCACGTCAAAGGACAGCCCGATCGTGGCGGCGCTCATCGAGGCCGCGGAGAACGGCAAGAACGTCACCGCGCTGGTGGAGATCAAGGCGCGCTTCGACGAGGAGGCCAACCTGCGCTGGGCCCGCGCCATGGAGCGCGCTGGGGTCCACGTCGTCTACGGCTTCGTGGAGTACAAGACGCACGCCAAGATCTCGATCGTGGTGCGGCGCGAGAGCGAGGGGCTCACCACCTACTGCCACTTCGGGACCGGCAACTACCACCCGGTCACGGCCAAGGTTTACACGGACCTCTCGCTGTTCACGATCGACCCGGCGCTCGGCCGCGACGCGAGCCGCGTGTTCAACTTCATCACCGGCTACGCCCCGCCCGAGGCGCTGGAGCGGCTGTCCTATTCCCCCCTCACCATGAAGCCCACGCTGCTCCGCCTCATCGGCGAAGAGGCGGCGAGCGCCAGGGCCGGCAAGCCCGCCGCGATCTGGGCCAAGCTGAACGCGCTGGTGGACCCGGACATCATCGACGCGCTCTACCGCGCCAGCCAGGCCGGCGTGCGGGTCGACCTCATCGTGCGCGGCATCTGCTGCCTGCGGCCGGGGGTGCCCGGCCTCTCCGACAACGTGCACGTGAAGTCGATCGTCGGGCGCTTCCTGGAGCACAGCCGCATCGTGGCGTTCGCCAACGGCCACAAGCTCCCTGGCGCGCACGCGAAGGTCTTCATCTCGTCTGCCGACTGGATGCCGCGCAACCTCGACCGGCGCGTCGAAACCCTGATCCCCGTCGACAACAAGACCGTCCATCGCCAGGTGCTCGACCAGATCCTGGTCGCGAGCCTCAACGACGAAGCGCAGAGCTGGGAGCTGAAGCCCGGCGGCCGCTATCGCCGGGTGAACCCGGATCTCGGCGGCCGCGCCTTCTCGGCGCACGAGTATTTCATGAACAACCCCAGCCTCTCCGGGCGGGGCCAGAAGGTGAAGGACCTGCCGGCGGCCTTCGAGCATGTCGGTTCACGTCCCTAGCGCGCCCGCGCCCGAGCGCTCCCCGGTGCGCCTGGAGACCCGCGACGTGGCCGTCGTCGACGTCGGCTCGAACTCGGTGCGCCTGGTCATCTACCGGCTCGAGGGCCGGGCGATCTGGACCGTCTACAACGAGAAGGTGCTCGCCGGCTTAGGTCGCGAGGTGGCGCGCACCGGCCGGCTCCATCCCGAAGGGGTCGACGCCGCGCTGGCCGCGCTCCGCCGCTTTCGCGCGGTGCTCGACGGCGTCCGGCCGACGGAGATCTACGCCGCCGCCACCGCCGCGGTGCGCGAGTCTGAGGACGGCGACGCGTTCGTAGCCCGCATCCGCGACGAGGCCGGTCTGCAGGTCCGCATCCTCACCGGCGAGGAGGAGGCCCGTGCCGCCGCCCTCGGCGTCCTCGCGGGAACTCCCGCGGCGGAGGGCGTAGTGGGCGACCTGGGGGGCTCGAGCCTCGAGCTCACCCGCATCGCCGGTGGCGAGGTCGAGCCCGGCGTGACGCTCCCGCTCGGCCCCTTCGCCCTCGGCTCGAAGACCTTCGACGTGGAGCGCAGCCGCGCCGAGGCCGTCCGCCGCATCGAACCCGTCGCGGCCGACTTCCAGACGCCCGCGTTCCATGCCGTCGGCGGCGCCTGGCGCAATCTTGCCCTGCTGCACATGCGCCTCTTCGGCTATGCGCTGCACGTGGTGCACCAGTACGAGCTCACCTCGGCGGAAGCCGTGAACGTCGCCCGTCTGGTGGCGCGCCAGTCCCGCGGCTCGCTGGAACGCATTCCGGGCCTGTCGAAGAAGCGGCTCGAGACCCTCCCCCACGCCGCCGTGCTGCTCGAGACGCTGGTCGATCAGCTCGGGGTGGAGCGCGTCGCCTTCTCCGCGTACGGGCTGCGCGAGGGCCTGCTGTTCGACGCGATGCCGGAGCCAATCCGCCGGCGCGACCCGCTGGTCGAGGGGTGCGCCGCGTTCGGCGCACGCTTCGGCGCCGCCGACGAGCTCGGGCCGGCCCTGGAGGCTTGGCTGGAGCCCGCGTTCGCAACCCTCGAGCCGGCGTTCACGCTCGAGCGTGACCGTATCCTGCTCGCCGCCGCGTGCCGCCTAGCGGACG
>DASVVG010000061.1:0-16841 GCA_036386655.1 Caulobacteraceae bacterium | reverse complement strand
GACAGCGTCAACGTGCTGGTCCGCTCGCATTACCTGCCGGTGTTCTCGCGGCGAGGCGCCTACGACATGGCCGCGCTCGACAAGGCCGCGTACGGGCGGGGACGCACCCTGTTCGAATACTGGGGGCACGAGGCGTCGCTGATCCCGGTCTCGACGTATCCGCTGCTGCGCTGGCGCATGGCGCGTGCGGAGAGCGGAGAAGGCATCTACACGGGGCTGGCGCGGTTCGGGCGGGAGCGCGCGGCGTTCGTCGCCGACGTGCTGGCGGAGGTGGCGGAGCGCGGCCCGATCAGCGCGGGGGAACTCAGCGGCGGGCACAAGTCGAAGGGCTCGTGGTGGGGCTGGAGCGACGGGAAGCGAGCCTTGGAGTTCCTGTTCTGGGCCGGTCGGGTGACCACGCACAGCCGGCGCGGGTTCGAGCGGCTGTACGACCTGACCGAGCGGGTGCTGCCGCGGGAGATGGTGGAGGCGACCGCGCCGTCCGCGGCGGAGGCGCACCGGGCGCTGCTGAAGATCGCCGCGCGGGCGCAGGGCGTGGCGACCGAGCGGGACCTCCGGGACTACTGGCGGCTGGGCGTCGCGGAGACGCGAGACGCCGTGCAGGCCCTAGTGGAGGAGGGCGTGCTTCGACCCGCTGCGGTGAAGGGCTGGCGAGAGGCCGCCTACCTGCACCACCAGGCGCGGCGGCCGCGGAAGGTGCAGGCGGCGGCGCTGCTGTCGCCGTTCGACTCGCTGGTGTGGTTCCGGCCGCGGGCGGAGCGGCTGTTCGACTTCCGCTACCGCCTGGAGATCTACACGCCGCAGGAGAAGCGGGTGCACGGCTACTACGTGCTGCCGTTCCTGCTGGACGAGCGACTGGCGGCGCGGGTCGACCTCAAGGCCGACCGCAAGGGAGGCGCCCTGCAGGTGAAGGGCGTCACCCTTGAGCAGGGGGCCGACGCCGGGGTGTGGGAGCTGCTCGCCGGCGAGCTCCGCCGGATGGTCGGCTGGCTGGGGCTCGACGACCTTGCGCCGGGCGCGGACTTGCCGCCCGAGTTCCGGGCGGTGCTGGCCAAGGCCTAGTTGGCCGCGCGACCCTTCGGCGGGACGTGGGCGATCATCTGGATCTCGACCAGCCCGGTCTCGGCGAGCAGGCCCGTGGTTCCCACGGCCGTCCAGGCGGGGTGGGGCGCGGCCATGAACTCGTCCTTGACCTCCGAGACAGCCTTGAAGTGCTCGTCGCGGCCGCCGGTGAAGTGCGGGCTCTGCCAGACGTGGAAGCTGTTGATCATCACTACGTCCTCGAACCCACCGCCCGCCGCCTTCAGGCTGCGTTCGAGGCTCCCGAACGCATTGCGGAGGCTGGCCTTGAACACCTCCGGATCAGCCGGCTTTCCGGGCTGACCTCCGCCCGCGATCACGCCGGAGACGTAGAGGGTGTCGCCTACGCGGCGGGAGCTGGCGTACTTGATCTCGTCGTAGGCCCGCTTCGCCCCGGCGCTCGGGAGGATCACCTCGCCGCCCGAGGAGGGGATGCGCAGCGGCCAGGTCTCCGCCGGCGTCGCAGGCGCCTGCGCGTACGCGGCGGGGGCTGCGGCGAGCAGCAGCAGGACGGCGATGAAGCGCGGGCGCATGGAGGATCTCCGCTGGCGACGCGCCAGTGTGGCGCAGACCGGCCGTGCGGCAAGGCGCGCGCTGGCCGTTCGTCGTCGGCGCGCCCATATCCGTCGCATGACGCGCTTCATGCTCATCGCCGCAGCAGCGAGCCTCTTCGGGGGCGCCGCCTCCGCGCAGGCGTTCGATCCCACGGCGCAGCGCCTGGACATGGAGCGGCTGCGCGCGCAGACGGAGGCGAACGCGGCCTCGGCCGCGGCCTACCGGGCGCAGGCCGGCGTGGCGACTCTGCAGCTGCAGGCCACGGTCCGCAACGACGGCGGCGTGGCCGCCGCCGTGGCCGCGGACGCGGAGGTCCGCCGCGAAGCCGAACGGCAGCAGGAGATCCGCCGCCGCGCGGACGAGGACGTCGCGCTCGAACTCGAGCGGCGCATCCGGGCCGCCGGAACCGCGCCCCGGTAGGAGCAACGGCGCGGCGGTTCGCACGTTCGTTCCGCGAACCACCGGAGCGACCCAAATGCGTCTCGACGGCCTGCGCCGCAGCACCAACGTTGAGCATCGGGGCGGCGGGGGCGGCGGCGGCTTGCTGATCGGCGGCGGCGGCATCGGCGCGCTGCTGATCGCCGGGCTCGTGTACCTCCTGGGCGGCGATCCCAACGTGGTGCTGCAGGGACAGCAGCAGGCGCGGCCCGGGCCGGGCGGCGAGCAGACCTACGCCGGCACGGAGGGCGCCGTCTTCGTCGAGCAGATGATGGCCTCCAACGAGGACGCCTGGACGCCGCTGTTCCAGCAGGCGGGGGCCACCTTCCAGCCGCCGCGGCTGGTGACCTTCCGCGGACAGACACAGACGGCCTGCGGAGGCGGGCAGGCGGCTATGGGCCCGTTCTACTGCCCGCCCGACCGGTCCGTTTACATCGATCTGCAGTTCTTCAACGAGCTCGAGACCCGCTTCCAGGCCGGCGGCGACTTCGCGCAGGCCTACGTCATCGCGCACGAGGTGGGCCACCACGTGCAGAACCTCACCGGGGCCAACGCGCGGGCGAACCGCATGGGCGCGAGCGGGCCCACCAGCGGGTCCGTGCGGCTGGAGCTGCAGGCGGACTGCTACGCCGGGGTGTGGGCCAACTTCGCCAACCACCAGAGCGTGGCCCAACGCGGGTATCCGCTGCTGGAGCCGGGCGACGTGGAGGAGGGGCTGACGGCGGCGAACGCCATCGGCGACGACACGCTGCAGCGCCAGAGCGGCGGCCGCGTGGCCCCGGACAGCTTCACGCACGGCTCCTCGGTCCAGCGGGTGCGGTGGTTCCGGCGCGGGCTTGAGGCCGGCAACCCCGACGCCTGCGACACGTTCAGCGTGCCGGGCCGTCAGCTCTGACGGGGTGCCGGCGGGGCCTCAGTCGCAGTCGTAGCCGTCCGGTGCCGGCGTGACGTCGGTGTCGTCCACCGTGAACACGAAGCGGTAGGCCGTCGGCGGTTTCGGCTGCGATGCCAGCGGGTAGGGGCACCCCGCGGCCAGCGCGAGCCAGCGATCGCGCGCCAGCAGCGGCCGGCTCAGGTCGAACACGTGCTCAGAACGGCCGCCGGGCCCGGCGACCGTTGCCCTGACCCGCAGCGTCCCCTGCTGCACGCACATGGCGTCGGCGGGACAGCGGCTGTCTTCCACGAGCGCCGTCGGCGTTACTCGGAACTCGCCGACGTCGACAGTCTGGCCCAGGCGCGCCGTTCCCGCCGCGGGACCGCGCGGCGCGGCCGGCGCCGGTGCCGAGGCGCAGGCCACGCAGACCAGCGCGGCCGCCGCGAGGGCCAGCGCGCGCCGCATCACGTGCGCGGGCGGGCCTCGCCGCCGGAACGCGGCATGAGGGCGTCGCCGCCGGCCACTTCCTCTCCGGCGCCTCCGGCGAAGGTGCGGGGCTCGGCGGGGGGCAGGCCGGCGGCTTCGGCCTGCGCCATCAGCTCCTGCTTGCGCATCATCATCTGCTCGCCGAGGGCGTCGAGGTCCACGTCGGCCTTGCGGGCCTGGGAGAAGATGTTGCCGGAGGACTTCTCCTCCTCCTTCACGTGGTGCTCGATCTCCTCCTGCAGCACCTTCACCTTGGCGTCGTAGAAGTCGTCGGAGGGGGAGCCCGCCTCGATGTCGTTGATCAGGACCTTGGCGCCGTCGTGCTCGACGTAGGCCTCGTCCAGGTCGTCGTCGCTGATCTTGCCGCGCAGCGCCGGGTAGAAGATCTCCTCCTCCAGCATGGCGTGGATCTTCAGCTCCATGCAGATCTGCTTCGCCAGCTTCTCCTTGCGGCCGTCGCCGCTCGCCTTCTCGAACTGCTCGAACAGCGCCTCGACCGTGCGGTGGTCGGCGCTCAGCAGCTGGATCGCGTTCTGTTGTTTCTCGGCGGCCATGTCGGTTCTCCTCGGGAGGTCACCAGTCGAACGGGAGCGTCGACGGCGGAGTTCCGGACCGCAGGCTCATTGAGAGTCGTTCTCACGACATTCAGCGGTCGCGCCCCGGCTCCTCCAGCGGAATGAAGCTGACGGGCATCAGGGTGCGCCGGGAAACGCGGCCCCGCGCGTCCTTGGTCACCAGCACGAGCTGCTGGGAAGCCTCGGTTCGACCCACGGGAATGAGCAGCCGTCCGCCGGGCTTGAGCTGGCGCACCAGCGCCGCCGGGACGTGCGAGGCGCCGGCGGTGACGATGATCGAGTCGAAAGGCGCGTGCTCGGGCCAGCCGGCGTAGCCGTCCCCGGCGCGGACCTCCACGTTCGCGGCGTAGCCGAGGCGGGCGAGGCGCTCGGCCGCGCTCCGCGCCAGCGGCTCGACGATCTCGATGGAATACACGCGGCCGGCGAGCCGCGAGAGGACCGCAGCCTGGTAGCCGGAGCCGGTGCCGACCTCGAGCACCACGTCCCCCGCGTCGACGTCGAGCAGGTCGGTCATCATGGCGACGACGACGGGCTGCGAGATCGTGGCGTCGTGGCCGATCGCGAGGGCGGCGTCGCCGTAGGCGCGATCGCGCTGCGATTCCGGCACGAAGAGGTGGCGCGGCACCTCCCGCATGACCCGCACGACAAGCGGATCGAGCCGACGGAGGGCGCCGCCTCCGGCGCCGGCGGCCACGAGCTGCTGGACATTGGCGACCATCCCCCGGCGGGCGGCGGCGGTCTCGTCGGGCTGGGCGGCGGCGGGGGCAGCCACCAGAGCGGCGGCGGCGAGCATGGCCGAGAGGCGAGCGAAGCGAGGCATCGTGGGCTCCGGGCGCGGCTGCAACGGAAGCGCCGCGTCGTTGTTCCTGTGGTGACCTCCGCTGCGGGAGATCCCGAATGGACATGGAAGAACAGGTCCGCGACGCCATCGTGGCCGAACTGAAGCGGCAATCGGCCGGGGGCGGCCTCTTCGTCGGCGAGGAGGGCGAGGGGGCCGTGCGCCTGGAAGGCAGGGTCGACCTCGAGGCGCTGGCCATGGCGGTGGTGGGCGCGGTCGCCGGGGGGCCGTAGCGCCGCGTTGACCTGATCTTGACCGACGCAGCGTCAACATCGGCCCTCAGGGCTCTCCTGGGAGGCGGTCGTCATGGGGCTGTGGGAGCGGACGAGGCGGGAGGCGCGGTACCTGCGTGGCCTGCTGCGCACGCTCGGCCGCGTGCGGTCCATCGCTTCGAACTCCACCAACCTGGTCTGTGACGACTGGGAAAAGGCCGTTGACGCGCATGCGCCGCGGGCGGCGATCTCGTTCGAGGGGCGCACCCTCAGCTACGCCGAGTACGACGCGCTCGCGAACCGCTTCGCCCACTGGGCGCTGGCGCAAGGGTTGAAGCCCGGCGACACGGTCGCGCTCTTCCTGCCGAACCGGCTCGAGTACATCGCCGCCTGGATGGGGCTGACCAAGGTCGGCGTCGTCGGCGCGCTGGTGAACAACCACCTCGCGGGCCAGGCGCTCTGCCACTGCGTGGAGATCGCGCACGCCGCGCACGTGATCGCCGACGCCGAAACCGCGCCGGCGCTCGAGGCGGTGCGGGATCGGCTCAGCGCGAAGCCGTCGCTGTGGACGCTCGACGGCGGCGGTTCGGGGCGGCTCGACCTGGAGCAGGCGCTCGCGGAAGCGCCTGCGACGCGACCCGACGCGGCGATCCGAGCGGGGATCACCGCGGGCGAGACGGCGCTCTACATCTACACCAGCGGCACGACCGGGCTGCCGAAGGCGGCGAAGGTCGCGCACATCCGGGCGCAGACGTACATGCGCGCTTTCGCCGGGGCGACGCGGGCCACGCCCGAGGACAGGGTCTTCGTGGTGCTGCCGCTCTACCACTCCACTGGAGGGCTCTGCGGCGTCGGGGCGGCCCTGATGGCGGGCGGCATGGTGGTCCTGCGCCGGCGGTTCTCGGCGTCGAGCTTCTGGGGCGACGTGAACACCGAAGGCGCGACGCTGTTCGTCTACATCGGCGAACTCTGCCGCTACCTGGTCAACCAACCTGAGGCTCCCGGGGAGCGCACGCACCGGCTGCGCATGGCCTTCGGCAACGGGCTGCGGCCGGAGGTGTGGGAGCGCTTCGAGAGCCGCTTCGCGATCCCGGATATCCTCGAGTTCTACGGTGCCACCGAAGGCAACGTCTCGATCCTGAACTTCGACGGCAAGCCGGGCTCGGTGGGGCGTGTGGCGCCTTGCGTCCGCTCGCGGTTCAACGCGCGGCTGGTGAAGCTCGACCTGGAGACGGGGGAGCCGATCCGCGGCGCGGACGGCTTCTGCGTCGCCTGCGCGCCCGGCGAGGTGGGCGAGTGCGTGGGCCAGATCACGAACAAGGCGCGGACGCAGTTCGCCGGTTACGCCGACCCGGCGGCTTCGGCGAAGAAGCTGCTGCGGGACGCCTTCGCGCCCGGCGACGCCTGGTTCCGTACCGGCGACCTGATGCGGCAGGACGCGGACGGCTACTTCTATTTCGTCGACCGCCTCGGGGACACCTTCCGCTGGAAGGGGGAGAACGTCTCCACCAGCGAGGTGGCGGAGGTGCTGGCCGCGGCCCCCGGCGTGAAGGAGGTCAACGTCTACGGCGTGGCCGTGCCCGGCAGCGAGGGGCGCGCCGGGATGGCGGCCCTGGTCACCGGCCCGGGCTTCGACCTGCAGACGCTGGCGCGCCATGTCGACCGGGAGCTGCCGGCCTATGCGCGTCCGACATTCGTGCGGCTGCAGCCGGAAATCGAGACCACCGGCACCTTCAAGTACACCAAGACCGAGCTGGTGGCCGACGGCTTCGACCCGGCGAAGGTGGGCGAGCCGCTGTTCCTGCGGGATCCCACCGACGGGTACGTGCCGCTGGACGCCGCGCTGCACGCGCGCCTCACCAGCGGCGAACTGCGTCTATAGAAAGAACTTTACAAAACAAAGTAACTGGCGTATCCAGGCCTCTCCTCAGGGAGGGATGCCATGACCAACGACCAGATGCAGGCGATCCGCGACGACCTCGCGTACATGCGCGCGCTCGCCGACGAGGGCCGTCGGACGCCCCTGCTGGGCGGGTCGATCCTGATCGCGGCGGGGCTGATCTACGGCGCCGCGGCGCTGGCGCACTGGGCGGTCATCACCGATGTCTTGGCCGTGGGCCTCGCGGGCCTGAACGTGATCTGGGGCGTCGCGGTCGCGGCGTTCTTTGCGGCGCTGTTCGTGCTTAAGGCGCGGCTCGGCGGCAAGCCCGGCGCGGCGGCGATGAACAACAAGGTGAGCGCCGCCGCCTGGGGCGGCATGGGCGGGGCGAGCTTCGCCATCGCGCTGTCGCTCTTCGCCGCGGTCTACAAGACCGGGGACTGGATCTTCATGGGCCTGTTCCCGCCGGTGATCTTCGCCCTCTACGGGGCCGCGTGGATCGTGGGTTCGGCACTGTCGGACGCGCCGTGGATGCGCTGGGTGGCCGTCGCCTCCTTCGGCGCGGCGGTGGCGTCCGGCCTGCTGATCGGCACGGCCGAGCAGTACCTCGTCTACGCCGCGGCGTTCTTCCTGCTCAGCGTCGTGCCGGGGATCGCGTTGACGCGGCAGGAACCCGCCGAGGTGGTGTGATCCGATGGAAGGTTTCGACGTCGACGCCATCGACGAGGTGATCCACGGGCGGTTGCGCCTGGGGGTGATGGCCTACCTCTCCGGCGCCAGGGCCGCAGACTTCAACGAGCTGAAGGCGCGGCTGCAGGCGAGCGACGGCAACCTGTCCGTTCATCTGCGCAAGCTCGAGGAGGCGGGGTACGTCGCGATCCGGAAGAGCTTCGTCGGGCGCAAGCCGCTGACGCGGATCGAGCTGACGGACGCAGGCGCCCGCGCCTATTCGGGGTACCTGCAGGCGCTCGGCAAGCTGGTCGGGCGCCTTGGGACGGCGGGCTGACGGTCGCATATGAGGGCTAGCCGACACTGGAGGGCCCATGCGCGAGTACCTGAAGTTCTACATCGACGGTGCCTGGGTGGAGCCGCGGGACCCGAAGACGCTGGACGTCGTCGATCCGGCGACAGAGCAGCCGGCGGGGCGCATCTCGCTGGGCTCGGCCGCCGACGTGGACCTGGCGGTGAAGGCGGCGCGCAGGGCGTTCGCGACCTACTCGCAGAGCACGCGGGCGGAGCGGCTCGAGCTGCTGGAGCGCGTGGCGGCGGCTTACGAGAAGCGTCTGCCCGACTTCGCCGCGGCGGTGACCGAGGAGATGGGCGCTCCGCGCAAGCTCGCCCAGCAGGCGCAGGCCCCGGTGGGGCTGGGTCATTTGCGCACCGCGATCCAAGTGCTGAAGACCTTCGAGTTCGAGGAGCGGCGCGGGATCAACCTGATCGCGAAGGAGCCGATCGGGGTCTGCGGCTTCATCACTCCGTGGAACTGGCCGCTGAACCAGATCACCACCAAGGTGGCCCCGGCGCTGGCGACGGGCTGCACGATGGTGCTCAAGCCGTCCGAGGTGGCGCCCTTCTCCGCCCAGCTGTTCGCCGAGGTGATTGAAGAGGCGGGCGTCCCCGCGGGCGTGTTCAACATGATCTTCGGCGAGGGGCCGACGGTCGGCGCCGCGATCGCCTCGCACCCTGACATCGACATGGTGTCCTTCACCGGCTCGACGCGAGCAGGCATCGAGGTGGCGCGGAACGCCGCGGCCACGGTGAAGCGCGTGCACCAGGAGCTCGGCGGCAAGTCGCCGAACGTTGTCCTCGACGACGCGGACCTGACGAAGGCCGTCTCTTCCGGAATCAGGACGCTGATGGTCAACTCCGGCCAGAGCTGCAACGCGCCCACCCGCATGCTGGTCCCGCAGGACCGCATGGACGAGGTGATCCAGATCGCCCGCCAAACGGTCGAGAAGGTCCGCCTGGGCACGCCCGCCCAAGAGGACGCCCAGCTCGGGCCGGTCGTCTCCGAGAGCCAGTGGAAGAAGATCCAGGGCCTGATTCAGAAGGGGATCGAGGAGGGCGCCACGCTGGTTGCGGGCGGTCCCGGCAAGCCGGAGGGCTTCGAGACCGGCTACTACGTCCGGCCGACGGTGTTCGCGAACGTGAAGAACGACATGACTGTGGCGCGCGAGGAGATTTTCGGGCCGGTGCTGACCATCCTCGGCTACCGCGACGAGGAGGAGGCGATCCAGATCGCCAACGATACGCCTTACGGCCTGGCGGCGTACGTGCAGAGCGGCGACGTGAACCGCGCGCGACGAGTGGCGGCGCGGCTGCGGGCGGGCCAGGTCAACATCAACGGCGCGCCCGTGGAGCGGACGGTCCCGTTCGGCGGCTACAAGCAGTCGGGCAACGGCCGCGAATGGGGCGACTACGCCTTCGACGAGTTCCTCGAGGTGAAGGCGGTCAT
The DNA here is from genome assembly GCA_036386655.1 of Caulobacteraceae bacterium. Classification (GTDB taxonomy): domain Bacteria; phylum Pseudomonadota; class Alphaproteobacteria; order Caulobacterales; family Caulobacteraceae; genus JAHWJX01. Next base: position 7,449 of record DASVVG010000061.1, on the reverse strand, counting down.
CGGGTACGGCGAGGACGCGCCGGCGCAGCAACCCGAGCGCCCGCTGCCGGAGAAGGTCGCCGCGCAGTAGCGGCCGCGCTTGCCGCTGCGGGCGGAGGCGCGCAAGGAGCGACCATGCCCGTGGCCGCCGATTACCGCCCCGACCCGCAGTACGTGGCGCTCGGCGGGGAGTTCGCCGACGTGGTCGCGCCGGCCGACTTCCCGCAGGCGATCGTGCGCTGGCGCAACCAGCGCTGGGCGGAGCGGCTCGGCCTCGGCGAGCTGACCGAGGACGAGTGGATCTCGGCCTTCGCGAGTTTCGAGCCGCTGCCGGGCAACCAGCCGCAGCCGCTGGCGATGCGCTACCACGGGCATCAGTTCCGCTCGTACAATCCCGACATCGGCGACGGGCGCGGCTTCCTGTTCGCCCAGTTGCGCGACCGCACCGGACGGCTGCTCGACTTCGGCACCAAAGGTTCGGGCGAGACGCCGTACTCACGGTTCGGCGACGGACGGCTGACCTTGAAGGGCGGCATGCGAGAGGTGCTCGCGACAGAGATGCTGGAGGCGCTCGGCGTGCCGACGTCGAAGAGCTTCTCTCTGATCGAGACGGGCGAGGCGCTGGAGCGCAACGACGAGCCCAGCCCCACGCGATCGTCCGTGCTGGTGCGGCTGTCGTGGAGTCACATCCGCTTCGGCACCTTCCAGCGTCTGGCCTACTTCGACCGCGCCGACCTGACGCGGCAGCTGATCGACCACGTCGTGGAGCAGTACTACCCCGAGCTCCTGCCGGTAACGGGGGACGAGCGCGCGGTGGCGCTGCTGCGGGCGGTGGTGGCGCGGGCAGCGGATCTGACGGCGGCCTGGATGTCGGCCGGCTTCGTGCACGGCGTGCTGAACACCGACAACATGAACATCACCGGGGAGAGCTTCGACTACGGTCCCTACCGCTTCCTGCCGAAGAACGACCCGAACTTCACCGCCGCCTACTTCGACCACTCGGGCCTGTACGCGTTCGGGCGGCAGCCCGAGGCGGTATTCTGGAACCTGCAGCAGCTCGCGGGCTGCTTCACGGTGTTGCTCACGGAGGACCACACGCCGCTGGTGGAGGCGCTGAACGGATTCGCGCCCGCCTACATGGACGCCCTTCGCCTTCGCATGTTGGGGCGGCTCGGCGTCCGGAGCCGCTCGCCGGACGAAGACGTGGACCTTGTGAACGCGCTGTTTCGCGCGTTGTCGGCGGGCGGGGAGCGCGTGCGCTGGGAGCCCGTGTTCTTCGACTGGTTCGGAGGAGCGGCCTCGGAAGGGCGCGCCCTCGCCGGTGCCAGAGGCGAGGTCTACGCCGAGGAGACCTTCGCGGACTTCAGGAGCCGACTGGCCCCGTACGAACCGGAGCGACCGCAACGGCTCCAGCACGCCTACTTCGGCGCGGCGGAGCCGGAAGAACTGCTGATCGACGAGATCGAGGGTCTCTGGGCCGCGATCGCCGACCGCGACGACTGGGGGCCGTTCGAGAGCAAGTTGCAGCGGATCGGCGCCGCGCGCGAGGCCTGGGGCCTGGCGGCTGGCTAGCGGAGCCGGGGCTCGAGCCGGTCGAGCACCGCCCTGGCCGCCGTGTCGGCATCGCATGTGCTGGTGTCGATCACGAGGTCCGCGTGCTCCGGTGGTTCGTAGGGGGAGTCCACGCCGGTGAAGTTGCGGATCTCGCCGCGGGCCGCCTTGGCATAGAGGCCCTTGGGGTCTCTCTCGGCGCAGACGTCGAACGGCGCGTCGACGAACACCTCGATGAAGTCGTCGCCGTCGAACAGCTCGCGGATCATCCGGCGCTCGGCCCGGAAGGGGGAGATGAAGGCGCAGATCACCACCGCGCCGGCGTCCACCATCAGCCGCGCGACCTCGCCGGCCCGGCGCAGGTTCTCGACGCGGTCGGCCTCGGTGAAGCCGAGGTCGCGGTTGAGCCCGTGGCGCAGGTTGTCGCCGTCCAGCAGGTAGGTGCGGACGTCGCGCGCGTGCAGTTCGCGCTCGACCAAGTCGGCGATGGTCGACTTGCCGGAGCCGGAGAGGCCGGTGAGCCAGACGCAGGCGGCGCGGTGGAGGTTCAGCTGCTCCCGCTCCGCGCGTCCGACGGCGAAATCCTGGCGGCGGATGTTGGTCGCCCGGCGGAGCGCGAAGTCGATCATGCCCGCGCCCACCGTCTCTTGCGTGATGCGGTCGATCAGGATGAAGGCGCCGGTGGTGCGGTTCTCGGCGTAGGGGTCGAACGCGATCGGAGAGGCGGTCGAGAGGTTGCAGACGCCAATGTCGTTGAGCTCGAGCGTGTCGGCGGCGAGCTCGCGGCCGTCGTCGGGGTCTACGCGGTGGCGGATGGTCGTGACTTGGGCCACCACGCAGCGCGGCCCGATCTTCAGCAGGTACGGCCGGCCATGCAGGAGCGGATGCTCGCCGAGCCAGAGCAGGTGGGCGGCGAACTGATCCGCCACCTGGGGTCTTCGCGCGGGGTCGCACAGCAGGTCGCCTCGCGCGACGTCGGTCGGCCGGTCGAGCCAGACCGTGACGGCCTCACCGGCGGACGCTCGCGTGGCGTCGCCCTCCATAGCGAGGAGCCGGGTGACGCGCGCTTCAGGGCCCCCGGCGGCAGAGGCGATCGCCTCGCCGACCTGCAGGGCGCCGCCCGCGATGGTTCCCGCAAGTCCGCGGGACTCGCCCTCTCGGATCACCGTCTGCACGGCGAGCCGGAGGGGCGACGCTTCGGAAGAGACGCGGATCTCGGCGCGCTCCAGATGGTCGAGCAGCGTCGCGCCGGAGTACCAGGGGGTCTGAGACGAGCGACGAGCGACGTTGTCGCCGGTGGGCGCGCTCACCGGCACGATCAGCTCGGTCGTGAACCGCAGGGGCGCGGCGAACGCCCGCCAGTCGGCTTGCACGGCGGCGAACACCCCCTCGTCCCAACCGACCGTGTCCATCTTGTTGACGGCCACGACGACGCGGCCGACCCCGAACAGGGAGAGCACATGCGCGTGGCGGCGCGTCTGCGGCAGCAGGCCCTTGCGCGCGTCGACCAGCACGACTGCAAGGTCGGACACCGAGGCCGCGACGGCCATGTTGCGGGTGTACTGCTCGTGTCCGGGGGCGTCGGCGACGATGAAGTTGCGACGCTCGGTGGCGAAGTAGCGGTAGGCCACGTCGATGGTGACGCCCTGCTCGCGCTCGGCTTCGAGACCGTCGAGCAGCAGGCCGAAGTCCGGCTCCTCCCCACGGGTTCCGTGCCGGCGGCTGTCGCGCGCCAGAGCCGCCAGTTGGTCCTCCGCGACCGCGCCGACGTCGTGCAGCAGCCGACCGAGCAGCGTCGACTTGCCGTCGTCGACCGAGCCGCAGGTCATTAAGCGCAGGGGAGGGGGCCGGTCGGCGCTCAGAAGTAGCCCTCCCGCTTCTTGCGCTCCATCGAGGACGCCTCGTCCGCGTCGATCAGGCGGCCGGCGCGCTCGCTGGCGCGGGACGCGCGCAGCTCTTCGATGATCGCGTCCAGGGTGTCGGCGTCCGACTCCACGGCGGCGCTGAGCGGCCAGTCGCCCAGCGAGCGGAAGCGCACGGTGGCCTGCTCCACCTGCTCGCCCGGCAGCAGCGGCAGGCGGTCATCTTCGCGGACGATGAGGGCGCCGTCCCGGCGAAGGACCGGCCGGGGGGCGGCGAAATAGAGCGGCACCACCGGGATGCCTTCGGCGCGCGTGTATTCCCACACGTCGAGCTCGGTCCAGTTGGAGAGAGGAAAGACGCGGAGCGTCTCCCCCTCGCCGACGCGGGCGTTGTACAGCCGCCAGAGTTCCGGCCGCTGGCGGCGGGGATCCCAGCCGTGCCCGCGGGTGCGGACGGAGAAGACCCGCTCCTTCGCCCGGCTCTTCTCCTCGTCCCGGCGGGCGCCGCCCAGCGCCGCGGTGAAGCCGTGCCGCTCCAGCGCCTGCTTCAGGGCCTCCGTCTTCATCACCCGCGTGTGCACCGCCGAGCCCGACGCGATCGGGTTCACCCCGGCGGCCAGCCCGTCCTCGTTGCGGTGGACGACGAGGGTCATGCCGGGGCGCGCGGCGACGCGGTTCCGGTGCTCGTACATCTCGCGGAACTTCCAGCCGGTGTCGACGTGCAGCAGCGGGAAGGGGATGGCGGCGGGGCGGAAGGCCTTCTGCGCCAGGTGGAGCAGCGCCCCGGAGTCCTTGCCGATGGAGTAGAGCAGCACGGGACGCTCACACTCCGCGGCCGTCTCGCGGATGATCTCGACGGCCTCGGCCTCGAGCGCTCTGAGGTGCGGCGACAGCATGCCTGCCTTCTGGACCCTGCGCGGCCTAGGCGCACCGGGAGGATGGCGGCCCCGGCGTGACTCGAACACACGACCTTCGGTTTAGGAAACCGCTGCTCTATCCTGCTGAGCTACGGGGCCACGGGGGCAGGGTGATAGCAGGGGCGCTGCGCTTTTGGAAACGGGCCGGGGCGGCGCTGGCCCTGCTCGCGGCGGCCTGTGGCGGACCCGACCTCGACCGGCTGGCGGAAGGCGAGCGCGGGCGGGTCGCGCTGGTCCGCAGCGGGCACACCCTGGTGCTGGAGGACGGGCTGGTGGTGCGGCTGGCCGGGGTCGAGGCGCCGGCGCCGGACGAGCCGTTCGGGCCTGAGGCGCGTGAGCGGTTGGAGGCGGTGGCGCTCGGCAAGGACGTCCGGCTGCTCTACGGCGGCGCCCGGCGCGACGGGTACGAGCGGGCGCTGGCTCACGTGCGGCTCGTGTCCGGCCGGCGCTGGGTACAGGGGGAGCTGCTGAAGAGCGGGGCCGCACGGGTGCGGACGTGGCCGGACAACCGCGCCCTAGCGGCGGAGATGCTGCGCATCGAGGCGGGCGCGAGGCTGAAGGAGCGGGGGCTCTGGGCCGAGCCGGCCTACCAGGTGCGGCTGCCGAAGGAGGCGGAAGCCGCGCGCGGTCTGACGCTGGTGGAAGGCCGGGTGACGGCGGCGGAGGACGGCTACTCGGGCGTGTCGCTGGAGCTCGGGGATGCGCTGGAGGTCGAGGTGCCGGGGCGGGCGCTGCAGGACTTCCGGGCCGCAGGCGTGGAGCCTGAGCGGCTGGAGGGGCGGCTGGTTCGGGTGCGGGGATGGCTGCGCCGGGCGCGGGGGGCGCCCGCCATCCGGGCCGACCATCCCGAGCAGATCGAACTGCTCCGCGAGCCCTGAACGCAAAACGCCCGGCGGAAGCCGGGCGTTCTGTTTCAGCTTACGCTGGGAAGGATCAGGCCGCTTTGGTCAGCGACTTGGTCAGCATGGCGACGGCGCTGTCGCGGTCGATGCGCTCGATGGCGGCGACTTCGCGGGCCATCCGGTCCAGCGCGCTCTCGTAGAGCTGGCGCTCCGAGTAGGACTGCTCCGGCTGGTTCTCGGCGCGGTGCAGGTCGCGCACGACTTCCGCGATCGAGATCAGGTCGCCCGAGTTGATCTTCGCCTCGTACTCCTGGGCGCGGCGCGACCACATGGTGCGCTTCACGCGGGCGCGGCCCTTCAGCGTCGTCAGGGCCTTGCCGACGACGTCGTTGGCCGCCAGCGGGCGCAGGCCGGCCGTCTTGGCCTTCTTGGTGGGCACGCGCAGCGTCATCTTCTCGTGGTCGAACGTGATGACGTAGACCTCGAGCGAAAGGCCGGCCACTTCCTGAGTTTCAACGCCGTTGATCTTCCCGACGCCATGCGCGGGATAGACGACGTGATCGCCGACCTTGTACTCGAGCGCGCTTTGCTTCACCGACATGTCTGTTCTGTCCTCTCGCCGGACTGTTTGCGAGGCGCCGTCTGAAACCGTCGAACGAAAATCGCCGTACCCGCTGCTCCGAGCGGGACGTGGGGACCATGGTTAACGGAGTTAAGGAACTCTAAACCAACAAGGTCCGGCCGGTCCGGCGAGATGTCTGATCGATGTTCCTGGCGGCGAAACCGTGTGGCTGAACCACGACGGAATAATGAAACAATACCACAGAGTTCCCCCCTTTTAAAGGCTGACTCTGCGCGTTTCGGGGCAAAGCTTAGGAACCCTTGCCGGGGGCCTCGCTGAAATACTTCTCCAGCTTGCCGTCCTCTCGCTCGAATTGCGCGGCGTCGGCGGGAGGATCGCCCTTGAGCGTGATGTTGGGCCAGATCTTCGAGAAGCGGGCGTTGATCTCCAGCCACTTGCCGTCCGGATCGTCCTCGGTGTCGGGCTTGATGGCGTCCACCGGGCACTCGGGCTCGCACACCCCGCAGTCGATGCATTCGTCCGGATTGATCGCCAGGAAGTTCTCCCCCTCGTAGAAGCAGTCGACGGGGCAAACCTCCACGCAATCCATATACTTACATTTGATGCAGGGGTCGGTGACGATGTAGGTCATTGCGGCCGGGCGGGGAAAGGCGCGCCCTTGTCGAGACGGGGGCGCGCGTTGTCAATCTGAACGGGCGGAGAGCTCTGAGTAAAGCGAGCGCGCCTCCGAGGCGGGGCCCCGCCGCTCCCCGCAATCCTCCACACGCACGCTGACGATCCGGCCGCCGACGGCGAATACCAGCCCGTCGCCAGGGCGGACAGTGCGGCTCGGCTTGTCCAGCCGGGTCTCCCCGCCTGCGCGGGTCAGTCGCACCCGGCCCTCGTCGATGAAGCGGGCGGCCATGCCGCGGGTCTTGAAGAAGCGGGCGCGCCAGAGCCAGACGTCGACCCGGCAGCCCTCGGCAGTCTCGCTCACGGCGCGCCGGCGCGGCGTCGACGCGACCGCCGATGTCGACGCGGCGGCTCCTCCGGCTTCAGCGCGGCCAGGGCGGCGAAGGGCGAGTCAGGGGGCGGGGCCACGGAGTCGGCCTTGGGGCGGCGTTGGCGCCAGGCGGAGGGCTCCCCCGCGGCGGGCCTCGCGGCGGGCGCGAAGTTGAGGGCCCGCATGACGGCGTCGGCCTCATCCTGGGTCCAGCCGAGCTCCTCTCGGGCCTGGTCCGAGAGGCGGCGCGGGCCCTTCACCGCGCCTCCGGCGCGGAGGAGGGCGTCGAGGCGCTCCAGCATCTCGACGGGGGCGGCGTAGCGGCCCACGGCGCGCAGACCCCTCGCAGCGAGCAGCCGCGGGGAGAGCCGCTCGACGGGCAGGGGGCTGAGGCGGTCCTCGGGCGGGCTCCAGCTCGGCGCCTCGATGGTGGCGTAGGCCGCGAGATGGGCCCGTGCGTCGGGCTTCAGCAGCCGGGGCAGGAAGAGGCTGAAGGCGCCGAAGCGGACGCCGAGGCTGCGCAGGGTGCGGCGCTCGGTATGGCTCAGTGCCCGGACCTCCTGCTCGACGTCGCGTCGCGCCAGCACGCCCCCCGCCTCGACCAGACGGAAGGCGATCCCGCGCGCGATCCCCTTCAGGGACCCGTCGGCCAACGCATCCTGCAGCCGCTTCAGCGGTGACAGGCGCCGCCCCGCTTCAGCAGCGAGGTAGGCCTCCAGGCGCCGGGCCGCTC
>DASVVG010000060.1:0-2466 GCA_036386655.1 Caulobacteraceae bacterium | reverse complement strand
GTTGTTCCCTGGCCGCGATGCGGATCACCCGCTGCATCCGACCGCGCTGCACGGCGCCTGCCGATCGGCCCAGGCCGCAGCCGGGCTGGACAAACGGGTGACGGTGCACACGCTGCGGCACAGCTTCGCCACGCATCTGCTGGAGAGCGGCACCGACATCCGCATCATCCAAGCCTTGCTCGGCCACAACAACCTGCAGACCACCGCCCGCTATACCCAGGTTGCGACCAGCACGATCGGCCGGACGCCGAGCCCACTCGACCGATTGCGGCTGGAGGTCACGCTGCCCGCCTGAGCCGCGGCGATGCGCCCCGTGCTGGAGGTGGCCGATATCGTCCGCCGCCATGGTCCGGCGTACCGGCAGGCCCACGCCGCCCATCTCGGCCGTACCGAGCGCCGCGTCCTGGCGGCGATCGAGGCATGCCGGACGCCCGCACTGGGTGGACATGCCGAGCGCTGTGCCGACTGCGGCCTGGTCCGCTACGCTTTCAACTCCTGCCGTAACCGGCACTGCCCCAAGTGCCAGGGCCTGGCACGCGCCGAATGGCTGGAGGCCCGCCAGGCCGAGTTGCTGCCGGTGCCCTACTTCCATGTCGTCTTCACCTTGCCGGCGCCCGCCGCCGAGATCGCCTTCCACAACAAGGCGGTGGTCTACGCCATTCTGTTTCGTGCTGCGGCCGAGGCGTTGCGCAGTGTCGCCGCCGATCCGCGTTATCTCGGCGCCGAGATCGGCGCGGTCGCGGTGTTGCATACCTGGGGGCAGGCTTTGCATCACCACCCGCATCTGCACTGTATCGTCCCCGGCGGCGGGATTTCATCCGACCAGGCCCGCTGGATCGCCTGCCCACCCGGCTTCTTTCTGCCGGTGCGCCTGCTGTCCCGCCGCTTCCGCGCTGTGTTCCTGCAGCAGCTGCGCGCCGCCTTCGCCGACGGTGAACTCCGCTTTCCCGGTGCGCCCGCCCCCTTGGCCGAGCCTGCCCGCTTTGCCGCACAGCTCGATGCCCTGGCCGGGATCGAGTGGGTCGTCTACGCCAAGCCGCCGTTCGCCGGGCCCGAACAGGTGCTCGGCTATCTCGGCCGCTACACCCACCGCGTCGCCATCGCCAACAGCCGCCTGGTGGGGCTCGATGATGGCCAGGTCAGCTTCACCTGGAAGGACTATCGCCAGGACGGCAGGACCAAGGTCATGACGCTCCCCGCGGACGAGTTCATCCGCCGCTTCCTGCAGCATACCGTGCCCGACGGCTTCCACCGCATCCGCCATATCGGCTTCCTCGCCAATCGCCATCGCACCGAGAAGCTGGCGCTGTGCCGCGAACTGCTCTCCGCACCACCGCCCGACGAACCAAGGCCGCGCCGGTGGCAGGATCGCCTCCGTGACCTCACCGGCCAGGCGATCGACATCTGCCCTTGCTGCGGCGGCCAGATGCTGCCCGGCGCCACGCTGCCACCGCGTCCCCCGCCGCGCCCGCCCATGTGGTGCGACAGTTCATGATCGAGCCAAGGCTGCCCGCCATCTGCGCTGTCCTGCCAATCCACGCCGACCACGGTGCGAGGCAGCGCGTGCCGCGTGCCGCACTATCCCCCCAGACCAGGTCCATGGGTCGTGCAGACCGCCTCGTTCGCCCGACCAATCGGCCGTCCACACAGCCGACCAGCCTTCCCCGTCTGGCACCGCGCCTGCACGTGACCTCCCGAACTGTCCGGCCGTGCCCATCATCCACCGGCGGCAACTTACAATCCCCATAGCCGCCGCGCCCCGCGGTTCAGTTCAATCCGGCTTCAATGAGGTCGCGCCCGATGCCCGCCGTGCGAGGACGCGCGTCCCGCGACCTCACAGAAGCCTCCAGATTCAATGAATGGCGCGCCGTCTGAAGGCTCAGCCAGCGCCGAATAAGCCAAGTCTCGGGCAACGATCCTGCCTGAAAGTTAAGCCCGGCGTGGTTCGAAACCGGGTCACACATGAGGCTGGGTTGGCGTTGCCGGGATGAGTGATGGCACCCTCGGGCTTTCACCGGTGAGGCGAGTATGGACCGAGGTGTTGCCGCGGCGGTCAGACCGCTGCCCGAGAGCGGCCGCAAGGACCTGGCCATCCAGGCGTTGGCGCGATCGGAGACGGTCAGCGATTTGGCCGCCCGGCACGGGGTGAGCCGCAAGTTCGTCTACCAGCAAACGCACAAGGCCCGCGCTGCGCTGGACGACGCCTTCTCGCTCGCTGCACCGGGTGGCGAGGTGCTGTTTGAGCTGGCGGTCACCACGCCCTGGCTGCGCCAGGTGATCGTCGGGCTGACGCTGATCTGCCGCGGCTCGTACCGCGGCGTCGTGGAGTTCCTGCGCGACCTGCTGGGCCTGCCCGTCAGCCTGGGCTGCGTCCACGACGTGCTCCAGTCGGCCACGCGGCAGGCGAGCGTGATCAACCGCGACCAGGACCTGTCCGGCATCCGGGTGGGCTTGCACGACGAGATC
>DASVVG010000059.1:0-1734 GCA_036386655.1 Caulobacteraceae bacterium | reverse complement strand
CGCTTTGGGCTGTTCGAGCCCTCGCCCGACACCGCCGCCGCTGTCACCCAAGAGGAGTAACCCACCGCAGGAAAGCTGACGGGCCTAATACTACAGTTGAGGTTCAGGTTGGCTGATCCCACCTCGCTTGGCCTCTGCTCCACGGTGGTGGAGGTGGGTCATGATGGCGGATGCGGCGGGCGTCCTGGCGTGGCGCGACGAGCTGGGTGCGCTGGAGAAGCGGCTGGGCCGGCTGTTCGTCCGGCCCGAGCCCAGGCGGCAGGCGGGCCTGTATCTTGAGGGCCTGCTGAGCGCGGCGAAGCGCAAGAACGGCTGGCAGCTGGCCGAACAGATCGGCGACGCCCGGCCCTGGCGCACGCAGCGGGTGCTCAGCCACGTGCTGTGGGACGAGGATGCGGCCCGGGACCTGTGCCGCGACTACGTCCTTGAGCACCTCGGGGCACCGGACGGCGTGCTCATCGTCGATGAGACCGGCTTCCTGAAGAAGGGCGAGCACTCGGCCGGGGTGGCGCGGCAGTACAGCGGCACGGCCGGCCGCATCGAGAACGCCCAGATCGGCGTCTTCCTCGCCTACGCCAGCGGCAAGGGGCACGCGCTGATCGACCGCGAGCTCTACCTGCCCAAGAGGGAGTGGTGCGAGGACACCGGCAAGCGGGCCGAGGCCGCCATCCCCGAGGCGGTGGACTTCGCCACCAAGCCGGCGCTGGCGTCGCGGATGGTCGGGCGGGCGCTCGATGCCGGCCTGCCCTGCGCCTGGGTGCTGGGGGACGAGGTCTACGGCTCGGACCGCCGGCTGCGGATGGAGCTGGAGCGGCGCGGGCAGCCCTTCGTGCTCGCCGTCCGCAGCAATGAGAAGCTGTGGGCGGTGCTGGGCGAGCGCCTGGGCCAGCACGCCGCTTCGCGCCTGGCCGCCGCCCTGCCAGCCCAGGCCTGGCGGCGCCTGTCGGCCGGGGCGGGCAGCAAGGGCGAGCGGCTCTACGACTGGGCCTGCCTGCGCCTGACCCGGCTACAGCAGCCGCCCTGGGACCACTGGTTGCTGGTCCGGCGCAGCCGCAAGGATCCGAAGGACCTGGCCTACTACGTGGCCTTCGGCCCCGTGGCGACCACGCTGGCCGCCCTCGCACGGGTCGCCGGCCGGCGCTGGGCCATCGAGGAGTGCTTCGAGGTGGCCAAGCAGGAAGTCGGCCTGGCCGATTACGAGATCCGCTCCTGGCACGGGTGGTACCGGCACATCACGCTCGCCATGCTCGCCCTGGCCTTCCTCGCCGGCATGCGGGTGAGGCTGAACGCCGCTACGCCGCGCAAAGGGGGGAAGGGCGGCCTCGACCTCCGGTCGATCTCAGCGCGGGCGAAATCCGCCATCTCGTCAGCCGCCTGCAGCTCGCCGCCGGCATAGTGCTCGAGCACCTCTTCGGCTGGTCGCTCTGGCGCCGCATCCACCAAGCCATCGCCAAGGCATGCCACTGGCAACGACACCTGCGCGAACTCAGCATGCAAGCTCAACTGTAGTACTAAGCAGGTCGCGGTCACCATCACCACCGCGCCCGCGATCAGCGCGCGTTTGGCCCGCACCGCGTCCACCAACGCGCCGAGGGGCGCCTGCGCCACCAGGCCGGCCAGGGCCCCGATCGAGAGGGCCGCGCCGATGCTCCCCGGGTCCCAGCCGTGTTCCGCCATCAGGTAGACGCCGAGGTAAGCGCCGAGCCCGTAACGGGCGTCGGACGCGAAGAAGCT
>DASVVG010000058.1:0-1658 GCA_036386655.1 Caulobacteraceae bacterium | reverse complement strand
GTGGAAGCTCCCCTTGATCAAGGTGAAGGGCATGGCGTCCTCCCCGGTGGGCGGATCAGCTTTCCCCAACGCGGCTTCAGTTCGGCTTTGGCCAGTTTGGGCGGTCTGCTGGCGCTGGTACGCACTTGATGAGGCAGGTGGCGAAGCTACTGATCGGCTAGCCTGGGGTGTCCCCGCCAAAGGACGGCCGCCATGCTGCGCCTGCCAGCCCGCTTCGCCGCGGTGATCCTATGCTTCGCCCCGCTCTTTCGCCAGCTCACATGGCGGCATGCTCAGGTGCTGCTGATCGGCGCCATCCTGGTTCCAGGGCAGCGCACGGTCACACACATCCTGCGCATCAGCGGGCTCGGCTGGGAGCGGCGGTTCGTCAACTACCATCGCGTGCTCAACCGCGCCGCCTGGAGTGGCCGGGCAGCAGCCCGGGTGCTGCTCGGGCTGCTGCTGGACGCCTTTGTCCCGAAAGGGCCGGTGCTGCTGGGCCTCGACGACAGCATCGAACGCCGGCGTGGCAAGCGGATCAGCGCCAAAGGGATCTACCGCGACCCGGTGCGCTCCTCGAAGGGCCACTTCGTCAAGGCCAGCGGCCTGCGCTGGCTCAGCCTGATGCTACTGGTCCCGATCCCCTGGGCCGGGCGGGTCTGGGCACTGCCCTTCCTGACAGCACTTGCCCCCTCGGAGCGCTACAGCCAAGAGCGGGGCCGCCGGCACAAGAAGCTGACCGACTGGGCGCGGCAGCTGGTTCTGCAGGCCCGTCGCTGGATGCCGGCGCGAACCCTCGTGCTCGTGGCGGACAGCAGTTTCGCCGCTCTCGAGCTCCTCGCCAATCTGGTCCGACAGGACGTAACCTGCGTCACCCGTCTGCGGCTCGATGCCGCTCTCTACACCCCGGCCCCGCCGCGCCCGCCCAAGACCAGGGGGCGCCCCCGCACCAAGGGCGAGCGTCTGCCGACCCTGGCCACGGTGCTGGCCGATCAGACCACGGCCTGGCAGCGCGTCACCGTGCCTGACTGGTATGGCGAGGGCGAGCGCGTGGTGGAGATCTGCTCCGAGACCGCCGTCTGGCGCCATAGCGGCCTGCCGGTGGTGCCGATCCGCTGGGTGCTGCTGCGTGACCCCGGCCGACGCTTCGACCCGCAGGCCCTGCTCTGCACCGACCCCACGCAAGAGCCGCTGCAGATCATTCGCTGGTTCACCCAGCGCTGGCAGCTGGAGGTCACCTTCCGCGAGGTCCGCGACCACCTCGGCGTGGAGACCCAACGGCAGTGGTCCGACCAGGCCATCGCCCGCACCACGCCCTGCCTGCTTGGCCTGTTCTCGGTCGTGACCCTGCTCGCCAACCGCCTCAGCCGTCACGCTCGCCTTCGCGTCTCAGCGGCCGCCTGGTACAGCAAGCAGCGGCCCACCTTTGCTGACACCCTCGCCGCGGTTCGGCGCCAGCTCTGGCGTGAGCAGGGTTTCCTCACCTCCCGGCGCGCATGCAAGCCGAGAAAACTCCGCCCCGCACTCCACGACGGTATCGTCCATGCGCTCTGCTACGCCGCATAACTGGCCAAACTCGAGCTAAGAGGCTGCCGAAATCCTGTGCGATTTCCCTTATCTCCAAGTTGAAGGGTTCCTGGCGCACTATTTCGTTTAGGTCTCGCATCAAATGGATCAAG
>DASVVG010000057.1:0-2523 GCA_036386655.1 Caulobacteraceae bacterium | reverse complement strand
GGGCGTGCGGTTCGGCATCGTGTTGGCCGATGCCGGCTACGGCGCGGGTGCCGCCTTCCGCCACGGCTTGGGCAAGCGGGGCCTGGCCTGGGCGGTGGGCATCCCGCGCAACCAGAAGGTCTACGGCGCCGACGTCCAGCTGGTCCCGCCCGGCGGGCGCAAACGCCGCCCGGTGCCGAACCAGGAGCCCCGCGAGGCCGAGGCGGTGCTGGCCGGGTCGCCCTGGCGCCGGGTGACCTGGCGACACGGCAGCAAGGGGCCCCTCGCGGCTCGGTTCGCGGCGACCCGCATCAGGGCCGGTGATGGCGCGACCTGGGGCAACAACCGCCACCTGCCCGGCGAGGAGGTCTGGCTGGTGGGCGAGTGGCGCTCGAGCGGCGAGCGCAAATACCACCTCAGCAACCTGCCACCGCGGACCTCGCTGCGCGCCCTGGCCGGCGCGATCAAGGCGCGCTGGGTGTGCGAGCAGGCGCACCAACAGCTGAAGCAGGAACTCGGCCTCGGGCACTTCGAGGGGCGCTCCTGGACCGGCCTGCACCGGCACGCGCTGATGAGCTGCCTCGCCTTCGCTCACCTGCAGCACCTCCGCCTCGCCGGGCAGCGCCGGACGGGGTCGGGGGAAAATGCCGCGTCGTGTTCCGGGACCGCCACCATCCCCGAGCCTGCCGGCGGTGCGCCGCGCCATCATGGCGCGCCTGTTCGCAGATCTCGCCGCCCCAATCCGCTGCCCGCACTGCAGACGCAAACTCAGGCCACCACCTGACTTCAGACTGCCCAGGTAGTGCTAAGCTCGAGTTTGGCCATTTCCGCGGGCTGGGGCGGCGGAGCGGGTGATCGGCTAGGCTGGCGTGTCCCCGCCAAGAGACGCCGCCATGCTGCGCCTGCCGTCCCGCTTCGCCGCGGTGATCCTATGCTTCGCGCCGCTCTTCCGCGAGCGGAGTTGGCGGCACGCCGAGGTGCTGCTGGTCGGCGCCATTCTGTCGCCGGGTCGGCGCACGGTGACGAGCATCCTCCGCATCGCCGGGCTCGGCCGGGAGCGGCGGTTCGCCAACTACCACCGCGTGCTGAACCGCGCCGCCTGGAGCGGGCGGGCAGCGGCGCGCGTGCTGCTCGGGCTGTTGCTGGACGCCTTCGCGCCGAGGGGGCCGGTGGTCCTCGGCCTCGACGACACCATCGAGCGCCGGCGCGGCAAGCGCATCCGCGCCAAGGGCATCTACCGCGACCCGGTCCGCTCCTCGAAGGGCCACTTCGTCGAGGCCAGCGGCCTGCGCTGGCTCGGCCTGATGCTGCTGGTCCCCGTCCCCTGGGCGGGGCGGATCTGGGCGCTGCCGTTCCTGACCGCCCTGGCGCCCTCGGAGCGCTACGGCCGCGAGCATGGGCGGCGGCACAAGCGGCTGACCGACTGGGCTCGGCAGTTGGTGCTGCAGGCCCGCCGCTGGCTGCCCGACCGAGCCCTGGTCCTCGTCGCCGACAGCGGCTTCGCCGCCCTCGACCTCTTGGCGGCGCTGGCCCGACGGGGCGTGACCTGCGTCACCCGGCTGCGCCTCGATGCCGCCCTCTATGCGCCGGCCCCGCCGCGCCAAGCGGGGGCGATCGGGCGCCCGCGGACCAAGGGGGCGCGTTTGCCGAACCTCTCCGAGATCCTCGCCGACCGGGCCACACCCTGGCGACGCGTCGCTGTGCCGGGCTGGTATGGTGAGGCCGAGCGGACGGTCGAGATCTGCTCCGGCACCGCCGTTTGGCGCCATGCCGGCCTGCCGCTCGTGCCGATCCGCTGGGTGCTGTTGCGCGATCCTCAGCGCCGGTTCGATCCGCAGGCCCTGCCGTGCACCGATGCGGCCCAGGACCCGCCGCAGGTCGTCCGCTGGTTCGTCCAGCGCTGGCAGCTGGAAGTGACCTTCCGTGAGGTGCGCGACCACCTGGGCGTCGAGACCCAACGCCAGTGGTCGGATCGGGCCATCGCGCGGAGCACGCCCTGCCTGCTCGGGCTGTTCTCGATCGTGGCGCTACTGGCCGCTCGCCTCGGCCCCCGCGCGCGCCTGCAGGTCTCGACCTGTGCCTGGTACCACAAGAAGCGTCCGACCTTCTCCGACACCCTCGCCGCCGTCCGCCGCCAAATCTGGGCCGAGCAGGGTTTGCTCACATCCCGGCATTCGCCAAAGCCTGCGAAACCCCGCCCGACGCTCCGCGAGGGCATCGCCTACGCGCTCTGCCTCGCCGCCTGATGGCCAAACTCGAGATTAGGGCCTGTTGACGTTGGGGATTTTCACGGCCTGCCGTTCGTGATGCAAGCTCCGCTTCGGCGGGGGGCGGGGCATGCTGGATCGGGATCGGTTCGTAGTGGGCGACACGACTTGGGAGAAGGTGGCGCCGCTGCTGCCGGGCAAGCCGACCGACCCCGGTGCCACGGGGAAGGACAACCGGCTGTTCCTCGAAGCGGTGCTGTGGCGGGTGCGGACAGGCGCCCCCTGGCGCGACCTGCCCGGCGGCTTCGGCAAGTGGAACAGCGTCTTCCAGCGCTTC
>DASVVG010000056.1:0-3938 GCA_036386655.1 Caulobacteraceae bacterium | reverse complement strand
TCATGGGCCTGCGCACCGTCGAGGGAACGCCGCTGTCCGAGCTGGCCGACCTGCCGCTGAACGCGGAGGCGCTGGCCGACCTGCGGGAGCAGGCGCTGGTGCGGGTGGAGGCGGGGCGTCTGGTCGCCACCGCTCATGGGCGGCCGGTGCTCGACCGGCTCTGCGCCGCGCTGGCGGCCTGACGTGGCCGAGGGCCCCGAGGGCAAGCCGCTCGAGCCGGGGCTCTACGTCGTCTCCACGCCGATCGGGAACCTGCGCGACATCACCCTGCGCGCGCTCGACGTGCTCGGCGCCGCCGACCGCGTCTTCGCCGAAGACACGCGCGTGGCCGGCAAGCTGCTGTCCGCTTACGGGCTGAAGAAGCCGCTCGAGCCCTACCACGACCATAATGGAGAGGAGGCGCGACCGCGCGTGCTGCAGGCGCTGGCGAACGGCGAGCGCCTGGCGCTGGTCTCGGACGCCGGCACGCCGCTGATCTCCGACCCCGGGTACAAGCTGGTGCGCGAGGTCATCGCCGCCGGGCATCCGGTGGTCCCGGTCCCCGGCGCCTCGTCGGTGCTGGCGGCGGTGACGGTGGCGGGGCTGCCGACCGACCGCTTCCTGTTCGTGGGATTCCCGCCGCCGAAGAGCGCCGCGCGCCGCAGAGTGTTCGAGGAGTTGGCGGCGGTGCGCGCCACGCTCGTGTTCTTCGAGGGCGGCTCGCGGCTCGCCGCCTCGCTGACCGACATGGCCGCTGTGTTCGGCCCGCGCGAGGCGGCGGTCGTGCGCGAGATCACCAAGCTCTACGAGGAGCACCTCCGTGGCCCCCTCGATCAGCTCGCCGCCGAGCCGCGGATGGCGGCGCTGAAGGGCGAGATCGTGGTGGTCGTCGGTCCCGGCGCGGAGGCCGCGCCCGAAGCTGCAGACGTGGACGCGGTGCTGAGCGAAGCGCTCGGCCGCCTGCCCACCGGAGAGGCGGCGAGCGAGGCCGCCCGCGTGCTCGGGCTGCCGCGCAAGGAACTCTATCGTCGCGCGCTGGCCCTGAAAGGCTCCGAATGAGCCTGCGCGGCGTCCGGGCGGAACGGGGCGCCGCCGCGCGTCGGACCGGTCGCTCCGCCGAGATGATCGCGGCGCTGTGGCTGATGGCGAAGGGCTACCGCATCCTGGCCCTGCGCCTGCGCACTCCCCAGGCGGAGATCGACCTGCTCGCCCGCCGGGGTCCCGTTCTCGCCGTCGTCGAGGTCAAGCGCCGCACCAGCGTGGCGGCCGCGCTCGAGGCGGTGACCCCGCCGCAGCGCGAGCGGCTGGTCCGCGCGGCGCGGGCGCTCGCATCGCGCCGGACAAGCTTGACCGGACTGCAGATCCGGCTCGATCTGTTCGCACTCGCGCCGAACGCGCGTCCGCGTCATATTGCCGGCGCGTGGGGCGACGACCAGTGAGGGTGGACGCGTGAGCATGACGCGGGACGAGGCGGAACACGCCCTCGCCGCCGCGGGCCGCAAGCCCGAGGACGAGTTCGTGCTGTTCGACGCCGCGCTGCTGTGCGCGGTGCACGACGACCCTGCGCGCGATCCCTCCGCCGCCCGCGCCGTGGCCAACGAGGCCGCCGACCGGCTCGCCAGACGGCTGCAGCGGCAGCCTTGCGACGAGGCGCTGGCCGACGCCCTGTGCCAGGACCTCGACTTCTCCGGCGACGTCATCACCTACGACGACTTGGCCAACGCCGACCTGATCAGCGTCTGCGCCCGTCGAAAGGGGCTGCCGGTGGCGCTGGGCGTGCTGTTCCTGACCGCCGCGCGGGCGTGCGAGCTCGATCTCTCCGGCGCCGACTTCCCCGCCCACTTCCTGCTCCGGCTGGAATCCGAGGAGGGCCCGCTGGCGCTCGATCCGTTCGCGGGCGGCCGGGTGGTGTTGCCGTCGGAACTGGTGCGCCGGGCGCTGCACGCCGGGCTGCCCCCGCGCGCGGCCGACGACCTCGAGCGGCTGATGGAGCCGGTGCCGGACAAGCGCGTCCTGACCCGCCTGCAGAGCAACGTCTTCGCCCGCGCGTTCCACGCCGGCGACTTCCGCCGCGCCGAGCGCGCCGCCATCCGCCGCGCGCTGCTCGAACCCACCGACCACCGCCCGTGGATCGACGTCGCCGCGGCCCGCGAAGCCCAGGGCGCGCTGAACGGCGCGCTGGAGGCCATGAGCCGCGCCGCCGAGATCACCGGCGGCGACACCGGCCCCTCCGCGCTCGCCCGAGAGCGGCTGCGGCGGCGGTTGAACTGAATGAGCCTGCGCGTCGCGATCCAGATGAACCCGATCGAGGCCGTGAAGGTCGCGTCGGACACCACCTTCATGATGGCGCTGGAGGCGCAGGCGCGCGGCCACCGCCTGTGGGTCTACCAGCCGGAGATGCTGGCCTACGACGAAGGCCGCCTCACCGCG
The DNA here is from genome assembly GCA_036386655.1 of Caulobacteraceae bacterium. GTDB lineage: Bacteria > Pseudomonadota > Alphaproteobacteria > Caulobacterales > Caulobacteraceae > JAHWJX01. The sequence continues at coordinate 1,529 of DASVVG010000056.1, read as the reverse complement.
CGCGCCCGCTCGGTCGAGGTGAAGGCCGTGCAGGGGGAGCACGCCCGGCTGGGCGAGCCTGAGGCGCTCGATCTCGCCCAGGCGGACGTGGTGCTGATGCGCCAGGACCCGCCGTTCGACATGGCCTACGTCACCGCCACGCACCTGCTGGAGACGATCCATCCGCGCACCCTGGTGGTGAACGACCCGAAGGAGGTGCGCAACGCACCGGAGAAGCTGTTCGTCCTGCAGTACCCGGATCTGACGCCGCCCACGCTGGTGACGCGCGACCCCGAGGCGATCGCCGACTTCCGCCGCCGCCACGGGGATTGCGTGCTGAAGCCGCTGTACTTCGGCGGCGGCTCGGGCGTGGCGCGGCTGAAGGCCGACGACCCGAACGTGGACGCCCTGCTCGAGCTGCACGGTCAGATCGGGCATGAGCCGGTGATCGTGCAGGCCTTCATCCCGGCTGTGGTGAAGGGCGACAAGCGCGTGCTGCTGGTGGACGGCGAGCCGGTGGGCGCCATCAACCGGGTGCCGGCGGAGGGCCAGATCCGCTCCAACCTGGCGGTCGGCGGGCGCGCGGAGGCGGTGGAGCTCGACGCGCGCGACCGTGAGATCTGCGCGCGCATCGGCCCCGAGCTGAAGCGCCGCGGGCTGATCTTCGTGGGCATCGACGTGATCGGCGGGTATCTGACGGAGATCAACGTGACCTCGCCCACCGGCGCGCAGCAGCTGAAGCGCTTCGGCGGGGTGGACGCGGCGGCGCTGATGTGGGACGCGATCGAGGCCCGACGGCAAGGGGCGGCCACAGCGTAGGTTCTGCTGCTGTTTACGGTTTGTTCTTGATCTGCGCCCGCTCGCGTAGCAGGATGTGTGGATAACCTTCCGCCGGACGGAGCAGGGCCATGGCCGCGCGTGTGGTGTCTGTTGCGTTCGAGGGCGTCGAGGCGCGGCGAGTGGACGTGGAGGTCCAGCTCGTGGGCGGCCTCCCGCGGTTCACCGTCGTCGGTCTGGCCGACAAGGCCGTGGCGGAGAGCCGGGAGCGGGTGAGGGGCGCGTTTGCGGGGCTCGGCCTCGCGCTGCCGGCGCAGCCCATCGTCGTCAACCTGGCCCCCGCCGACCTTCCGAAGGAAGGCAGCCACTTCGACCTGCCGATCGCGCTGGCGCTGATGGCGGCCATGGGCGTGATCCCGCCGGACAGCCTCGCCGGCTGGCTGGCGATGGGGGAGCTCAGCCTGGACGGGCGCATCGTGCCCGTGGCGGGGGCGCTCCCCGCGGCCGTGGCGGCGAACCAGTTCGGACTGGGCCTGATCTGCCCGGAGGAGTCCGGGCCGGAGGCGGCATGGGCCGGGGACGTTTCGATCCTGCCGGCGCGTTCGCTGATCGGGTTGGTGAACCATTTTCGGGGCACGCAGGTGATCGGGCCGCCCAAGCCGGGGCCGGTGGTGGACGGCGCCGCCGTGCCCGACCTGCGCGAGGTGAAGGGGCAGGAGCACGCGAAGCGCGCGCTGGAGATCGCAGCGGCGGGCGGGCACAACCTGCTGTTC
>DASVVG010000055.1:0-1965 GCA_036386655.1 Caulobacteraceae bacterium | reverse complement strand
CGCTACGGCAGGCTGCGCGAGCACCTCTTCACCTTCCTCGACCACCCCGAGGTGACGGCCGACAACAACGGCAGCGAGCGCGAGCTGCGCCCCACTGCCACCTACCGCAAGGTCACCGGCGGCTTCCGTTCCGACTGGGGCGCCGACCTCTACGCCGCTGTACGCTCCGTCATCGGCACCGCCGCACGGCGTGGCATCGACGCCTATCAAGCCATCCGCGCCACCCTACAGGGCCAGTCCGTCCTCGCTCCGGGTTGAGAAGCTATGGGGCAGGCGGCGAGGGTGGAGCACCATCGGCGCAGGCAGCAATCCATGGAGTAGGCCCCATGCCCCAGCCGAACGACCTGAGCCGGTCCCTTGTCCCGCTCGAGCAGGACAACACGCTGGTCGCCGTGATCGAGTTGAGCCAGTCGAGCTGGCTGGTCGCCGGGACCGTTCCAGGCGTCGACCGCCGGCCGTTGAAGAAGCTGGATCCGGATGAGCAGGCCTTGCTCCGACTGCTGCTGCGTTGGCAGGACGAAGCGACCAGGGCCGGGCGCACGGTTGCCCGGATCGCGGTCGCGTACGAGGCTGGCCGCGACGGCTTCTGGCTGGCGCGATGGTTGCGCTCGCGCGGGATCGAGGTGCATGTCATCCATCCGACAAGCGTGGCGATCTCGCGCGAGCACAAGCGGGCGAAGACGGACCGGCTCGACACGGCGATGCTGATGCGGGTGTTCCTGGGCTGGCTGCGTGGCGAGCGGGGGCACTGCGGGATGGTCGCGGTGCCCTCGGCCGAGGAGGAGGACGCCAAGCGGCCAAGCCGCGAGCGCGAGAGCCTGGTCGGCGAACGCACCCGCATCGTCAACCGCATGAAGGGCGCCCTGGCCCGGCTCGGCATTCGCGGCTTCAAGCCCGAGTTGCGCAGTGCGCCGAAAGGCCTCGGGACAGTGCGCACGCCGGAGGGCCTGCCGATCCCGCCCAACACGCTGGAGGAGTTCCGGCGCGACCTGGCGCGGTTGGCGGTGGTGCGCGAGCAGATCGCGGCGGTCGAGCAGGCCCGCCTGGAGCGCCTGGAGCAGGCCGCGAAGACGGGGCCGCACGCCATGGTGCGCCTGCTGGCCAGCATCACCGGGGTCGGCGTCGAGACGGCGGACATGCTGGTGCAGGAAGTCCTCTCGCGCGGCCTGCGCGACCGCAGGGCGGTGGCGCGCTACGCCGGGCTGACGGGCTCGCCCGACGAGAGCGGGTCCAAACGGCGGGAAAAGGGGCTGGCCAAGTCCGGCAATGCCCGGGTGCGCCGCGGCCTGATCCAGCTCGCTTGGCGTTTCCTCATGTTCCAGAAGGAGAGCGCGCTCGCGCAGTGGTATCGGGCGCGGACCGCGGGCGCCCAGGGCGCGCGCAAGACGACCATGATCGTCGCCCTGGCCAGAAAGCTGCTCATCGCCTTGTGGCGCATGGTCACCACCGGCGAGGTCCCGCACGGCGTCGTGCTGCGGCCCGCGGCCTGACCGGCAACGAGCAGGAGCGGACAAACACGGTTTCGGCGTCCGGCCGCGCTCGCGCGGCAGGTCGTTGACAACGGTCCGAGGTGGCGGTGACCCGCGTAACTGCGTGGCTTTGACGCCGTGATGAGAATGGGCCCGCCGCCCCGGAGCTTCGCCGCCGAAGCGCATGGCTGCTTCATGGTCCGGGCCCCAGGAGGGCCAACCGAATACAAGGTCGCGGCGCGATGTCTCGCGCCCAAGGCAGGCTCCCCTCGGTCGTTTTCCCTCGACCCTCTCAGCCGATAACCGTCGGCCGACGGGCTACCAGCAACTGCTCACGCACCACGGTGTAGGAGATGGGCGATGTGAAATCCGCTTGACACTGGAACGCCCCATACAAGCAGTTACTCAGATTTACAGGTGAGACAGTCTCTCCGCTCGACGGTACAAGCCGGGACACCACTGGCGGCGGCCGGAACTCGGTGATGAGCGAGCGCTT
>DASVVG010000054.1:0-32186 GCA_036386655.1 Caulobacteraceae bacterium | reverse complement strand
AGTTCCAGGCGGGCGCTCCCGGCCCGCGACGCGCAGGCGGGACGCTCAGGCGTCGCCCCCTCAACGCGCGCCGGGCGCCCCCCGGTTCCCCGCTCCGCACGGCCTGTGGACAAGCTTCACTTGACATTAACCGGGAACGCTTAGAGAACACCTGAAGACGTACTCACTTTGTTCCCGGGGTGGCCATGCTCACGCGCAAGCAGCACGAGCTTCTGATGTTCATCCACGAGCGGCTGAAGGAGACCGGCGTCTCCCCCTCGTTCGACGAGATGAAGGAGGCGCTCGATCTCGCGTCCAAGTCGGGGATCCACCGCCTGATCACCGCCCTCGAGGAGCGCGGCTTCCTCCGCCGCCTCCCCCACCGCGCCCGCGCGCTGGAGGTCGTCCGCCTCCCGGAGCAGGCCACCACGACCGCCCCCTCGCGCGGCCGCACCCCCTTCGCGCCGCGCCTCGTCGAGATGGAGCGGCCGTCCTCGCTTCCCGCCGCCGCCAACGATTCGCGCGAGCTTCCGATTCTCGGCCGCATCGCCGCCGGCACGCCCATCGAAGCCATCCAGCACGAGCGCGAGCGCCTTCAGGTGCCCGAGAGCATGCTCGGCGCCGGCGAGCACTTCGTCCTCGAGGTGCAGGGCGACTCGATGATCAACGCCGGCATCCTCGACGGAGACCTCGTCATCATCCGCAAGAGCGACACGGCCAATTCCGGCGAGATCGTCGTCGCCCTCGTCATGGGCGAGGAGGCCACGCTGAAGCGCCTGCGCAAGCGCGGCGCCTCGATCGCGCTGGAAGCCGCCAACCCCGCCTACGAGACCCGCATCTTCGGCCCCGACCAGGTCCGCGTGCAGGGCCGCCTCGTCGGCCTCATGCGCCGCTACCACTAGTCCACGGGCGCCGCCCCCGCCGCTCCGCCGCCCACACGATCCGCCAGCCGCCGCCCTCCTTGTAGATCTCCGCCGACCCACCCCGCGCGAACGCCTCCGGCCCGAGCACCGTCGCCCGGCCGCAGGCCGGCCGCGGCCCCGCCGACCGCACCAGCACGAAGTCCGCGCCCGCGCACAGCAGCCCCCACGTCTTCGCGTCCGGTGCCTTGCGCGTGAAGCTGGCCGCGATCGCCGGCCTCGCCGCTCCCGCCACGCATCGCCGCCGGTCGCAGTCGAACGCCTCGGGGTCCTCCTCGGCGACGAGCCCCCGCCGACGCGCCCACAGCTCCGCCGCGAACGCCTGCCCTGAGCGCATGAACGCCGCCCGCCCGTCCCGAACGACCGCCGCGTTCGCCCCGCCGTCCGCCAGCCACGCGACCGGCGTCTCCGGCCGCGGCCAGACCAGCACGGCCGCCGCGAACGGCAGTCCTAGCCACCGCAGCCGCCCCTCCCAGAGGCAAACGAACAGCAGCCCCAGGAACGCCACCGGCAGCGCCGCCGCCGGCGCGCTGGGGATCGTCTGCACGCCGCCGGGCCACGAGGAGACCAGGTGCGCCACCGCCAGCATCGCCCGGATCCCGCCGTCCGCCACGCCCAGGAACGGACCGCCGAGCCCGAACAGCTCCAGCGCCGCGCCCGTGGCCAGGAACGGCATGATCACCAAAGAGGAGAGCGGCGCCGTCACCAGATTGGCCACGAGTCCGTAGCTGGCCATGCGGTTGAAGTGCTGGACGGCGAACGCACCGGTCGCCAGCCCCGCCACGAAGCTCACCGCAGCCGAAAGCCCGATCCACGCGCCGGCGCGCTGCACGGCCGTGATCGGCCACGGCGTGTTGATCTCCCGCGTCTGCTTCGGCCAGCGCTCCGCGAGCGCGATCAGCGCGGTCGTCGCCGCGAACGACATCTGGAAGCCCGGCTGCACTACGGCCTCCGGCTGCCACGCCAGCACCAGCAGGGCGGCGATCGCCAGCGCCCGCAAGGTGATCGCCCGGCGGTCGAGCAGCACCGCCAGGAACGCCACCGACGCGGTGATGGCCGCCCGCTCCGCCGGCGCCGGCGAGCCGGACAGGACCAGGTACCCCCCGACGGCGGCCAGACCACAAAGCGCGGCCGCTTTCTTGCCGTTGATCCGCAGCGCCAGCCACGGCCACGCCGCGATCAGCAGCCGCGCCGCGAAGAAGGCGAAGCCGCCCACGACCGCCATGTGCAGCCCGGAGATAGAAAGCACGTGCGCGAGCCCGGAATCCCGCATGGCGTCGAGCGTCTCGCGGGTGAGCCAGGCCTCGTGCCCGGTCGTCATCGCTGCGGCGACCCCGCCCGACCAGGGGCCCATCCGCTCCACGATGCGGCGGGACAGCGCCCACCGGAAGGCGTTCACCTTCAGCAGAACTCGCAGCCGGACATCCCTCGGTTCCGGAAGGCTCGCGACTTGCGGCGCCCGGACGGCGAAGCCCACCGCCCCGATCCGCTCGAACCAGGCGTCCCGCGCGAAATCGTACGCCCCGGGGCTCGCCGGCCCCGGCGGCGGGTTCAGGATCGCCAGCATGCGCACCGGCGCGCCGGGCCCGAACACGTCCTGCCCGTTCACGGTGACCCGCACCCTCGCCGGCATTGCCCGCGTATCGACGCCTCCTATCCGCGTCGGCGCGATGATCAATCGGCCGCCCCCGGCGCCCGGACTCGCCACGTCGACCACCCAGCCCTCGACGACAGTCGGTGCGCTCCGGACGGTCAGCACCGGCGCAGCGACGGACGATGTCCGCAGCTGCGCGGCGGCCACCCCGGCGGCGAAGAAGGCGGCGAGCAGCGCCAGCACCATGGGGGTCCGCAGCCCCGCACGGGCCGCCGCAATCGCCGCACCGACAGCTACCAATCCCGGCGCTGCCATCCAGGTCGAAGGCTCCTGCAGCAGGGCGAAATACGTTGCGCAGCCGCCGCCGAACGCCACCGGCGCCCAGAGGAACCAGCGGCCGGCCTGCGCCGCCGCCTCGGCGCGGAGCCGCGCCCACGCCCCTTGCCTCCGCTGCGCCTGCGCGTGGTAAGAGCGCGCGCCCTCCCTCGCCCCGGCTTCGATGACCGTCGTCACCCGCTTCGCCCCGTCCCCGACCGGCTACCTGCACATAGGCGGCGCCCGCACGGCGTTGTTCAACCAGCTTTTCGCCCGCCACTCCGGCGGCAAGTTCCTGCTCCGCATAGAAGACACCGACCGCGAGCGCTCCACCGAGTCCGCCGTCCAGGCCATCTTCGACGGGCTGAACTGGCTCGGCCTGTCGCCGGACGAACCGCCGGTGTTCCAGCACGCCCGCGCCGATCGGCACCGCGAGGCGGTCCAGCAACTGCTCGGCGCCGGCCGCGCCTACCGCGACTGGCTGACGCCGGAGGAGTTGGAGGCGGCCAGGGAGGAAGCTCGCGCGCAAGGCCGCCCCTTCGTCTCCCCCTGGCGCGACCGGGACCCTGCCGAAGCGCCGCCCGGCACGCCCGCCGTTGTGCGCTTCCGCCGCCCGATGAGGGGCGAGACGGTGGTCGAGGACCTGGTCCAAGGAGCGGTCCGCTTCACCGACAAGGACCTCGACGACCTCGTGCTGCTCCGGTCCGACGGCGCCCCCACCTACAACCTCGCCGTGGTGGTGGACGACCACGACATGGGTGTGACCCACGTGATCCGGGGCGACGACCATCTCAACAACGCGGCGCGGCAGTCGATGATCTACGACGCGCTGGGTTGGACCCGTCCTGCCTTCGCGCACGTGCCGCTGATCCACGGGCCCGACGGCGCCAAGCTGTCGAAGCGGCATGGAGCACAGGCAGTGGGCGACTTTGCCCAGCTCGGCTACCTGCCGGAGGCTGTCCGAAACTACCTGGCCCGACTGGGTTGGAGCCATGGCGACGCCGAGCTGTTCTCGGACGCCGAGGCCATAGCCTGGTTCGACATCGCCGACGTGAACCGCGCGCCGGCGCGGCTCGATTGGGACAAGCTGAACTTCGTCAACGCCCACTACCTGCATCAGGCGGAAGACGAGCGGCTCAGCCGCTTGGTCGAGGAAGCCCTTCAGGCTCGAGGCGAGCCGCTGGACCCGCGTGCAAGCCGGGGGATCCTGCAGGCGGTTCCGCTTGTGAAGTCACGTGCGAAGACGATCCTGGAACTGGCGGACCAGCTCGCCTTCGTCCTCAAGCCCCGTCCGCTGGCGCTTGACGAGCGCACCCGCGGCCTGCTCACGGACGAGACCCGCGCCCGCCTTGCCAGGCTCCATGATGCATTGCAGCAGGAGCCGGACTTCGCCGCCACCGCCCTGGAGCCGCGGCTGAAGGCTTTCGCCGAGTCCGAAGGTGTCGGGATGGGCAAGATCGGCCCCGCGCTGCGAGGGGTGCTGGCCGGAGGCGCGCCCGCCCCCGACCTCGCCGCGACGCTGGCTGCGCTGGGTAAGGAGGAAGCCCTCGGCCGCCTGCAGGACGCCCTCGCCAGCGCCGCCTGAGGCGCTATAAGCACCGCAACAAAAAGCGTAGAGGACGAGCATGGAGAGCAAGGCCGCCGCGAACGGGTCCGTGGCCCTGAACATCGCGGGACAGGAGCTGAGCCTCCCCGTCCTCAAGGGTACGTTGGGGCCGGACGTCCTCGACATCCGCAAGCTCTACGCGGACGGCGACGTCTTCACCTACGACCCCGGCTTCACGTCCACCGCGGCGTGCGAGAGCCAGATCACCTTCATCGACGGCGACAAGGGTACGCTGCTCCATCGCGGCTACCCGATCGACCAGCTGGCGGAGCGCTCCAACTTTCTGGAGGTCTGCTACCTGCTCCTGAACGGGGAACTGCCGAGCGCTGCCGAATACGAGGGCTTCGAGCGCAACATCACCTACCACACGATGCTGCACGAGCAGTTCGACCGGTTCTTCCAGGGCTTCCGGCGTGACGCGCACCCGATGGCGATCATGGTCGGGGCCGTGGGCGCGCTTTCCGCCTTCTATCACGACAGCACGAACATCCACGACGAGCAGCAGCGCACCATCTCGGCGCATCGCATGATCGCCAAGATGCCGACCATCGCAGCGCGCGCCTTCAAGTACTCGGTCGGCCAGCCTTTCATTCATCCGCGCAACAACCTGAACTACGCCGAGAATTTCCTGCGCATGTGCTTCGCCGTGCCGGCGGAGGACTACGAGCCCAACCCGGTGCTGGCGCGGGCCATGGACCGCATCTTCATCCTGCACGCCGACCACGAGCAGAACGCCTCGACCTCTACGGTGCGTCTCGCCGGCTCGTCGGGGGCGAACCCCTTCGCCTGCATCGCCGCCGGGATCGCCTGCCTCTGGGGGCCCAGCCACGGCGGGGCCAACGAAGAAGCGCTGAAGATGCTGAGCGAGATCGGCACGCCCGAGCGGATCCCGGAGTACGTGGCCGGGGTGAAGGACCGCCGGTACCGGCTGATGGGCTTCGGCCACCGCGTCTACAAGAACTACGACCCCCGCGCGAAGGTGATGCAGGTCACCGCCAAGGAGGTCCTCGCCGAGTGCGGCGACGCCAACGATCCGCTGCTGCAGGTGGCCCAGGAACTCGAGCGCATCGCGCTCACCGACGAGTTCTTCATCGAGCGCAAGCTGTACCCGAACGTCGACTTCTATTCGGGCATCACGCTGAAGGCGATGGGCTTCCCGACGTCCATGTTCACGGTGCTGTTCGCGCTGGCGCGCACCGTCGGCTGGATCGCGCAGTGGAAGGAGATGATCGAGGATCCCTCCCAGAAGATCGGCCGTCCGCGCCAGATCTACACGGGCCCCGTGGAGCGCGAGTTCCTCCCGATGGAGCGCCGGGGCTAGAGCCGCCCCTTCTCCTGGAGCAGCCGGATCACGGCGTCGGCGGCGGCCTGGCCGGGATCGGGGCCGCCCCGCCCGAGCCTATCCAAGGCGGCGAACTGCGCGTCTCGCTGCCGGGCGCGGAGCGCTGGATCGTCCAGCCGCAGGGCCAACTCGCGCGCCAGGGCCTCCCCGTTGCAGTCCTGCTGGATCAGTTCCGGCGCGACCGCCTCGTCGGCGGCGATGTTGAACAACGTAATGAAGCGTGTGCGGATCAGCCGCTTCAGCACCTCGTAGGTCACCCGTCCGGTCCGATAGCCCACCACCATCGGCGCGCCGGCGGCGGCCAGCTCGGTGGTCACGGTGCCGCTGCAGGCCAGCGCGAGGTCGGCCGCGGCCATGGCCGAGACCTTCTGCGCCTCGCCGTCGACCACATGCACGGGGCCCGGCCACCTCGCCGCCCTCTCCTTCACAGCCGCGGACACTGTCGAGGCGACCGGGACGACTAAGTGCAACCCGGGACGGGTCGCCTTCAGCCGCCGGACGGCGTCTTCGAAGGGCGGCAGCACCCGCGCGATCTCGCTGGGGCGGCTTCCCGGGGCGACCAGCAGCAGCAGGTCGTCGGGCCCCGCGCCGATGGAGCGCCGGAATTCCTCAGGGTTTGCGCTGGCGTATGACCGCGCGAGCGCGGGCGCTCCGACGAAGGTGACCGGCAGGCCTTCCCTTTCGAAGTGCGCCGCCTCGAAAGCCAGGATCGACAGCAGGTGGTCGAACACGCGCGCCGCCTCGCGGGCGCGAGCCGGTCGCGAGGCCCACACCTGGGGGGCCACGTACTTCACCAGCGTCGGTTCCGGCAGCACTTCGCGCAGGCGCTTGGCCAGCCGGACGTTGAAACCCCAGGAGTCGATCAGGACGGCGAGATCCGGCTGCTCCTGCACCGCGAGCGCGACGGTGTCCTCGATCCGGCGCTTCACGCGCCTGTAGGCCAGCAGCGCCTCCAGCACGCCGAAGATCGACAGCTCGCTGATGTCGAAGGGGCTCGCCACCCCCTCCGCCGCCAGTCGCTCGCCGCCCACCCCCGAGAGACGAAGCCGCTGCCCCAGCCGGCCCCGCAGCGCTCGCGCCAGGCCGGCGCCGAGCGCATCGCCCGACGCCTCCGCGGCCACCAGCATCACGCGAACCGGGTCGTCGGCCGTCACCTCGCAGCGCCGTAGACGAAGAGCCCCAGCCGGTCGGCGGCGGCGACCACGCCGGCGCGGTCGACGATGAGCACCTTGCCCGCCTCTCCGGCGACCCCGGCCAGCCCGGCGCGGGCGGCGGCCTCCACCGTCGCCACGCCGATGGTCGGCAGGTCCACCCGCTGCTCCTGGATCGGCTTGGGCGCCTTGGCCAGCACGCCCCTCCGGTGATCCTCCGACCCACGAACCTCGGGCGGGAGCGCAGCGACACGGGCGAGGAGCGCGTCGGTCCCTTCCTGCGCCTCGACCGCCAGCACCAGTCCATCACAGACCACGGCGGCCTGCCCGATATCCAACTCGCCGATAGCCCGCGCGACCGCGAGCGCCCGCGCCATGTCGGCCTGGTGCGCCGCCCCTGCGCTCACCGTTCCGAGAGGCCCCTCCGCCAGCGTGAGGTCGGCCGCCGCCTCGTGCGCGCCCACGACCCTGAACCCCTCCCGCTCGAATTCCCCGACCAAGTAGCGCAGCAGCGCATCGTCCCCCTGGCGCGCCGCGGCCAGCGCCCCCGGCAGAGCGGCGAGGCCCCGGAGATCGGGTTTCAGCGCGGCGAAGTCGGGCCTCCGCACGATGCCCGCCAGGCAGACGCTGTCGCAGCCCGCCTCCTGCAAGGCCGCGATGGCGCGGCCGAGTTCGGCGACGCCGATGTCAGCACCCGCGAATCGGGCGAGCGCCGGATCCGCCATCCCCTTCAGGCGCAACACGAACACGTCCGCACCGGCCGCGCGCCGTCGCTCGGCGATTTCGAGCGGCAGCGACCCGCCGCCCGCGATGAGGCCGAGCTTCACGCCTAATCCGTGGAGTCCGGCAGGCAGAGCGGCCGGTTGGCGTCCGATCGGATGAAGTCGACGATCTCCATCACCTCTGGCGAGCCGGCGAAGACCTTTGCGGTGTCCTCGAGGCGCTCCTGGAACGTGCCCTCGGGCCCGAACAGGAGCCGGAACGAGGAGCGAAGATTGCTGATCGAGGTCCGGCTGAACCCGCGCCGCTTCAGCCCGACGAGGTTCAGCCCCTCCAGGTGCGCATGGTTGCCCCAGACCGAACCGAACGGGATCACGTCCTTGGTGACCAGCGCACCCGCGCCGACGAACGCGTGCCGCCCGATACGGGTCCACTGGTGGACGCCCGCCAGCCCGCCGATGAAGGCCGCGTCGCCCACGTTGACGTGCCCGGCCAAGGCGGCGCTGCCGGCCGTCACGACGTGATTCCCCACCCTACAGTCATGAGCCACGTGGGAGCTGATCATGAACAGCCCGTCGGAGCCTATGGTGGTCACGCCGCCGCCCGCGACGGTGCCCGTGTGCATGGTCACATGCTCGCGGATGGTGTTCCGGTCGCCGATGTCGAGGCGGGTCGGCTCTCCCTTATGGGCGAGGTGCTGCGGTGGCCCCCCCAGCATCGCGAACGGATAGACGACGCAGTCGGCGCCGAGCCGGGTCTCTCCGTCGATCACGACATGCGAGATCAGGCGCGTGCGCTCCCCGAGCTTCGCGCCGGTCCCGACGATGCAATAGGGGCCGATCTCGACGCCGGCCGCCAGCTCGGCTTCGGGGGCGACGATGGCCGTCGGATGGACGGTGACCGTCATGCCGGGTTGTCGACCACCATCGCGGTCCATTCCGCCTCGGCCGCGTCCTTGCCGTCGATCCGAGCCACCCCCCTGAACTTGTAGACGTCGCCGCGGTGCTTCAGCACCTGCACGTGCAGGTGCAGCAGCACGCCTGGCCGCACCGCGCTCCGGAAGCGGACGTTGTCGGTCGACGCCAGGAAGATGGTGCGCCCCGTCGCATCGATCTCGAGCGACTTGGACATGAGGATCGCGCCCGCCTGCGCCAGCGCCTCGACGATCAGCACGCCGGGCATGACGGGATTCTCTGGGAAGTGGCCGGGGAAGAAGGGCTCGTTGGCCGACACACCCTTGATCCCGACGATGGAGGTGTTCGCGACGAAGTCCTCGGCGCGGTCGATCAGCAGGAAGGGATAGCGGTGCGGGATGCGGCGCAGGATCTCCTGCATGTCGATCTGCCCGTCACCCGTTGCCATCGCTCCTCGCCTCGCTCCCGCGCCTTTGCGCTTCCCGCGTCACCCAGGCGGTTTCCCGCATGAATTGGCGCACCGGCCGGGCGGGGGCGCCCACCCAGGTTTCGCCGGCCGGTATATCCTTCATCACGCCCGCAGCCGCCAGCACCCGGGCGCCGGCTCCGATGGTGAGATGGTCGGCGACGCCCGCCCGGCCGCCGAACATCGCGCCGTCGCCTACGGTCACGCTGCCCGAAATGCCCACATGACCGGCCAGCAGGCACCCGCGCCCGAGGCGCACGTTGTGGGCGATCTGCACCAGGTTGTCGATCTTGGTCCCCTCCCCCACGACGGTGTCGTCCCACGCTCCCCGGTCGATGCAGGTGCAGGCGCCGACGCTCACATCGTCCTGAAGGATCACCCGCCCCAGTTGGGGCACGTCGACCGTGGACCCGCCGCCCGCAGCGACGCCAAAGCCAGCTTCCCCGATCACCGCGCCGGCCAGGACCCGCACGCGGTCTCCCAGCAGCGCGAACATGATCACCGCGTTCGCGCCGATGCGGCAGTCGCGGCCGACCGTCACGCCAGGGCCGATAACCGCGTTCGCGCCCAGGACGGAGCCGCGGCCCACCCGGGCGCCGGGGCCGATCACGACACCGGGACCGACCGCCACGCCGTCCTCCAGCTCCGCGTCCGGGTGGACCGCCGGCGCGCCGGCCGGATGGCCTCTCGGCTGGTGAAGCCGATGGGCGGCCTTGGCCCAGGCCGCCTGCGGCGCGTGCGTCAGCAGGCGTACACACCCTTCGGGAGCGGCGTCCGCGTGCTCAGGTTGGAGAAAGCATGCCCCCGCCCGCGTCGCTTCCAACGCGCCCCGATAGCGACGGTCGGCGAAGAACGACACGGCGTCCGGGGCGCCGCGTTCGAGCGGGGCCGCTGACATGACCGGACTACCGGTTCCACCGCTGGTGGCGACCAGTTCGGCACCGCTCAGGCGGGCGAGCTCGTCGAGCGGAACCGGACCCAGGTCTTCGAAGAAGCGTGGATCCGGCACCGAGGCTCGCCGTACTTAGCGCCGGGTCGCGGGGGCGGGGGTCGTGGCCGTCGGCGACGCTTGGGTCGGAGCCCGCTCGCGCTCGAAGTTGCCTAGCGTGGCCAAGCGGGCGTTCAGCTGCTGCACGACCTGAGCGGTCACGTCCATCTGCGGGTTCGAGTAGAACACCGCGCTCTTGTCCACCATCAGGCCGCAGTTCCGCGCCACGTAGGTCTGCGACACGATCGGCTGCAGCGCCTCGACGATTCGGTTCAGCTGCCGGACCTGCGTGGCCTGCAGCTCCTGCTCGCGCGTGGCTTCGAGCCGGCGCAGGGTCTGGAGGCGGGTCTCCAGCGCCTGACCGCGTTGCTGGCGCTGCTCCGGGGTCAGCGTCGCCTGGGCCGTCTGAAAGGCGTTCACATCGTTTTGGAGCGGAGTGGTCTGGCCCTGCAGTTCGGCGCGAACCTGCTGGGTGAGCTGCTGCATGCGGGCCTGGTAGGCGCGGCCGGCGGACGAGGTGCCGATCGCCGCCTGTTCGTCCAGCACGCACACGCCCGCGATCACGGGACCCGGATTGGAAGGAGGGGTCGGAGCGCGGGCCGCCTGCGCGGCCGGCTGGGTCTGCGCCATCGCCACGGGGGCGCACAGAACGGCCGCCGCCGCTGCGGTCAGGATGAGCGTCTTCTTCATTGTGCTTAGAATCTCGTGGTTTGGGAGAAACGGAAGGTTTCTGTTCTGTCGTAGGGTTCTTTGGCCAAAATCTGGCTGAAGTCGAACCGGATCGGTCCGAGCGGGCTGTCCCAGAATACGCTGAGGCCCGCCGCCGCCCGCAGCGCCAAGTCGTCGCGGATGAAGGCGCTCTCCACCAGGTTCCCGTCCTCGTCCGGCACCAGCTTGCTGGCGCGGTCGAGCTTGCCGAGGGTGCCCACGTCCAGGAACAGCGCGGTTCCAATGCCGTACTGCTCCGGGAGCGGGTTCGGGAAGTCGAGCTCGAGCGTGCCCTGGACATACAGGTTGCCGCCCAAGGCGTCGCCGAAGGTGATGTCGCGCGGACCCAGGCCGGCCGTCTCGAACCCGCGGAAGGTGTTCCCGCCGCGGAAGAAGCGGTCGTTGATGCGGACCGCGTCACCCTGGAAGCCGGTGACGTACCCAGCGGCGGCCGTCGCGCTGAGCACCCACTCCGGCCGGAAGCCGTAGTAGAGCCCGCCTTCGAACTCCGACCGGAGGTAGTTCACGTCGCCGCCCACGCCCGCCAGGTCCTGGCGCGCCGTCAGGTCGAACCCGCGGGTCGGCCGGCGCGGATCGTTCCGGCGGTCCCAGCGGAAGGTGTAGCCCAGCAGTGACGTGACGTTCGTTCCGCGCTGATCGCAGAGCAGACGAGAGATCGCGCCCGCCTCGCACTGCGCCGCATCCACGATCACCTCGTCCTGACGGAGCTGGTAGCGGGTGAACAGCCGCGAGTTGCGACTGGTGGGGAAGCCCAGCCGCAGCCCGGCGCCGGTCTGCGTCTGGTCGAAGGCCGCCTGCTCGCCGAAGTCATAGCGATAGGTGTAGAGGTCGACGCCCGCGCTCAGGTTGCGTCCGAGGAAGCGCGGCTCGGTGAACGAAAAGTCCAGCAACTGCCGGATCGAGCCGACTGAGAGCCGCAGGCGCACGTCCTGCCCCCGTCCGCGGAAGTTCCGCTCAGTCACCCCCACGTCGAGCAGCACGCCGTCCACGGAGCTGTAGCCGGCGGCGAAGGACAGCTCCCCGGTCGGCTGCTCCTCCACCTGCACCTGCAGCACCGTGCGATCGGGCGCGCTGCCGGGCAGCTCCTCGATCTTGGCGTCCTTGAAGAAGCCGAGGCGGCGCACGTCGATCTGTGAGCGGTCGACCAGCACGCGGTTGAACGGGTCGCCTTCGACCAGCGAGATTTCCCGCCGGATGACAGGATCCAGCGTCCGGGTGTTGCCGACGATGTCGATCCGCTCGACGTAGACGCGAGGTCCCTCGCGAACGTTGAAGGTCACGTCGACAGTGTTGGTCTCGCGGTTCGGCGTCTCCGCCGGCCGGATGTCCACGAAGGCGAAGCCGGCGGCCCCCGCGGCGAAAGTCAGCGCGTCCACAGCCTGCTCGATGCGCTCGGCTTGGTACACCGCTCCCTTCTGGATCGGCAGCAGCGCCTGCAGGAGCTTGGGGTCGAGCCGCTCGAGCTCGGTGACGACCTTCAGGTCGCCGAAGCGGTACTCCTCCCCCTCGTCCACCGTGAAGGTGACCTTGAAATCATCCTGCTGCGGCGGCAGTTCGGCCACGGCCGAGACCACCCGGAAATCGTAGTAGCCGCGGTTCGTGTAGTGCTCGCGCAGCTGCTGGCGGTCGTACTCGATCCGATCCGGATCGTAGTTGTTGTTCGAGGAGAAGAAGCGGTACCAGCGCGACTCCTCCGTCACGATCACCCCGCGCAGGTCACGGTCGGAGAAGGCTCGGTTGCCGAGGAAGTTGACCGAGGCCACCCCCGTGCGCGGCCCCTCGTTGATCTCGAAGACCAGATCGACCCGCTTCTGCGGAAGCTCGACGATCTTCGGCGTCACCGTCGCGGCGATCCGCCCGGAGCGGCGGTACAGTTCTACGATTCGCTGCACGTCCTGCTGTGCGCGGGCGCGGGTGAAGATGCCGCGCGGGCGGACGGTGACCTCCTCCCGCAGTTTCTCGTCGTTGAGCGCGGCGTTCCCCTCGAACACCACCTGGTTGATGATCGGGTTCTCGACCACCTGGACCACCAGCACCTGCCCCTGCATAGCGAGGTTCACGTCTGCGAACAGGCCGGTGCGGAACAGGGTCTCCAGCGCCTGGTCCAGCCGCTCTGCGGTGGCGGTCTGCCCGGGTGTGATCGGCAGATAGGAGATCACCGTCCCCGGTTCGATGCGCTCCGCGCCCTGCACCACGATGCGGCTCACCACCGGGGCCGGCGCCGTCAGCGGGATCTGAGGCGCCGCGGGAGCCGGAGCGGGGTCCGGTGACGCGGCGGCTGGAGCTGTCGCGGGAGGCGCGGCCGCCGGCGCCGTCTGCGCGAGCGCCGCCGGAGTCAGGGCCGTCGAGCCCAGCAGCAGGGCGACGCCGGAGAGCAACGCAAACGCGCGAACGCGGGTCTTCACCATGGATCAAACCGTCGGGTGTGCGGGGCCGTTCAGGAGAACAGGCCGCCCAGGAAATTGAACACGCGGAGCTGCTGCAGGTCGTTCCAGGTCGCGAAGACCATCAACCCGAGCAGCAACGCCAGGCCTACTCGGTAGCTCGCCGCCTGCACGCCGGGGCCCACTGGCCGGCGCGCCGCCGCTTCGTACGCGTAGAACACGAGGTGCCCCCCGTCCAGCACCGGCACCGGGAGCAGGTTCATGAAGCCGATGCCCACCGAGAGCACGGCCGTCAGGCCCAGCAGCATGATGGCGATGTTGGTGGACTTGGTCTGCAGGTCGCCGCCCGCTTCGGCGCCGACGTCGGTGGCCTGCTTGGTGACGTTGGCGATGCCCAGCGGGCCGCTCAGCTGGTCGGCCGGTTCGCGGCCCTGCACCACCCGCCCGAGGTAGTAGACCGTCGTGGCGAGCACGCTCCAGGTTCGCTCGACCCCGCCGACCACTGCGGTGGGCAGGTCGGGCCTGCGGCGACTGATCGCGCCCGCGCTCATGTCCGCCGCCAGTCCGAGGCAGCCGACCCGCTGCATCCGTCCCATCGCCTCCCGCTCGCAGCGGCGAGGCGTGGCGGTGAGGTTCACCAGTCCGGCCTCCCGACGCACCACGAAGTCGATCGGGGCGCCCGCGCGAACCACCACGAGCTGCTGGATCTCCAGGAAGTTGTCGACCGCCTCGCCCTGGGCGCGGACGATCAGGTCGCCGGCGCGGAAGCCCGCGGCGGCGGCGGGACTGCCCGCCTCCACCGCGCCCACGCGCGGCCGCACGACGGGCTCGCCCACCGCCGCCAGCAGCGTGGCGAACAGCGCGATCGACAGGACGAAGTTGGCCGCAGGCCCGGCGGCCACGATGACCGCTCGCTGCCAGACCGGCTTGAAGTGGAAGTACTTGCGCTCCGCCCCGGCGCCTTCCCGCTGGCGGATCTCCTGACGCAGCGTTTCCAGTGCCTCGCGATCGGGCACGCTGGTGACGGTCTCGTCCTCGGCGAAGCGGACGTAGCCGCCCAGAGGGAGCCAGCCGAGACGCCACTCGACGCCCTTCCGGTCGGTCCACTTCGCGAGCGCCCGGCCGAACCCGATCGAGAACCGGTCCACTTCGACCCCGCAAAGGCGCGCGGCGAGGAAGTGGCCGAGCTCGTGGATGGTCACCACGACCGTGAGCACGAGAAGGAACGGCACCACGTAGGAGGCGGCGGTCCAGACGAACTCCAGCATCTCTCCGTCCCTCAGGCCGCTCGGCCGTAGCGCGACAGGACCTCCGCGGCCACGCGGCGCGCGCTGCGGTCCACCTGTAGAGCTCGGTCGAGCACGTCGTCGCCCGTGTCCGTGGCGATAACGTGGCCGGAGTCGAGCCGCTCGAGGGTTTCTCCCACCGTCGCGGCGATGTCGAGGAAGCCGATGCGGCCGGCCAGGAAGGCTTGCACGGCTTCCTCGTTGGCGGCGTTCAGCGCGCCCGGAGCTCCGCCCCCCGCCTTCAGCGCGGCGCGCGCGAGCCCGAGCGAAGGGAAACGCTCGGCGTCCGGGGCTTCGAACGTGAGCGTGGCCGCCTCTGCGAGATCCAGCTTCGGCGCCGGCCAGGCGAGCCGCTCCGGCCATCCCAGCGCGTAGGCGATCGGCACCCGCATATCGGGCGGCCCGAGTTGCGCCAGTGTGGAGCCGTCCTGGTATTCCACCAGGCTGTGGACGATGGACTGGGGGTGCACCAGCACGTCGATCCGCTCGCCGGGGGTCTCGAACAGGTAGGACGCCTCGATCATCTCGAGGCCCTTGTTCATCAGCGTGGCGGAGTCCACGGAGATCTTCGGGCCCATGCTCCACTTCGGGTGCGCGACCGCCTGCTCGGGCGTCACGCGGGCCATCTCAGCCCGGCTCAGTGTCCGAAACGGGCCTCCCGAGGCGGTCAGCACCAGCCGCGCCACGCCTCCCGGGCCCTGCTGCAGCACCTGGAAGATCGCCGAGTGCTCCGAGTCCACCGGAACGACGGCGCCGCCGCTCTCGCGCGAAATCCGCAGCAGGTCGGGCCCGGCGCAGATCAGGCTCTCCTTGTTCGCCAGCGCCAGCACCGCGCCGGTACGGGCGGCCGCCAAGGTCGGCGCCAGCCCCGCGGAGCCCACGATCGCGGCCATGACCCACTCGGCGTCCTCCGCGGCCGCGGCGGTGACCGCCGCCTGTCCGGCGGCCACCTCCACGCCGGCGCCGGCCAGGCCTTCCTTGAGCCGGGAGTAGGCGCTCTCGTCGGCGATCACGGCGAGCCGGGGCCGCCACCGCTTGGCCTGCTCGATGAGCGCTTCAACCTGACGCCCGGCCGTGAGGGCCACCACCTCGAGTTCAGCCGTGCCGGCCGTCCGCACCTGCTCGAAGAGATCGAGTGTCGACACCCCCACCGAGCCGGTGGAGCCCAGGACGGAGACGCGCCGGGAGCTCATCCGAGCGCCCCCGACTGCCACAGCCAGCGGGCTGCGGCGACGGCGGCGGCGGCGAACAGCAGCCCGTCCACCCGATCGAGCAGTCCGCCGTGGCCCGGGATCAGGTCGCTGGAGTCCTTCACGCCGAAGCGGCGTTTCAGCCAGGACTCCCAGAGATCCCCCGCCATGGTGGCGAAGCCGCCGAGGAAGCCGATGAGCATGGCGCTCCCGGTCGACACCGGCAGGTGCATGCCGGGGTTGTCGAGTCCGGCCAGAGCCGCCTGGGCGATTCCGCCGGCCAACGTCGCCGCGGCCAGGCCGCCGAAGAAGCCGGACCACGTCTTGTTCGGCGAGAACGCCGGCCGCAGCTTGGGTCCCTTGACGGCGTTGCCGACCGCGAAAGCGGCGATATCGGCCGACCACGTCACCGCGAACAGCAGCACCGTCCAGGCGAGCCCCTCCTCGCCCGTGCGCAACCACAGGAGCGCGATCGCGGGTATCCCGAGGTAGGCGGCGCCGAACGGCACGTCCCAGATGTGCCGGGTGACCGAGCGCAACAGGAGGGTGGCCACCGCGGTCAGCCCCGCCAGCGCGACCATCCCGTAGCGCGGACTCTCCAGTTCGGCGACGAAGAGGCTGGCGACCACGACCACGGCCACCGCCACGCTCGTGCGGATCGGCGTGGCCGGCGTGCTCATGCCCCCCCATTCGACGGAGAGCACGCACGCCGCGATCGAAACCATCAGGAAGTAAGGCCAGCCGCCCGCCCAGATAGCCGCCGCCGCCGCGGTCCCGAGGATGGCCGCTGAGGCCGCCCGGATCCCGAGGTTGCGCCAGTTGAACGCGGGGCGCCTAGCCGGCTGCGAGGACGTCATCCAGCTCGGCTGCGCCGTAGCGCCGCTCCCGCGTCATGTACTGGGCCACAGCCTGCTCGAGGTGCTCGGGCCCGTAGTCCGGCCACAGCACGTCCTGGAACACGAACTCCGCGTACGCGGCCTCCCACAGGAGGAAATTCGAGAGGCGCTGCTCGCCGCTCGTGCGAACGATGAGGTCGGGCTCCGGTCCAACGGCGGTGGACAACAGGCTGCCGAAGGTCGCCTCGTCGAGAGTCGCGGGGTCGACCCGCCCCGCCGCCGCCTCGGCCGCGAGTCGGCGCGCCGCCTGCACGATGTCGCTGCGCCCGCCGTAGTTGAACGCGACCTGCAGGTGGAATCGCTCGTTCCGCGCCGTTCGCGCTTCGGCGCGCTCGATCACCTCGACGATGTCCGGGGTGAGGCCCTCCCGAGAACCGATCACATGCACCCGAACGCCCTCACGCTCGAGCCGCGCCAGATCGCTCTCCACGTAGGCCTTCAGCAGGCGCATCAGTTCGCCCACCTCCGAGGCCGGCCGGCGCCAGTTCTCCGTGGAGAACCCGAAGACGGTGAGCCATTCGATCCCGAGGTCGCCAGCGCCCTGGACGGTGCGCTTCAGCGCGGCCACGCCCGCCCGATGGCCGAGGGTGCGCGGCATCCCGCGCGCCTTCGCCCAGCGGCCGTTGCCGTCCATGATAATGGCCACATGGCGAGGCGGACCGGCCGCTCCGGCAGGGCCCGCCGCGCGGCCGCGGGGCATGCCCTGCCCGAATGTCCCGACCATGCGCTCGTCGCCTCCGCCGCGAGTCAGAGCTTCGCGGCTCAGACCTGCATGATCTCTTGTTCCTTGGTTTTCAAGGCGTCGTCGATGCGCTTGATCGCCTCGTCGGTGGCCTTCTGGACCTCCTCGTGAAGGCGCTTTTCTTCGTCCTGCGAGATGGCGCCGGCTTTCTCCGCCTTCTTCAGGTCCTCGTTGGCGTCGCGGCGCACGTTACGCACGGCGATCCGCTGCGTCTCCGCGTACTTGCCGGCGAGCTTTGCGAGGTCACGACGGCGCTCTTCCGTCAGCGCCGGGATCGGCACCCGGACCGTCGTACCGTCGGTCATTGGGTTCAGGCCCAGCCCGGCCGCCCGGATGGCCTTCTCCACGGCCGCTACCGTGCCCTTGTCCCAGACGCTGACGGTGATCATCCGCGGCTCCGGCACGCTGATGGCCCCGACGGAGTTCAGCGGCACGGTCGAGCCGTAGGCCTCGACCATCACCGGCTCCAGCAGGCCCGCGTTCGCCCGTCCGGTGCGGAGCCCGCCGTACTCCTCCTTGAGCGCGGCCACGGCCTTGTCCATCCGCTGGCGGTATTGGGTGAGATCGGGCTTGGTCGGTGCGGCCATGGGCGGGTCTCAGGCTTTCGTGTCGTTCTCGATTACGGTGTGCACGCCCTCGCCCGTAAGGACCTTCATCAGGGCGCCGCGTTCACGGATCGAGAAGACGACCACGGGGATGTCGTTGTCGCGCATCATGCTGATCGCCGATGCGTCCATCACCCTAAGGTCCCGCGCCAAAACCTCAAGGTAAGTCAATCGGTCGATGCGCTCGGCGGCCGGGTCTCGCTTCGGGTCGGCCGTGTAGACGCCGTCGACGCTGGTCCCCTTCAGGAGCGCGTCGCAGCCCATCTCCGCAGCCCGCAGCGCGGCGCCGGTGTCGGTGGTGAAGAACGGGGCCCCCACGCCAGCGGCGAAGATCACCACCCTCCCCTTCTCGAGGTGCCGCAGGGCGCGCCTACGGATGTAGGGCTCGGCGATGGTGTCCATCCGGATCGCGGACTGCACGCGCGTGTCGACGCCGGCCCGCTCCAGCGCCGCCTGCATCGCCAGCGCGTTCATCACCGTCGCCAGCATGCCCATGTAGTCGGCGCTCGACCGCTCCATCCCGCCGGCGGCCGCCGACAGCCCGCGGAAGATGTTGCCGCCGCCGATGACCAGGCACAGCTCGACGCCCATCCTGTGGACTTCGGCGATCTCCGCAGCCACCGCATCGACCGTGGTCATGTCGATGCCGTAGCCCTTCTCCCCCATCAGGACTTCGCCGGACACCTTCAGCAGCACCCGCCTATAGCGGGACGCGGGGTCGGCTCTGCTCGAAACGGCGGCTTCGGTCATCGGGGCGGTGGGTCCGGGCTGAGAGTCGGCGGACCATATACGAAGGGCGCGGCCCGCGTCACGGACCGCGCCCCTCAGGAACGCTCTACGACGGGCGGGTCAGCCCGCCTGCATGGCGGCCACTTCCGCCGCGAAGTCGTCCACCTGCTTCTCGACGCCTTCGCCCAGCGCGAGGCGCACGAAGCCCTTCACCGTCACCGGCGAGCCGAGGGTCTTGCCGGTCTCGGCGACCAGCTGTTCGATCGTCTGGTCCGGGTTCATGACGAAGGACTGCTTCAGCAGCACGACTTCCTCGTAGAACTTGCGGATCCGGCCTTCGACCATCTTCTCAACCACCTGCGGCGGCTTGCCCGACTGCAGGGCCTGCTCCGTGAAGATGCCGCGCTCGCGCTCGACAGCCTTCGGGTCCAGGTCCTCGGTCGACAGCGACAGCGGGGCCGTCGCTGCGACGTGCAGCGCGACCTTGCGGCCCAGCTCCTTGAGCTGCGCCTTGTCGCCGGCGCCTTCCAGCGCGACCAGCACCCCGATCTTGCCGAGCCCCGGCGCGATGGCATTGTGCGTGTAGGCCGCGACGACGCCCTGCTGGACCTCGAAGCGGGCCATGCGGCGCGCGACCATGTTCTCGCCGATGGTGGCGATCAGGCCCGTCAGCATGTCCTGCACGCTCTCGCCGCCGGCCGTCTTGGCCGAGCCGAGCTGGTCCACGCCGCCCTGCACGTCGAGCGCGGCCTCGGCCACCGATCGCGCGGCCGCCTGGAACCTGTCGTTGCGGGCGACGAAGTCGGTCTCGGCGTTCACCTCGACCGCGGCGCCGATCATGCCGTCGCCGGTGTCGCGGGTGGCGATCGCCACCAGGCCTTCCGCGGCGATGCGGTCGGCCTTCTTCGCGGCCTTGGACAGGCCCTTCGTCCGCAGCCAGTCGGTCGCGGCCTCGATGTCGCCGCCGGTTTCGGTCAGCGCCTTCTTGCAGTCCATCATGCCCGCGCCCGAGCTGTCGCGGAGCTGTTTCACCAAGCCGGCCGTGATCTCAGCCATGCTGTGTCCTCCAAATGAAATCGGGACGGGACCGGCGCCAAGCCGGTCCCGCGGAAAAGGTGGTCGATCGTCCGTCGGCCTCAGGCCTGCGGCGCGATCTCGCCGGACGCGATCTCGGTGTCGGCCTGGTCCGTCGCCGCGACCGTTTCGGCCTTTCCAGCCGAAGCCGCGCGGCGGCCGCGCAGCGCCGGTTCCGACGGGGTCTCCGCCGCGCCGAGGTCGACGCCGGAAGCCGCTTGCCCCGCCGCCAGCCCGTCCAGCACCGAGTCCGCGACCAGGTCGCAGTACAGCTGGATCGCGCGCGCGGCGTCGTCGTTACCCGGGACCGGATAGGTGATGCCGTCCGGGTTCGAGTTGGTGTCCAGGATCGCCACGACCGGGATGTTCAGCTTGCGCGCTTCCTGGATGGCGATCGCTTCCTTGTTGGTGTCGATCTCGAACATGATGTCGGGGATCCCGCCCATATCCTTGATGCCGCCCAGGCTGAGCTCGAGCTTCTCGCGCTCGCGCGTCAGCATCAGGAGCTCCTTCTTCACCCGGCCGCCGGCGTCGCCGTCGAGGATGCCTTCCAGCTCGCGAAGCCGCGCGATGGAGCCCGAGATGGTGCGCCAGTTGGTCAGGGTGCCGCCGAGCCAGCGGTGGTTCACGTAGTACTGGGCGCAGCGCTTGGCCGCCGCCGCCACCGGGTCGGAAGCCTGCCGCTTGGTGCCCACGAACAGCACGCGACCGCCCTTCGCCGCCGCCTCGCGCACGGCGACCAGCGCCTGGTGCAGAAGGGGGATCGACTGGCTGAGATCGATGATGTGGATGTTGGCTCGGGAGCCGAAGATGTACCGCTCCATCTTCGGGTTCCAGCGGTGCGTCTGGTGGCCGAAGTGGGCGCCGGCTTCCAGCAGCTGGCGCATGTTGAAGTCAGGCAGAGCCATTAGATTTCAGTCCTTTATCCGGTTCGTCCGCCGCAGACCTTCCACCCCTCTGGGGACCGGGAACGGAAAAGCGCGGGAGTTGAGCCCCGCGCCGCCGTACGTCTGCGTGTGAGATGGCCGGTCACATAGTCGCGAACCGCCGAAAACTCAAGGGCTTCGGGCGGCCTAGAAGCTTCGGCCGTCCACCGGCGTCGCCTGGAGGGCGGCGAGGTCCACGCCGTCCATAGCGCGCACATTCAGGGCGACCATCCGGCCGCCGTCCGGGCGCTCGCCGCGCGCGAACGCCTGCACCCCGCAGCTGGGGCAGAACAGGTGCCGGATCTTGTGCTGGTTGAACAGGTACTCGGTCAGTCGATCCTCGCCCTGCAGCAGCGTGAACTGGTCCTCCGGGATGAAGCTCAGCAGGAACCCCTTGGCCGAACAGTGGGAGCAGTTGCACTCGATCACCGGGGCCAGGTCCGCCGCCGCCTCGTAGCGCACCGCCGCGCAGTGGCAGCCGCCGGTTCGCCTCTCCGCCTCTACCATCAGACGTCCTCCAGCAGGGCGACCCCTGGGCTGCTCTTGAGAGCCCCCCGCAGCGCCGGGTCCAGTCGATACAACCCGGGCAGCTTCACCTCCACCTCGCGCCCGCCGTCCAGCGCAGCCACCAGCAGGATCTCCCCGCCCTTGGGCGAGGTGGCCCGGTCGAGGCGCGCCTTCAGGCTGCCCGCGTCCGCCGAGAGGGCCGACAGGTGCACCCTCAACGCCCCCGCCCCGGTCTCCAGCGACTGCTCGATCGCTTCCGCTTCGTCTCCGAAGAAGCGCACCTCCCCGTCTCCCGACTTTGCGCGCACCTTCAGCACGACAGCCTTCCCCGGCTCCAGCGCCTCGCGACAGCGCCGCAGGGACTCCGGGGGAAACAGGACCTCGTACTCGCCGGTGGGGTCCGACAACGTGACGAAGGCGAACTTCTCGCCGGTTCGGGCGGAGGAGCGCTCCTGCTTGCGCCGCACCACCCCGGCCATCCGGAAGGCCTCGTGCCCTTCGTTCGCCAGCGCCAGCGCCTCGGCGAGCAGCGTCGTGCGCCGCTTGCGCAGGGCCTCGGTAACGTCCTCCAGCGGGTGGCCGGTCAGGTAGAAACCCACGGCGGCCAGTTCCTGATCGAGCCGATCGGGCCCCGTCCAGTCCTCCGCCCGCGCCAGCCGCGGCCGCGGCGAGTCCTCGACGCCCCCGAACAGGCTCGTCTGGGCGGAGGCCTTGTCGGCCGCCACGCTCTGGCCGTGGGCGCACAAGGTGTCGGCGGACGCGACGATCTGCGCGCGGTTCGGGTGCAGCTTGTCGAACGCGCCCGCCCTGGCGAGGTTCTCCAGCGCCCGCTTGTTCACCGCCTTGGGATCCACCCGCTCGACGAAGTCGAACAGGTCGCGGAAACGGCCGCCGTCCTTCCGCGCGTCGACCAGCTGCTGCATGGCGGTTGCGCCCACGTTCCGGATCGCGCCGAGCGCGTAGAGGATCTCCCCCTCCTCCACCTCGAAGTCGGACCCCGAGCGGTTCACGTCGGGCGGCGTCACCTTCACGCCGAAGCGCTTCGCGTCCTGGTGGAACATGGCCAGCTTGTCGGTGTTGTCCGCGTCCAGGCTCATCGACGCGGCGAAGAACTCCACCGGGTGGTTCGCCTTCAGGTAGGCGGTCTGATAGGCGATCAGGGCGTAGGCGGCCGCGTGGCTCTTGTTGAAGCCGTACCCGGCGAACTTCGCCACCAGCTCGAAGATCGAGTCGGCCTGCTTCGCTGGCACGCCCTTTTCCGCAGCGCCGGAGACGAACCGCGCCTTCTGGGCGTCCATCTCCTCCTTCTTCTTCTTGCCCATCGCCCGGCGGAGCAGGTCGGCTTCGCCCAGCGAGTAGCCGGCCAGGATTTGGGCGATCTGCATCACCTGCTCCTGGTAGACGATGATGCCGTAGGTCTCCTTCAGCACCGGCTCCAGGCTCGGGTGCAGGGTGTCCATGGGCTTGCGGCCGAACTTGCAGTCGACGAAGGCGTCGATGTTGTCCATGGGGCCGGGGCGATAGAGGGAGATCAGCGCGGTGATCTCTTCGATCGACCCGCAGCGCATCTTGCGCAGCGTGTCCCGCATCCCCTGGCTTTCCAGCTGGAACACCCCGATCGTCTGCCCCGAGGCCAGCAGGTCGTAGGTCGCCTTGTCGTCCAGCGGCAGCTTGTCGAGGTCGAGCTGGACGCCGCGCTGGCGGAGGTACTTCAGCGCGCGGTCGAGGACGGTCAGCGTCTTCAGGCCGAGGAAGTCGAACTTCACCAGCCCGGCGCTCTCCACCCACTTCATGTTGAACTGGGTCGCCGGCAGGTCCGAACGCGGATCCTGGTAGAGCGGCGTGAGCTCCGTGAGCGGCCGGTCGGCGATCACCACGCCGGCAGCGTGGGTCGAAGCGTTCCGATACAGGCCCTCCAACCGGAGCGCCGTCTCCAGCAGGGAGGCGACGCTGTCGTCCTCGCGTTTGGCCTGCTGCAGGCGCGGCTCGATCTCGATGGCCTTGGCCAGGGTCACGGGCGCCGCCGGGTTGTTCGGCACCATCTTGGCGAGGCGGTCCACCATGCCCAGGGGCAACTGCATCACGCGGCCGACGTCGCGCAGCACGGCGCGGGCCTGCAGCGTGCCGAAGGTGATGATCTGCGCCACGCGGTCGGTGCCGTAGCGCTGCTGGACGTAGCGGATCACCTCCTCGCGGCGGTCCTGGCAGAAGTCGATGTCGAAGTCGGGCATCGACACCCGCTCCGGGTTCAGGAAGCGCTCGAAGAGGAGCCCGAACCGCAGCGGGTCGAGATCCGTGATCGTCAGCGCCCACGCGACCAGCGAACCGGCGCCCGAGCCGCGTCCGGGGCCCACCGGGATTCCGTGCGCCTTGGCCCACTTGATGAAGTCCGACACGATCAGGAAGTAGCCGGAGAAGCCCATCCCGGAGATGACGCCGACCTCCCGTTCCAGGCGCGCCCAGTAGTCGGCCTCCGGGGCGGCGAGCTCGTGGGCGGCGAGGCGGGCGCGCAGGCCCTCCCGCGCCTGGTGCGCCAGCTCCTCCGCCTCGGAGCGGCCCTCGCCGGTGTCGAAGCGGGGCAGGATCGGGTCGCGCTTGCTGACCAGGAAGGCGCAGCGGCGGGCGACGTCGATGGTGTTGTCGCAGGCCTCCGGCAGGTCGGCGAACAGCTCGCGCATCATCGGGGCGGGCTTGAACCAGTGCTCGCCGGTGACGCGGCGGCGGTCCTGCTGCCCGAGGAAGGCGCCGTCGGCGATGCAGATCAGCGCGTCGTGCGCCTCGTGCATGTCGGGAGTGGCGAAGAAGACGTCGTTGGTGGCGACCAGCGGGGCGTCATGCTCGTAGGCCCAGGCCACTAGCCCCGGCTCGGCGGTCGCTTCGGCCGGCGTGCCGTGGCGCTGCAGCTCGACGTAGAAGCGGTCCGGGAAGGCGGCCTGCATGGCGGCCAGGGCGCGGCGGCCCTCCTCCGGCTTGTCGGCCGCGAAGAGCGGGTCGACGGGGCCGTCGGGGCCGCCGGAGAGCAGGATCAGGCCCTCGGCGTGGGCGACCACCTGCTCCCACGGCACGCAGGCTTCGCCGTCGCTCTCGAGGTAGCCCTTGGAGGAGAGAACGGCGAGGTTGCGCCAGCCCGCCTCGCTCTGGGCCAGCAGCACGACGGTCGGGCAGCGGGCCCATCGGTCGGACGGCCCCTGCCCTATTCCGCTCACCGGCAGGGCGCAGCCGACGATCGGCTGCACGCCCTTCTCCTTGGTGGCGGTGGAGAACTCGAGGGCCCCGAAGAGATTGGCCCGGTCGGTGATGCCGACGGCGGGCATGCCCTGCTTGGCAGCGAGTGCGCCGACCGCCTCCGCGCGGATCGCGCCTTCGAGCAGGGAGTAGGCGGAACGAACCCTGAGGTGGATGAAGCCGCCGCTGGCGTCGCTTCCGGGCAGGCTGAGCTCGCTCATCCTCATGGTGTGACCGTCTCGGGCCCCGACTCGCAAGCGGGTGCGGCGAACTAGCTGTGGACCGCGGCCCCCGGCCTGCTCCGGTTGGCCGATTTGGCCGAAAAAGTTGGCCGATCGGCCAAATCGGCCACTCAGCCGACCAGCGTCGCTACCTGGAAGACGGTCCAGACGAAGCCGCTGACCGAAGCGAACGCCAACGTCTCGCGTACCAGAACCGGCATCCTCAGCCCCCTAGCTGTTCCTGCTTTGTTCTCGCACGGAGCCACCCGCCTGTCAAGCCGCCTGGCGCTCCTCGAGGTGGCCGTCCTTCAGGGCGAAGACGCGGTCCATGTGGCTCGCCAGCTCCAGGTTGTGGGTGGCGACCAGCGCGGCCACCCCCTCGGAGCGGGTGAGCTCGCGCAGGTTCTCGAACACGTCGTGCGAGGTGTGGGGATCGAGGTTGCCGGTCGGCTCGTCCGCCAGCACCAGCGCGGGGCGGTTCGCCAGCCCGCGGGCGATCGCCACCCGCTGCTGCTCGCCCCCGGAGAGCTGTGCCGGCTGGTGGTGCAGCCGCTCGGCCAGCCCGAGCCGGCTCAGGAGGGAGCGGGCACGGTCCCGCGCCGCCTCGACGCTCTGCCCCGCGATCCGCAGCGGCAGCGCCACGTTGTCCTCGGCGCTGAACTCCGGGAGCAGGTGGTGGAACTGGTAGACGAAGCCGATGGCGTTCAGCCGTACCCGGGTGCGCTGGGCGTCGGGCATGGCGGTGCAGTCGGCGCCCGCCACCACCACCTTCCCCTGGTCCGGCTTCTCCAGTAGTCCCGCCGCATGCAGCAGCGACGACTTGCCCGAGCCGGAGGGCCCGATCAGGCCGACGATCTCGCCGGCGCGGATGTCGAGGTCGACGCCGTTGAGCACGTGGAGGCTGGCCGTTCCCGACTTGTAGGAGCGGTGGATGCCCTTGAGGGACAAGACGAGGGGGCGGTCACTCATAGCGGAGCGCCTCCACCGGATCGAGCTTCGCGGCGCGGAGCGCCGGCGGCAACGTCGCCAGGCACGAGGCCAGCAGCGCCCAGCTGGTGACGATGATCACCTCGACCCACTCGATCTTCGCCGGCAGGCGGTCGAGGAAGTAGACGTCGGACGAGAACACCTCCGCGCCGGTGAGCCACTCCACGCCGGCCTGGATCTCGCCGATAAAGGTGCAGACCAGCACACCGATGAGCAGACCGGCGATAGTGCCGGCCAGCCCGACCGCGGCTCCGGACATGAAGAAGATGCGGGTGATCGAGCCCTGGCTGGCCCCGATGGTGCGCAGGACCGCGACGTCCCGGCCCTTGTTCTTCACCAGCATGACCAGGCCCGAGATGATGTTCATGGCCGCGATGGCCACGATCAGCATCAGGATGAGGCGCATCACGTTCCGCTCGACCTCGAGCGCGCCGAAGTAGGAGCGGTTGGCATCGCGCCAGTCCGCGACTATGGCGCTCGGCCCCGCCGCCCGCTCGAGCAGCGGCCGCATCTGGTCGATCCGGTCCGGGTTGTCGAGCTTGATCTCAATCGAGTCTACGCCCGTCTCGCGCGCGAAGAACAGCTGCGCCTGCTGCAACGGCATGTAGACGAAACCCTGGTCAAACTCACTCATCCCGACCTGGAACACGCCGCCGACGGTGTAGACCTTGCCCATAGGCTGCGAGCCGAAGGGGCCGGCGTTGCCGGAGGGCGAGATCAGCTCGAGCGGGTCGCCGGCGCTCAGCCCCAACGCCGTCGCCACGCCCGAGCCGATGAGGATCAGCTCGCCGCCGTACTCGCCTTCGCCGAATCCCTCGAGCGACCCCTGCTTGATGTTGTCAGCGATGATCTCGGTCGCCCGTACGTCCGGGGGCGTCAGGCCCCGCACCACGACCGGGACCATGTTGCTTTGGACGTTCGCCACGGCGAACGACTGCACCGTCGGGTAGGCCTGTGCCACGCCCTGGAGAGCGCGGATGCGGGTGAGCGCGGTGGTTCGCTGGATCGGGTCGAGCACGGGGCCGGTGACGAAGGCGTGGCCGCCGAAGCCGAGGATGCGGTCGAGCAGGGTCGAGCGGAAGCCGTTCATCACGCTCATCACGATGATCAGCACGGCCACCGCCAGCGTGATGCCGATGAACGAGATCAGCGAGATCAGGGCGACGCCGCCCTGGTTTCGCTTGGCGCGCAGGTAGCGCCCCGCGAGCGAGCGCTCCCAGGCCGAGAAGGGCCCTGCCCCGGCTGCGGTGGCGCTCAAGAGGTCAACCCGCTGAGTACGGACTCGAGCGAGGCGCTGTGGCGCTCGCCGCCTGCCCGGCGCTTGATCTCCACGGTCCCCTCCCCGAGCCCCTTGGGGCCGACGATCAGCTGCCAGGGCAGCCCGATCAGATCCATGGCTGCAAACTTGGCGCCCGGCCGCTCGGCGGTGTCGTCATAGAGCACGTCCCGCCCGGCCCTCTTCAGCGTCTCGTACGCTTCCTGGCACGCGGCGTCGCAGGCGGCGTCGCCGGGCCTGAGGTTCACCAGCCCGACGTGGAACGGCGCCACCGCCTCCGGCCACACGATGCCCGCGTCGTCGTGGCTGGCCTCGATGATCGCTCCCACGAGGCGGGACACGCCCACGCCGTGGCTGCCCATGTGCACCGGTTTCTCCTGCCCGTCCGGGCCCGCGACCACGGCCTTCATAGGGCGCGAGTACTTCTCGCCGAAGTAGAAAATGTGGCCGACCTCGATGCCGCGCGCCGACAGCCGCTGGTCCTCCGGGATCGCGGCGAAGGCGGCCTCGTCGTGCATCTCCTCGGTGGCGGCGTAGGGCCGGGTGCGGCTGTCCACCACGTGCTGGAGGTCGCCCTCCCAGTCGAGGTCCGGCCCCGGCGCCGGCATCTCCACCAGGTCGCGGTGGCAGAACACCTGGCTCTCGCCGGTGTCGGCCAGCACGATGAACTCGTGGCTGAGGTCGCCGCCGATCGGGCCGGTGTCGGCGCGCATCGGTACCGCCTTGAGGCCCATCCGCGCGAACAGGTTCAGGTAGGCCGCGAACATGCGGGCGTAGGCTCGCCGCGCCGCGGGCTCGTCGACGTCGAAGGTGTAGGCGTCCTTCATCAGGAACTCGCGTCCGCGCATCACGCCGAAGCGCGGCCGCTGCTCGTCCCGGAACTTCCACTGGATGTGGTAGAGGTTCTTGGGCAGGTCCTTGTACGAGCGCACCGAGGCCCGGAAGATCTCGGTGATCATCTCCTCGTTGGTGGGCCCGTAGAGCATCTCGCGATCATGCCGGTCGCGGATGCGCAGCATCTCCTGGCCGTAGTCGTCATAGCGCCCGCTCTCGCGCCAGAGGTCCGCCAGCTGGAGCGTCGGCATCAGCAGCTCGACCCCGCCGGCGCGATCCATCTCCTCGCGGACGATCTGCTCGACCTTCTTCAGCACCCGCCAGCCGAGCGGCAGCCAGGCGTAGATGCCCGCGGCCTCCTGCCGGATCATGCCCGCGCGGAGCATCAGCCGATGGGAGACGATCTGCGCCTCGGACGGGACCTCCTTCAGGGTCGGCAGGAAGTAGCGCGAGAGGCGCATCAACGGTCCTTCGGGAGCGGGAGGCGCCTGTCTATCGCCAGCCGTCGCCGCAGCGCAACTAAGCTTCCGCCGCCCAACCCCGCAGGGCGATCTCCGCCGCGACCACCACGGCCAGCCAGACGATCGCCGCCACCCAGGTGGTGGTGACCACCTTGCGCTTCAGGTTGTGCACGACCGGCGCGCCGGGGTCGCCGCCGTCCTTCAGGTCGATGCCGGCCTCGTGGTGGCTCCGCGCGCCCAGCGGCAGCACGGCGAACAGCACCACCCACCAGCAGACCAGGTAGATGGCGATCAGGGTGCCGACGCCGAGCTGCATCAGTGGGCGCCCGCACCTGCCGAAGAACGGGGCGTCTCCATCAGCTCCACCAGCACGCCGCCCGTCCCCTTCGGGTGCAGGAAGATGACCGGCGTGCCGTGGGCCCCGATCCGGGGCTCGCCGGTCCCGAGCACCGTGGCGCCCTTCGCCCGCATGTCGTCGCGGGCGGCGACGATGTCCTCGACCTCGAAGCAGACGTGGTGCTGGCCGCCCTTGGGGTTCTTCTCGAGGAAGCCCTTCAGCGGAGAGGCGTCGCCGTAGGGCTCGATCAGTTCGATCTGGGAGTTGGGCAGGTCGACGAAGCAGACCCACACCCCCTGCTCCGGCAGGGCGAAGCGCTCGCCGATGCGGGTGGCGCCGAACACCTCGCGGTAAAGCCGCACGCTGTCCTCGATCGAGGGGGTGGCGACGCCGACGTGGTTCAGTCTGCCGATCATGAAGGCTCTCCCGGACGCGGGAGAGCCTTTATCAGCAGCCCGCGACGCTGTCCGCCGCCGGCAGCTTGAGCAGGTCGCGCAACGTCCATTTGCCCGGAACGGCCGCGTCCTTGACCCGCCAGGTTCCGTCCTCGCGCTTGCAGACGGTGTAGAGGACCTTCGACTTCTTCTTGCCGACCATGAAGTCGGCGCGGATCCGACCGCTGGCGTCGGCCACCTGCTCGGAGGCGAAGTCCACGGCCCCGATGTCGGTCGACTTCGTGTCGAAGCGGTAGTCGAAGTCGATCGGCTTGGGCTTCAGCGCCTCGGCCACGTCCTTGACGAAGTACTTCTCAGGATCGAGGTCCGCCGCCGTCCACTCGACGTAGAGGTCCTTGACGATGCCGTCGGCCTTTTCGGCCTTGGTCTGGGCCTGCACGGCCCCCGCCAGCAACGCGGCCGCCGCCGCGCACGCGAAAACGAACCGCACCTCCATGGGCGCCCCCTGTCTTCCCCGCCGCCCCCACCGGCGACGCAGGATTACAGTATAGCAATATTCAGACCCGCAGAACGACCGTCTCGACCATCGGGCGGCGGTCCCAGATGCGTTGGGAGGCCTTCTTCAGGGTGCGGTTGAGCGCCTGCTCCAGCGCCAGGTCGTCCGACTTCACGGAGCGGTCGAGCTTGCGCAGGGCCTCCTCCACGGCGTCCGCTAGGTCGTCCAGCGAGCTCTCCAGGGGGGTCGCCTTGTCGCCGGGCAGCCCCAGCGAGCGGATGTCCATGTCGCCGACCAGCCGGCCGCGGTCGTCCATGGCCAGGGTGACGATCAGCACGCCGTTGTGGGCCGCGTGGCGGCGCTCGCGCAGGGCCTCGCCGTTGGCGGGGGTCAGCACCCCGCCGTCCACGTAGAGGCGGCCGGCCTGCACCTCGTCGATCACCTCGGCGCGCCCGGGGGCGAGGCGGATCATGTCGCCGTTGCGGGGGGCGAGCGCCTGGGGCGCCTGCATCTCCTTGGCCAGGGCGACGTGTTCCAGCAGGTGGCGGCGCTCGCCGTGGGTGGGGACCGCGATCTGCGGCCGGGCCCACTGGTACATCTGGCGCAGCTCCTCGCGCGCCGGATGGCCGGAGACGTGAATGCCGGGGTGGTCGCGCTCGGTGTAGATGCGCACCCCGCGCTCGGCGAGGCGGTTCTGCAGCGCGCCGATGGCGAGCTCGTTGCCGGGGATCTGGCGCGACGAGAAGATCACATGATCCCCCTGCCCCAGGCTCACGTGCGGGTGGTTGCCCTCGGCGATGCGGGAAAGGGCGGCGCGCTCCTCGCCCTGGCTGCCGGTGCAGATGTAGAGGAGCTTGTCCTCGGGGAAGGACTTGGCGTCCTTCTCGTCGATGAACTCGCGGACGTCCTGCAGCAGGCCGACGGAGCGGGACGCGGCCACCATCCGGTGCATCGAGCGGCCGACGAGGCAGACGCGGCGGCCGGCCGCTTCCGCGGCGTGCACGGCGCTGTCCAGGCGGGCCACGTTGGACGCGAAGCAGGCGACGGCGACGCGGTTCTTCAGGCCGGCGATCAGCTTGGTGAGCGCCTCGCGGACGTCGGCTTCGGAGCCGGACTCGCCCTCCACGAACACGTTGGTGGAGTCGCAGACCATGGCCAGCACGCCTTCGTCGCCGAGGCGGCGCAGGGCGTCCACGTCGGTCTTGGCGCCCAGCACGGGGTCCGGGTCGATCTTCCAGTCGCCGGTGTGGAGGATGGTGCCCAGCGGCGTCTTGATGGCCATCCCGTTGGGCTCGGGGATGGAGTGGGTCAGCGTGACGAGGTCGATGTGGAACGGGCCGAGGTCGATCGAGCCGCCCAGCGGCACCTCGTGGATGGTCACGCCCTCGACGCCGGCGTCGCGCAGCTTCTCGCGCACCAGGAAGGCGGTGAAGGGCGTGGCGTAGATCGGCGCCTTGAGCATCGGCCACAGCCAGCCGATGGCGCCGATGTGGTCCTCGTGGGCGTGGGTCAGCACGATGCCGAGGATGTCCTTGGCGTGCTCCACGGCATAGGCGGGGTCCGGCATGATGATGTCGACGCCGGGGGTCGAGGCGCCGCCGAAGGTCACGCCGATGTCGACCACGACCCACTTCCGCTTATGCGGGGGACCGTAGCCGTAAAGGTTGAAGTTCATTCCGATCTCGCCCGAGCCGCCGAGCGGCAGGAAGACGAGTTCGTCGTCGTTTCGTTGGTTCATTGCTTACTCAGGCGCGGTTGCGGCGCCATATCTCGAGGAGCCCACGAAGGGTCAGGTCGGGATCGAAACGGTCGATCGCGGTCGTGGCTCCCTCAAATAGGGACGCCACCCCCCCTGTCGCCACCACGGTCATCGGACGGGCGTACTCTGCCCTGATCCGCGCGATCAGCCCGTCGATGAGCGCGACATAGCCCCAGAAGACGCCGGACTGCATGGCGCCCACGGTGTCGGTGCCCACCACCTTGTCCGGCCGGCGGATGGCGACGCGGGGGAGCCGCGCCGCCGCGTCGTGCAGCGCCTGCATGGAGAGGTTCACCCCGGGTGCGATCACCCCGCCCTCGAAGCCGCCGTCCTCGCCCACCACGTCGAAGGTGGTGGCGGTGCCCGAGTCCACGATGATCAGCGGGCCGCCGTACTCCAGGAAGCCGCCTAGGGCGTTCACCAGCCGGTCGGCGCCGGCTTCGGACGGCTTGCCGATGCGGACGGGGATGCCGAGCTCGGCGTTCTCGCCGACGACCAGCGGGTCGGCCTTGAGGTACCGGCGGGAGAGGTTGCGCAGGTTGAACAGCGACTGCGGCACCACGCTCGAGATGATGCAGCCGGTCAGGCTGTCGAGCCGCAGGCCCTGCATGGCGAGCAGCTGGTGCAGCCACACGGCGTACTCGTCGGCGGTGCGGGCGGCTTCGGTGGCCGTGCGCCACTGGGCGATCCAGCGCTGCCCGTCGTGCACGGCGAAGAGCGTGTTGGTGTTCCCCTGCTCGATCGCGAGAAGCATCCGTAGAGCCTAGCCGTTGCCGAAAAAGACGTCGCCCGCCGTGATCCGGCGGGCCGAGCCGTCGGGGAGCCGCAGGCGGAGGGCCCCGTCGCCCTCCAAGGCCTCGGCGGTCCCCTCCACGCTCTCGGAACCCAGCCGTGCAAGGCACGGGCCGCCGAGGCCGGTGGCCGCCTCTGTCCAGGCGGTGCGGAGCGGTTCGAAGCCTTCCCGCCGCCACACGGCCCACCAGGCGTCGAACGCCTGCGCCAGTTCCGAGAGGGCCGCTTCAGGCGCCGGGGCCGCTCCCACCTCGCCGCGAAGGTGCGCGCCGAGGTGGGTCGCGGGCCGGTCCGTACCGCTCGGGCTGGAGGCGAGGTTCACGCCGATGCCGACCGCGAG
>DASVVG010000053.1:0-4782 GCA_036386655.1 Caulobacteraceae bacterium | reverse complement strand
CGTCTATTGCGACGCCGACGGCCAGGCCCGTGCCCATGGCGACGCCGGCGCCGGTCCCCTGTCCGCGTTTCACTTCAGACCCGCTCGATGACGGTGGCGGTGCCCATGCCGCCGCCGATGCACAGCGTGGCCAGCCCGGTGCCCTTGCCGGTGCGCTCCAGTTCGTCGAGCACGGTGCCGAGGATCATCGCGCCGGTGGCGCCCAGCGGATGGCCCATGGCGATCGCCCCGCCGTTCACGTTGATCCTGTCGTGGTCGATGTCGAGCGCCTGCATGTAGCGCAGCACCACCGCGGCGAAGGCCTCGTTCAGCTCGTAGAGGTCGATGTCGTCGACCTCCATGCCGAGCTTGCTGAGCAGCTTGCGCGTGACGGGCTCCGGCCCGGTCAGCATGATCGAGGGCTCGGAGCCCACGGACGCCATCCCGCGGATCCGCGCCCGCGGCTTCAGGCCCAGCGCCTCGCCCAGCTCGAGCGTGCCGATCAGCACGCCGGCGGCGCCGTCCACGATGCCCGAGGAGTTGCCCGGCGTATGCACGTGGTCGATCCGCTCCACCTCCGGGTAGCGCTGGATCGACACCGCGTCGAAGGCCATCTCGCCCATGGCGGCGAACGAGGGGTTCAGCGATCCCAGCGACTGCATCGTCGCTTCCGGCCGCATGTGCTCGTCCAGGTCCAGCAGCGTCAGGCCGAGCTGGTCCTTCACCGGCACGACCGACCTGTCGAAGCGCCGCTCGTCCCAGGCGCGGCCCGCGCGCTTCTGGCTCTCGACCGCGTAGGCGTCCACGTCGTCGCGCGAGAAGCCGTACTTGCTGGCGATCAGGTCGGCCGACACGCCCTGCGGCGTGAAGTAGGTCTTGAACGCGGAGGAGGGGTCGATCGGCCACGCGCCGCCGTCCGAGCCCATAGGCACCCGGCTCATGCTCTCGACGCCGCCGCCGATCGCCATGTCGGCCTCGCCGCTCATCACCTTGGCCGCGGCCATGTTCACGGCCTCGAGCCCCGAGGCGCAGAATCGGTTGATCTGCACGCCCGCGCAGGTCTGCGCATAGTCGGCGCTCAGCACCGCGGTGCGCGCGATGTCCGCGCCCTGCTCGCCCACGGGCGCCACGCAGCCGAGGATCACGTCGTCCACCTTCGAGGTGTCGAGGCCGTTCCTGTCCCGCAGCGCCTCGAGCACCTGCGTCGCCAGCGACAGCGCCGTCATCTCGTGCAGGCTGCCGTCCTTCTTCCCGCGCCCACGGGGCGTGCGCACCGCGTCGTAGATGTAGGCTTCAGGCATCGGCGGTCTCCTTGCGCGGCTCCACCACGACCTCGGTCAGCACCGAGTTGGCGATGAAGCACTCTTCGTGGGCGCGATGGTGCAGTTCGTCCAGTTCCGCGGCCGTAGGCAGCCGCTCGCCGGAGAACTCGATGTCGGGCCGCAGCACCACGCGCGTCATCGCGAGCCGGCCGGCGGCGTTCTTCGCCAGCACGCCCTCCGCGACATCGAAGTAGCGGTCCACCCGGAAGCCCGCCTTCTGCGCCAGGTGCAGGAACACCAGCATGTGGCACATGGACAGGCTGGCGACGAACGCCTCTTCCGGATCGACGCCCGTCTCAGACGAGAACGGCGCCCGCACCACGTGCGGGGAGGGCGACCCCTCGACGTCGACGCCGCCGTCGAAGCGCACTCGATGCACGCGGCTGTACCGCCCGTCGGTGAAGGCCTGCTCGCCGCGGCTCCACTCCACTTCGGCCGTGTAGGTGGCCATCAGTCGGCCTCCGGGCGCGTGCGGAACAGGCTGGCGCTCGCGGTCGCCTTCACCACGACGTCTCCGTCGCCGTCGAACAGCTCGCCTTCCATGAAGGCCACCGTCTTGCCCAGGCGCACCACGCGCGCCTTGGCGGACAGCCGCCCCGCCTTCACCGGCTTCAGGTACTGCGCGTGCAGGTCGATGGTGACCGGGAACAGCTGCCCGCGCGTGCGCACGAACACCGCCGGCCCCATCGTGTCGTCGAGCATGGCGGCGAGGATGCCGCCCTGGATGAAGCCTCGCGGATTGGCGAACTCCGGCTTCGCCTCGAAGTCGATCTCGACGTCCCCGGTCGCGGGGTCCGCCGACCTCAGCGTCCAGCCGAGCAAGACCGACGCCTTGGGCGGCGGCAGGTGTTCGAACACCGTGCCCGAGATCGCCCCGCCGTCCACCTCAGAACGCCTCCGCCGGCATGGCCATCAGCACGTCCGAGCCGGTCTTCAGCTTCGCCAGGTGCGCCGAGGCGTCCGGCAGGATGCGCTCGATGAAGTACCGCGCGGTGGTCAGCTTCGACGCGTAGAACGGGTCGCCGTCGCCCTCGGCGATCTTCGCCTGCGCCGCGCGCGCCATCTGCGCCCACATGAAAGCCAGCGCCGTGATCCCGAACAGGTGCAGGTAGTCGGTCGAGGCCGCGCCTGCGTTGTCCGGGTTCTGCATGCCGTTCTGCATCAGCCACATCGTGGCCTCCTGCAGCTGCCCGCGCGCCGAGCGCAGCCCCTCCACGTACGGCTTCAGATCCGCGTCGCCGTCGACCTCCGCCACGAACGCGTCCACGTCGGCGAAGAAGCTCATCACGCCGCGCCCGCCGTTGGCCGCCAGCTTGCGGCCGACGAGGTCGAGCGCCTGGATGCCGTTGGCCCCCTCGTAGATCATCGTGATCCGCGCATCGCGCAGGTACTGCGACGCCGGGAAGTGCTCAGTGTAACCCGAACCGCCGTGCACCTGCATCGAGAGGCTGGCGACGTGGAAGCCGCGGTCCGTCAGGTACGCCTTCAGCACCGGCGTCAGCAGGCCCATGTAGTCGCGGGCCTTCTGCGCCACCGCCTCGTCCGGCGAGTTCTGCAGGTCGGCCTGCAGCGCAGTCCACAGGATGAAGGCGCGCCCGCCCTCCACGTAGGCCCGCGACTCCAGCAGCATCCGCCGCACGTCCGGGTGCACGATGATCGGGTCCGCCGGCCCTTCCGGGTTCTTCGCTCCGGTGAGCGAGCGCCCCTGCAGCCGGTCCTTCGCGAACTCCACCGCCGCCTGGTGCGCCGCGGCCCCGATCGAGTGGCCCTGCAGGCCGGTGCCCAGCCGCGCCTCGTTCATCATCACGAACATGGCGGGCAGGCCGCGGTTCTCCTCGCCCACCAGCCAGCCCACGGCGTCCTCGTAGACCATCACGCAGGTCGAGTTGCCGTGGATGCCCATCTTCTCCTCGAGCCCGGCGCAGACCGCGCCGTTGCGCTCGCCGAGGCTGCCGTCCTCGTTCACCAGGAACTTCGGCACGACGAACAGGCTGATGCCCTTCACGCCCGCGGGCGCGCCTTCGATCCGCGCCAGCACGAGGTGGACGATGTTGTCGGTGAAGTCGTGCTCGCCCGAGCTGATCCAGATCTTCTGGCCGCTGATGCGGTAGCTGCCGTCGCCGTTCGGCACGGCCTTGGTGCGGATCAGCCCCAGGTCGGTGCCGCACTGCGGCTCCGTCAGGTTCATCGTCCCGCCCCACTCGCCGGAGACGAGCTTCGGCAGGTATCGCCGCTTGAGCTCCTCGGAGCCGTTGGCGTGCAGCCCCGAGTACGCCCCGTGCGTCAGCCCCGGGTACATGGAGAAAGCCGCGCTCGCGGCGGCGTTCATCTCGCCAACGGCCATGCTGACCACGACCGGCATGCCCTGGCCGCCGTATTCCGGGTCGGAGCTCAGCGCCGGCCAGCCGGCCTCGACCATCTGCCGGTAGGCTTCCTTCCAGCCGGTCGGGCCCGTCACCGAGCCGTCTTCGGCCCGCCGGCAGCCCTCGCGGTCGCCGATGCGGTTGATGGGCGCGATCACCTCCTCGGAGAAGCGGCCGCCTTCCTCCAGCACCTGCGCCACCACGTCCATGGACGCGTCGGCGAAGCCCGGGAGGTTGCCGTACTGGTCGATCCGCAGCACGTCCCTCAGCAGGAACATCTGGTCCTTCACGGGCGCGGCGTAGGGCATCGGCTCTCCTATTCCGCGGCGTCGAGCCGCGCGCGCAGCACGCTGTCATAGTCCTGCGCCTGGGGCAGCAGGTCAGGCCGCACTTCGGCGAGCCGCTCCTCCATCCAGGCGCAGCCCGTCTCCAGCTCGTTGATCGCCTTGGCGATGTCCTCGCGCTGGCGGCGCAGCTCCTCGATCCGCCGCCGGAACCGGACCAGCGAGGCGGCCATCTGCGTCGCGCCCCCGTCCTGCCGGTCGTACAGCGCCAGCAGCTCCGCGATTTCCGCCAGGGAGAAGCCCACCCGCTTGCCGCGCAGGATCAGCTGCAGCCGCGCCCGGTCGCGACCGGAATAGATGCGGCTGGCGCCCCGCCGCTCCGGCGAGAGCAGGCCCTTGTCCTCGTAGAAGCGCAGCGCGCGCGGCGTCACCTCGAACTCCCGGCAGAGCTGCCGGATGGTCCAGGCGCGGTCGGGGCGGGCAGGGGAGCGCATTGTTGGCCGTTATCTCCCGCTTACGTAAACGTCAACCTAAGAACCAGCTTGACCTTGGCTACTAGGTGAACGACACCTTAACGGCGACGCTTACTGGTAAGCTGTCGTTAAGGGGTTGGGGTAATGAAAAGAACTCAGGTCGTCCGGGAAGCCGCGGACGCCATGCACGTCGCCGAAGCGTCGATGGAACAGACGCTCGCGACCTCGCGCCAGGCGCTGGAGCACCTGGTCGCCGCCAAGTCGCAGCTGGGCCTCACCGGCACGCTGGGAGACGCGGCCATCGCGCGCGTGGAGGAAGCCATCGTGGCCATGGAGCAGGCCCAGGCCACCTTCATCGAAG
>DASVVG010000052.1:0-9010 GCA_036386655.1 Caulobacteraceae bacterium | reverse complement strand
CGGGCTTGGCCGCGGCCGGCGCGGCGGGCGGCGCCGCCGCCGGCGCTACGACTTCCTGAGGCTCCTCGAGCGGCTCACCGGCGGGCATGTGCACGCCGCCGTCCCTCACGGCGACGTCCACGCCCGGCGATCCCGGACGGATCTCAGCCAGCACCGGCGGCGCCCCTGCGAGCGCCACGACGAGCGGCGGCGTCACCGCAGGAGGTGTGACCACCGGAGGGGGGACGACCGGCGGAGGAGGCGGTGGCGGCGGCGGAGGCGGCGGAGGCGGAGGAGGCGGAGGAGGCGGCGGAGGCGGCGTAGGCGGCGGAGGCGGCGGAGGCGGAGGCGGAGGCGGCGGCGGCGCGGCCGTGATCGTTCCCGTCGTTCTGAAGCCGGCGGTGCAGCAGAAGCCGGCCAGCGCGTACTGATCCGCGTTCGGACCGGCGAGGGTGTAGCCGCTGTAGGTCACGCCGATGCCCGATCCCACGCCCGCGCTGTCGAACACGGCGGTTGCCGCCGGCCCCGCGACGAGGGTGACGCCGGTCGGCACGCCGGAGGCAGCGGTCGTGTTGAACCCGTTCAGGGTGGCCGTGTTGGTCCCGTCGAACACCCTGTCGGCGTTCGGGAACAGAAGCATCCGCTGGCTCAGCGCCGCCCCTTCCGTGAGGACGAACCTCGTCGAGAAGTCGGTCGGGGCGGCGTAGGACACCGGGTTGTAGTTGATCGTCACCGGCGCCGCGGTCACGGTCACCGGCGGAGCGAGCGGGGCGAAGATGATCGTTCCCCCGTCGGGTCCGGGACCAGTTCCAGCCGCGCCCGCGATCAACGTCAGGCCGATGGGAAGCCCGAGGCTCTGCGCCGGGATCGTCGAGCCCCGGGTGAGCGTGACCGCCGCGTCGATGTGCACGTCGTGCCCGGCGCACAACGCTATGTTCCCGTCGGTCGTGGTGATCGCGTGATAGACGTTCACGTTCCGCCCGGCGTTGAGCAGGATGCTCCCGTTCGTCGTCGTGATCGGCGCGTTGACGTTCACGTCGCGGCCGCAGCACACCACCAGATTGCCTCTGGTCGCGGTGATCGCGGCGTTGATGTTGACGTCGCCGAACGCATTGAGCGTCAGCGTCGTCGGGTCGCCGGACGCGGTCCAGGACACCGCGTCGTTGACGTGGATGTGGCCCTCCCCGCCGGTGGTGTCCCCCGCGACGGGAATGGTGCTGATGACCACGCTGGTGGTGACCAGTTGAGCCGAGAGCGTGGACCCGGAAATGTTGCCGCCCGCCCCGATCGTGAAGTCCTGCGGATCGATCAGCCAGGTGCCGGTGAGGCCGTTCGCCGCCGCCGTGGTGACTCTGGACGTGTCCCTGATGCTCACCGTCGCCGCGGAGGTCTCGATGAAGCCGCCATCGCCCCCCAAGGGCGCGCTGGCGTCGAGGACCCCGCCCAGGTTGACCGTGCCGTCCTGCATGCCGGCCAGCAGCATGATCGTGCCTTCGCGGTCGCCCACTGTGCGGGCCTCGATGATCCCGCTGTTGTTCACCACGGTTCTCAGCAGCCCGCCTGCGGCCTGAGCGGTCATCACCACCCGCCCGCCGTCGGCGCGCAACAGGCCGCCGTTGTCGACGAGCGCGTCCAGCGCACCTCTGTCCACCGCCACGTTGAGAAGTCCGTCACCGGCCACGTCGAGCGTGATCGCTTCGCCCGCGGCGAGCGCCACCGTGCCCAGATTGGCTTGGATGACGCCCTCGTTGCTGACGCTCCCTCCGAGGAGCGCGACGTAGCCGCCGTCGCCGTTGATGGTGCCGCGGTTGACCACCGACCCGCCCGCTCCGGAGAAGGCGTAGCGGCCCGCCATAAAGTCCTCGTCGCTCAGGCCGAGCGTGGACGCGACCAGACCGCCCACGTTCAAGTTCGCGCCCTGTCCGAACAGGATCCCGTTGGGATTGATCAGGAACACCTTGCCGTTGGCCGAGAGGCTTCCGAAGATCGCGGACGGATCGGCGCCGAGCACCCGGTTCAGAGCAATGGAGTTGCTGTTCGGCTGAACGAACACGACGTTCCCGGACGGACCGATCGAGAACGTCTGCCAGTTCAGCGCCACGTTCTGGCTCGCCTGGTTGATCGTTAGGCTGCCCGGCCCCGCAGAGATCGTGGCGCTGCCCGACGAAACCGAGCCGCCGGTCGGAAGCGTCTGCGCCTGCGCCGCAGAGGCGACCGCTAGGCCGACGACGGCCACCCCGGCCAGCCGCCCGACCGCCGTGGACGCGGAGAGGCCGCGCCTGCGCTGCAGGGCTGCCGCGGAAGGGACGCGAGCGGCGACGGAAGGCTCGGCTCGATTGCTGCTGGTCACGATGACGTCCTTCTTGTGGGGAGCGGCGCGAGCCGGGTCTCGTGCAGGGCGGGTCATCGGAACGACTTGGAAATGTGGAACCAGGCGCGACCGTCTTCGTCGGGAGCGGAGGTCGCCTGCGCGTCCCCCAGCTTGCGCGCGTAGCTGGCTTTCAGGGTGAGCCCGTGCGGACCCGCCCACGCGAAGCCGGCGCCGGCGCCGCTGCGGTGGGCGTG
The DNA here is from genome assembly GCA_036386655.1 of Caulobacteraceae bacterium. Classification (GTDB taxonomy): domain Bacteria; phylum Pseudomonadota; class Alphaproteobacteria; order Caulobacterales; family Caulobacteraceae; genus JAHWJX01. Next base: position 6,466 of record DASVVG010000052.1, on the reverse strand, counting down.
GTTAGACCCGGACGACCAAGGATCGGCGGAGTAGGCGACCTCCCCCGCATCCACGAACCCGATCAGCTGGAGTTCGCCGGGAAGCGTGGACGCCCAACGCCTCAGCATCAGCCGGGCTTCGAGGGTCGCCACATAGCCTTGGTCCCCGTAGGCCTCGCCTTCGGGATATGCGCGGACGCCGTAGGCGCCGCCCAGCTCCATCTTCTCGGAGATGTCGAGGTTGTTGAACGCGACCTGCCCGCGCAGGGCGGCGAAGACCGAGAGCGGCCCGCCGAGCGATTGCAGGCGGGCGACGCTGCCGTAGAGCTTGCTGAAGCCCCCGTCGCTCCGGGCGGTGAGGGCGTCAGCGGCCCGCTCCAGCGGGCTCTCGATCTGCAGGTCCCCGAGCGCCAGGCCCGCCGAATACTCGTTCCGGCCGCCTGTCCCGAAACCATCGCGGGAGTCGCCGCTGAAGCCCACTGTGGCCACGGTGGCCTGCTTTTCGGACACCGACGAAGCGAGGCCGATGCGGTCCTCGAGCTGCTTTACGTCGACACCGGCGAGAGCGTGAAGGTCGGCATCGCGCGATCGGACGACAGGATAGCTGCCGAAGACGCCCAGGATGTCGGCGCTTCCGTCGGCGTCCAGACCTTCGAACTCTCGGCCGAGTTCATAGCGGAGGTGGGTGTAGGCTGCGCCGAGCTGGCCGCTCCCGACGGGGGCCTGATAAGCTGCGCGGCCGTAGGCCAGCCCGCCTTCGGAAGCGAGCAGGCGGACGGTGAACAGGTCGCCGAGCCCGGCGGGGTTGTTGAGGTTGACTGAGCCGCCGGCGCGTAGCGCGCCCGTGTAGCGGTTGCCCGCGTTGTCCGCCTCGATGCTGCCGGTCACGCGCCGGCCGGGATCGATGTCGATCACGAGGTCGGACGTGCCGACCGCCGCCCCCGGCGCCATGGTGGATCTCACGCGCACGCCGGGAATGTCGGAGAGCAGCAGCAGGCGGCGTTCGAGGGCCGCATGGGCGACCGCTTCACCGCTGTCGAGGCCGCTCAGGAGCCGTGTCGCCCGCCCGTCCGCCAGGCCCGACCGGTTACGGATGTCGATCTTGCCGTAGCGGCCTTCCACGACCGCGAGCGTGACCGCGCCGTTCTTCACGTCCTGCGCCGGCACGTAGGTCTGAGCGAGGAAGTAGCCGCGGGTGTTGTAGTAGGCCGTGACCCGTGCTGCGGCGCTGCGGAGTTCCGACAGCGTCAACTCGCTGGTCGGGGCCACCGCGGCCGCCGCGATCAACTCGGCTTCCGGGAAGAGGGTCCCGCCTGTGACGCGCAAGGAATCGACGCGGACTCTGGGGCCGTCGGCCACCGGCTGCGCGGCGGCTGTAGAGCGCTCGATCTTAATCTCGGCCGCGGCTCTCTGAGACGCCGCCGCCGGCGGGATCTGACCGAGCTGCCCGCCCGCGCTCGGGGGCTGCTGGGCGAACGCGGGCGGGCTCGTCGCCAGCAACGCCGCGGCCGTCAGCAGGCTCGTCTTAAACATAGCCACCTCGTCTGCCCCCGCGGCGCCAGGTTCGACCCTTCGCCCGCGGTGAGAGAGGCAGCGTCGTCTGAGCAATGCTTAGATTGTGTTAATATTGTCGGCCCGGCGACGTTGGGCGGAGCCAACTCCGCCGCGACTGGTTCTGCAGGGACGTGCGGGTCAGCAGGTCGAGGTCGCGGGCGATGCCGACGAAAGAGCAGAACTATCACCACGGCGCATTGCGCAGCGCCCTTCTGGAGGCGGCCCTGGCCACCGTGGAGCGGGACGGGGTGGAGGCGCTCTCGTTTCGTCAGCTCGCGCGCATCGCCAACGTCAGTCCCGGCGCGCCCTACCACCACTTCCGCGACAAGAACGAGCTGCTGGCGATGCTGGCCAGGCGAGGGTTCGAGGCGCTCGAGACCGAGCTGGAGAGGGCGTGCTCGGCCGGCAGCGACCCGGTTAACTGCATCCACCAGCTGGTGGAGGCCTACCTGCGGTTCGCGCGCAGTTCGCCCAAGCTCTACGCGCTGTTGTTCATCCCGGAAGTGACCCGGCCCGAGAGCCTGGACGTGGTCGAACCGCAGGCCATGGCGTGCTTGCGTCGGCTCCAGGCTGCCCTGGCGGTTATGGATCCCGTCGCGGAGCCGCCCGTCCTGCGTGAACGCGCCCTCACCCTCTGGGGCCTGCTGCATGGCCTGGTGTCGCTGCTGGACATCGGGCCGCTCACGCGCAGCCTCTCCAGCGTAGTCGACACGGAGCTGGCCGCCCGCTCGGCGATGAAGCTGGCGCTAGCCTGATCGCGATCCGCTGCGGGTCAGAAACGAACTCGTCACTGCCCAATCGAGGTTCGGCTCCCCGTGTCCGCTCTTCGCCAGGAGCGGACGTTCAGCGGGGATATGCCCCAGCGGTGCGCCCAGACTTGATGGGGATCAGCTCTCCCCAGGCGTCCTGCACCAGCCGTCGCTGCAGTCGTTCGCTCCGAAGCGGACACTCGCCTTCCCACGCGGCGCAGCCCTGCGCCTGAGTGAGGCCAGAGATCTGAGCGGGCGGGCCGCTCCGCAAAGTTTCGCCTCGCCTGAACCGTGGCACACGTCCAGACCTTTAGAACGGAACTCTTAGATCCCCGCTCGCTCGGCGAGCCGGAGAAGCGGCCCGATGAGAAGTTCGGAGCAAGACGGAGGGGCCTTAGTGAAGCTCCTGCGAGCGTTGGCGGCCGCGCTGGGCGTGTGGATCGGGCTGCACGACGCCACGGCGCCGCAACAGGACGTGCTCGGCCGTAGAGCTCAAGTGATGGCGGCAGCCGCCAGATCATCCGGTCCCCGTGCAGCGGCCGTGGCTCTCGCCAGCAGCATCCGCTACTCGCGACGCCGGGTCGTCGCGTCGGGGGTCCGCCCGGCTCCACCGGAAATCCAGCAGGCGCTCGGGCCATACTTCGACGCCGAGCTGATGGCGGACGTGCGCTGGAGCGTGTCCGGTCGGGGGTTCGACCTGGGGTCGCTGCTGGCTGGTTGGTATTTGGAAGAGGGCGCCGTCACGCTGGAGGACGTAGTCGTCTTCTCGAACCCCGCGACAGCTCGAAGCGTCGGGCTGTGGGCGCACGAGCTGTCGCATGTGGAGCAGTATCGCCGGCTCGGCGTCAGCCGTTTCGCCGAGCATTACGTCAGGGACTGGCGGGGTCTCGAAGAGGAAGCCAGCCGCAATAATCGGCGCATCCAGGCGGAACGCGCCGCGCAGGCGGGAGCCGCGGCAAATGAGGCCGACCTGGTCGGCGTCTTGAACTAACGCCGGCGGCCTCCGAGGGGAGCCTTGGGCGAGAACAAAGGGGCCCCCGGAGGAGTGGGCCGGTTCTTTCGGTCAGGAGGAGCGCCCCCGGCGCGAGCGCTTCCGTAAGCGGTAGCCGGTGAAGGCCAGAAGGAACCCCGGCAGGATCAACAGAAAGCGCGCCAGGTTCGCCTCGAAGCGGCTGACTGCCGCGAAGTCCACTGGCCACCCTGCGGTGAGTGCGTCGACGTCCATCCAGCCCCGAGCGGCGAAGCTGAACAGAATGAGCGCGAGACCCGCGATGATCCAAACGGCCCCGATGATGTGAAGTAGCCGTCCCAGCCGGTTCATGCGTTACCTCTTCATGACTATCAGCAGCTTCGCGTCGCGAGCCGTCCGGACGATGAGGGGCCCGCTCATCCTCGCGGCTGTCGTGGCAGCGACGTCGGGATGTGGCCGGAGCAACCTGAGCTTCGCCGATCGGGACGGACCCGACGAGGTGGAGGTGATCAGCGCCGGCATGGTCAGCATCGAAGGCCGTCGCGTACGCCTGGCGGGCATAGACGTGCCCCGAGAGGCGCCCCAGGCAGCCTGCTGGGCCGAGGCCTTGCTGGCGCGCGAGGCGCAGCAGGCGCTGGGGACGGTCGCGTCGAGCCCGGGGCGAGTGGACGTGCAGCCGGGCGGGACTACACGAGCTGGCCATGCCGCTGCCCGAGTCTTCGTCAACGGCACGGATCTCTCCCTCTTCCTGGTCCGAGAAGGTCTCGCCGCACCAACGGGGGGCGCCGCTTGGGACTGGTGCGGCCCGCTCACCATCGGCGCTCGAAACGCTCCGCGGCTGAATTACGCGACCCGCTGACCACCACCGCCTCAGCGCGTCTTACGCGAACGTTCCAGGACGGGCCGGTGCCCTTCCTCGTGCAGGGCTCCGGAAGGCGCACGAGCGATGTCGGGTCGGCTGTTCATTCCCTCTCCGCTCGTCCGGCCGGCCGCCGGATGCCGGGCCGGACGCGCATTGGCGCGTTTCATCGTCAACGCCCCTCGGCTCAGCGCCCGCTGATCCTGCTTTCGAGTCCGCTCCAGCGACCGGTTCACGCGCTTCAGGGCGCCGGTGAGGGAGCTCAGCTTCAGCGCCGTGCCAAATGTCTCCTGCACAGCACGCGCGCCCCGGGGCTCCGCCTTTCCCCTCACTTCACGCCGCTGTTGATGCAACCGGTCGCGCGCCTTGGACCGCAACGTCCGCAAGCGTTGGCGCATCGCGGCGAGTTCGTCCTCGTCGAGCGCCTCGACTGCGGGATAATGGCTCTTCTCCACCACGGCCCATTCGTCGGCTGTCAGCGATCGCTGCTCGGCGGCTCGGCTCATGCTCATTGATAACCTCCAGTCACCGTTCACCAACGGCAGGGAGAGCGAAGCGTTCTGGTGAGATGTTGGTGGGCATCGTCGATCAGCCGCCGGTCAAAAGTGCTCTAGTCGCTCCGCCTCCCGCCAGACCCGAGCGACGATCGTTCCGAGCTCGCCGCGGCAACCAAACCGCTCAGCGCCGGCTTAGGGGCTAGGTGGTTGCACACCGAGACGACTTTAGGATCAGCAGGACAGGGTGAAGGCCGATGGTCGCTGAGGCGGACCGGTTGCAGTTGCGCCGCCCGCCCTTGGCGTGGCTGTCGCTGGGAGCGTGTTCCGCAGCTGGCTTGTTCGTAGTCAGCTGGTTCAGCCTCCAATGGTCGGACGAGGGTTTGCGGGAGGCGCGGGAAGACGTCTCCATGCACTTTGGCCTAGCCGCCCTTTGGATCATGCCGGCGGTGCTCACCTTGGCGGCCAGACCGCCCAGGACGCGAGGCCGCGCATTGCTCGTCGGCATGGCGTGGGCTTTGGGCGCGGCTCTGCTGAACGTCACGCTCTTCTACAGGTATGTGGCGGACGATCTGGGGATGCCCCCGGGTCTGGCTCGGATGGTAACCTTTGGCGTCGCGATCTATCTTTTGCTCGTCCAAGCAGCCTTGGCGCTTCCCGCCGCGTGGCTGACGCAACAGGCAATCCTCCGCAGGCACGCCTGACGAAGTGCAGATTCTCCGACGCGGCCGCGAAATGACGGCCCTCGCGGGGTGCGACGCTCGCAGGACGCACGGTGACTGAACGCTCTGAGACGCGTGGCGTTGTGCCAGGCGGGCGGAGTTCGGGACACTCCGCCTGTCGCCAAGAGGTATCCGCTGGTCGGTCGAAGGTTCCCTTGCCGCCGACGCAGGCCGTGTAGGCGTCGCCGTCATCCTTCGCTGAAGAAGCGCTTCAGTTCTTCGGGCTCGGTAAGGCCGAGCCACCTCGCGAGGCTGTAACAGCCGTAGAGCGCGCCTGCGGCCGCGCCGGCGCTCAGCAGCGCCACAAGATCCGTCATCTTCAGTGTTCTTCCATTCAGGAGGTGCGCATCTACGCCCGCTCGTCCAGGCGCCATCCGTTCCCGTGAGAAATCACCATCTTCCCGCGCGGGCAATTATGGCGGTGTTATGCAACTCGCCCCCTCCCCACTGGGAGCGCACGCGCAGAAAGCTGATCCATCCGCCGGCAGTTTCTTGGCGCGCCAGATTATGCGTTGCTTATACTTGAGCCCGCACGGCCGACGGCTCACCCTTTGGCTGAATGAAGGCCGGCCAGGAACCCAACTCTGAACGACTGCCGGGCTGCATGGCCTCGGCGCGCGAGCCATCGCTCGCCGCACGGGCGCTCTGCGCCCTCCCGCTCCTGGCGCTTGTCGCGCTGATCGCAGGCACCGGCTGCAGCCGCAGCAAGATCAGCTTCGCGAACGACGGATACGCAGAGGCCGACGTCACTGTGATCGACGCTGGAACGATCAGCATCGAAGGAGCGCCCATCCGGTTGGCCGACATCGACGTCCCCAAGCCTGCGCCAGATGCAAGGTGCTGGGCGGAGGCTCTCCTGGCTCGCGAAGCGCGAGAGACCCTCAGTGTGGAGGTGACCCGCCCGTTTCGCGTCGAAATCGGGGCCAAGCGAAAGACGGTGGCGGGCAGGACCGTCGCGAGAGTGAGGGTGGACGGGCGCGACCTGTCCGCTCTTCTCGTCGAGCGCGGCCTGGCGGCCCCTACCGGAGGAACAGCCTGGGACTGGTGCGGCCCGCTCGACACCGCGGCGCGGAACGCCCCGCAGCTCAACTATCCCATCCGTCCCTCCGAAAGCCGACCCGGAGCCTGAGAGCTTCGTG
>DASVVG010000051.1:0-9828 GCA_036386655.1 Caulobacteraceae bacterium | reverse complement strand
CCACCAGTCCCACGACCGCGTAGGCCAGGGCGTGGGCGAGCCAGCCGGTGACCGGGCCGACGCCCGGCAGCGTCTCGGCCGGGTGCGCCAGCGCCTCGATCAGGTCCGGCAAGGCGTCCCAATGGAACTCGTGCAGGCCGTGCACCAGGATGCCGCCGCCGACCCACAGCATGGCGAGGGTCCCGATCCAGGCCAGGCTGGCCAGCACTAGCGGCATGGCGCGGACCAGCGCGCGGCCCGCCTTCTGCGCCGCCGCCGACGAGCGCTGGCTGAGGTGCAGGCCGAAGTCGTCCATCTTCACGATCAGAGCCACCGCCCCGTACACGACGAAGGTGATCAGGAGCCCCACGACCGCCAGGGACGCGGCCTGTGTCGCGAGCGGCTGGGCGCTCAGGTCTGCGAGGGCGATGGCGGTGATCTCCGCCGACAGGATCAGGTCCGTGCGGATCGCCCCCCGCACCATCTTCGTCTCCTGCGCCGCCGAGTCCAGCGCCAGCTCCTCGACGGGCTTGCCTTCGCCGAAACCGTGGCCGCGCGTCTTCTCCCACAGCTTCTCCGCCGCTTCGAAGCACAGGTATGCGCCGCCCAGCATCAGCAGGGGCGTCAGCGCCCAGGGCGCGAAGGCGCTGATCGCCAGCGCGCCCGGCAGCAGGATCAGGAACTTGTTCTTGAGCGACCCCACCGCGATCTTGCGGACGATCGGCAGCTCCCGGTCGGGCGTGAAGCCCATGGCGTAGCCGGGAGTGACCGCGGCGTCGTCCACCACGACCCCGGCCGCCTTGGCGCTCGCGCGGCCGGCGGCGGCGGTGACGTCGTCGACGGATGCGGCCGCCATTTTCGCAATGGCGGCGACGTCGTCGAGGAGGGCGGCGAGACCAGAAGGCAAGGGCGACGTTCCAGGATGGCGAGGAGGTTCGGGCTATAGGAAGCGCAGCGTGGCTGTCCATCGTTCCGGGCACGCCCGGCCGCGAACGGTCAGAGGAAGCTGTAGGGGTCGATGTCCACCACCAGCCTGACGGAGCCCGGGATTTTCACCCGCGCCTTCCAGGCGGAGACGAAGCCCTGCAGGTCGACGGTGCGGTCGGCGCGGACGAGGAAGCGCTTGCGGCGGCGGCCGCGGATCAGCGCCAGCGGCGCGTCGGCGGGGCCGAAGACGTCCACGCCCTCGGTGTTGGGGATGCACGCGGCCAGCGCCTTGACGTAGGTCTCCAGCACCGCCGCGTCGGGTCCCTGCGCTATGAGGGCGGCGAGCCGGCCGAAAGGCGGCAGGGCGGCGGCCTGGCGCTCGAACATCTCGGCGGCGATGAAGGCGTCGCGGTCCTGGCTCTTCAGCGCCTGCATGACGGAGTGCTCGGGCATGTAGGTCTGCAGCAGCGCACGCCCGGCGCGTTCCGCCCGGCCCGCGCGACCGGCGGCCTGGGCCAGCAGCTGGAAGGTGCGCTCGCCGGCCCGCAGGTCGCCGCCGCGCAGGCCCAGGTCGGCGTCCACCACCCCCACCAGTGTCAGGCGGGGGAAGTTGTGCCCCTTCGCGGCCGCCTGGGTCGCCACCAGCACGTCGATCTCGCCTTCGGCCATGCGCCCGACCAGAGCGCGGGCGGCTTCTGCCTCGAAGACCGTGTCGGACGAGAACACCGCCACCCGCGCATCGGGAAAGAGCTCGCGCACCTCCTCCTCGATGCGCTCCACGCCGGGGCCGATGGCGGTGAGGCTGTCCTGGGCCTGGCAGTGCGGGCAGCGGGCGGGCTTCGGCATCGAGAAGCCGGTGAGATGGCAGACCAGGCGGCCGGAGTAGCGGTGCTCCACCAGCCAGCTGTCGGTGTCCGGCGAGGTCATGCGCTGCCCGCAGGCCTTGCACAGGACCACGGGCGCGTAGCCGCGGCGGTTCAGGAACAGCATGACCTGCTCGCCCCGCCCGAGTGTCTCGGCGGCGGCGCGGACCAGGGGGGGCGAGAGCCAGCGGCCCCGCTCGGGCGGGTGCTCCCGCAGGTCGATGAGCTCCACGTCCGGCAGGCGCGCCGCGCCGTGGCGTGTGGCTAGGCGGAGCCAGCGGTAGCGGCCGGTCTCGGCGTTGTGGAGGGTCTCGAGCGAGGGCGTGGCGGAAGCGAGGATCACAGCGCAGCGCTCGATCTTGGCGCGGACCACGGCGAGGTCGCGGGCCTGGTAGATGAAGCCCTCCTCCTGCTTGTAGGAGCCGTCGTGCTCCTCATCGACGACCACCAGCCGCAGGTTGCTGTAGGGTAGGAAGAGCGCGGAGCGGGCACCCACGACGATGCGGCACTGCCCGGTTGCGGCCGCCTCCCAGACGCGGCGGCGCCTGGGAGGGCTGACGCCGGAGTGCCACTCCGCCGGCTCGACGCCGAAGCGCTCCTTGAAGCGCGCGATCACCGCTTGAGTGAGGGCGATCTCCGGCAGCAGGACGAGGACCTGCGCCTGCGGGTCGGCCTCCAGGACGGCGGCGACCGCCTCCAGGTAGACCTCGGTCTTGCCCGAGCCGGTGACGCCGTCGAGCAGCGCGGCCTGGAAGCCGCCCTGCCCCACCATCGCCTTCAGCTCGGCGGCAGCGGCAGCCTGGCTGGCGTTGAGTTCGGCGCCGGGTCGGGAGGGGTCGGGCTCCGGGAATGCGATGTCGGGCGGCGTCTCGATCCAGCGGAGCGCACCGTCGTCCACCAGTCCCTTGAGCACGCCGGGCCCGACGTCCGCTTCGGCGGCCAGCCACTGCGCCGGCTTCGGGCCGGCGGAGGCCGCTTCGAGCACCCGCACGCGCGCGGGCGTGGGCCGGGTCGGCGCCTGACCGGTGGACTCGAGGCGGCGCTCCGGACGGGGCCGGGGGGCGCGGGAGCCCCGCAGGGCGATCGCGAGCGCGCAGCCGGGGGAGTCCACCGCGTAGCGTGCGGCCCACTGCACGAACTCCAGCGTGGTCTCCGGCAGGGGAGGCTCGTCGAGGAGGCTGTCGACCGCCTTCAGCGGACGGTTCACGCCGAAGCCGTCGCGGGTTTCCACCACCACGCCGTGCGACAGGCGCGGGCCCAGCGGCACGCAGACGTGGGCGCCCGGCGCGACGCCGAGCTCGTCCGGAGCCTCGTAATCGAAGGCTTCCGGCAGAGGCAGCGGCAAAAGGACCTGCGCGATCCTCACCTTCCTTGTGCGCTCCCGTGCGTTAGAAGCGTCCGCGACAAGGACAGGACCTCAGGCATGCAAATCTTCATCGACTCCGCCGACGTGGAGACCCTGCGCGAGCTGGCCGAGACCGGGCTGGTGGACGGCGTCACCACCAATCCCTCGCTGGTCGCCAAAGGCGGACGCAACATGCTGGAGGTCATCGCCGAGATTTGCGCCGTGGTCGAGGGGCCGGTGAGCGCCGAGGTGGCCGCCATGGACGCCGACGGCATGATCGCCGAGGGCACTCGGCTGGCGCAGATCGCGCCCAACGTGGTGGTGAAGGTGCCGCTGACGTTCGAGGGGCTGAAGGCCACGCGCGAGCTGTCGGTGCAGGGCATCGCCACGAACGTGACGCTGTGCTTCTCGGTGGCGCAGGCGATGCTGGCGGCCAAGGCGGGCGCGACCTTCATCTCGCCGTTCATCGGGCGGCTGGACGACTACGGCGCCGAGGGGAGCGACCTGATCCAGGAGATCCGGATCGTCTACGACAACTACCACTTCGACACGGAGATCCTGGCGGCCTCGGTCCGGAACATGGCGCACGTGAAGGCCGCGGCGCTCGCCGGCGCCGACTGTTGCACCATCCCGCCTGCGATCTTTCGCGAGCTCGTCAAGCACCCCTTAACCGAGCGCGGGCTTGATCAGTTCAACGCGGACTGGGCGAAGACCGGTCAGAGCATCCTCTGAAAGCAGGCTGACGTGAGCGGGGCGGCGGAAACATCGACTTCGGCGTGGGGCGATGTGCGCGCCTTCCTGCTGCGCGAGCCCGAGCGCATCCGCGAGGACGACGCGTTGCTGAGCGAGCTCGGCCTGCGCGTGAATCCCACCAACGTGGTGGAGTTCCTGCCGGCGGCGCTGTCGCGCTCGGAAGCGGCGCGAGAGCGCGAGATGACGGCGCGCCAGCACATCGAAGCGGCCGCCAAGGCCAATTTCGTCGCGCAGGCGCAGACGCACGCGGCCGTCGTGGACCTGCTGGAGAGCCGCAACCACGCCGACCTGGCGCGGCGCGTCGATGAAGCCGCGCGGCACCGCTACGGCCTGATCTGCGGGCTGATCGCCATCGAGGGACCGGAGCGGGCCCCGGTGGCGTGGCGCGACATCGGGCCGGGCGGGGTGGACGACCTGCTGGGCCGCGAAGGCCTGGCGCGCATGGGCCCGCTGCCCGAAGCCGAGTGCGAGCTGCTGTTCGGCGAGGAGCACGCGGCGTCGGTTCAGAGCGCGGCGCTGGTTCGGATGGCGATGTGGTCGCCCGCACGGCAGGGGGTGCTCGCCTTCGCCTCGGAGGACCCTTACGGGTTCCAGCCGAGCATGGGGTCCGAGCTCGTGGCCTTCCTGGCGCGGGTGGTGGAACGCACGGCCGAGCGGTGGCCCGTCCTGTAGGCCGCACCGCGCCGGCGCGCGAAGCGCTGGCGGCGTGGCTCGAACACCTGACGCATGAACGGCGGGCTTCCCCCCGAACGGTGGGGGCGTACGCCGATTGCCTGAACCCGTTCCTGCAGTTCCTCGACACCCACCGCGGCGCATCGCTGACGGTGGCGGAGCTGGGCGGCGTCGCGCCGGCGGAGGTGCGGGCCTACCTCGCTTCGCGACGGCAGGGAGAGCGGCCGCTGGCGGCGCGCTCGATCTCGCAGGCGCTGTCGGCGATCCGGTCGTTCTACCGCTGGCTGGACCGCCGGCTCGACGTGGCCAACCCGAAGCTGGCGCTGGTGCGGGGGCCGAAGCTGCCGTCCTCCGCCCCGCGCCCGGTGAGCGAAGAGAGCGCGCGCGAACTCATCTCGGACGCCGGGGACGACGCTGATTGCGAGCCGTGGGAAGCCGCGCGCGACGCGGCCGTTCTGACGCTCCTCTACGGCTGCGGCCTTCGGATTTCGGAGGCGCTGTCGCTCAAGCGCTCGGACGTTCCGCTCAGCGGGACGATCCGGATTACCGGCAAGGGCTCGAAGACGCGCATCGTGCCGGTCCTCCCGGCGGTGGCCGAGGCCGCGGCCGCCTACCTGGAAGCGGCCCCTTTCGCACTGGCCCCGCAGGACGCGTTGTTTCGCGCCAAGCGCGGCGGGCCCCTGAGCCCGCGCCACGTACAGGCGACGGTGCAGCGGCTGCGGGGGCGGCTGGGGCTGCCGTCGTCGGCGACGCCGCACGCGCTGCGGCACTCCTTCGCGACGCACCTGCTGGGCGCCGGTGCGGACCTGCGCTCGATCCAGGAGCTGCTGGGGCACGCCTCGCTCTCGACGACGCAGCGGTACGCGGATGTCGACGCCGCGCACCTCCTCGCCGCCTACGCGGACGCGCACCCCCGCGCCTGACGGGGAGGTAACTTGTCGCCCCGGCCCGCCCGCCTGTAGAGCTAGCTCGCGCGTCGCGAGAACAGCAGCATGTGGAAGTCGAAGTCGGCCGAAAACGATCCGGCCGGCCGCGTCCGGAGCGAGTTCGGGGGCAAGAAGTACGAGACCCTCTGGCTGCCGGAGATCAACGCCGCCTTCCGCCCCGACGTGGAGACGCTGAAGCGCGAGCTTTACGTGCTCGAGAACGCCCGCGACGATGGGCGCGCCAACCGCCCGGCGCCCGAGGATCGAAACCTCAACGAGGCGCAGACCCGGATCGTGAACCGCGTGTTCAAGGGCGTCGCGCTCATGAACCAGTTCCTGGCGGAGCAGCTGGGGGCCTCGGTCACGGCCGCGCGACGGGCCATGCCGCGACCGCTGGAGGTGGCGGCGGCGCGCGCCGACATCGACAGCCGCATCAGCGAGACGCTGCATGGCCGCCGTGGCGAGCTGGCGCGGCTGCGCGAGCGCGAGCTCGAGACGCTGCGGGATCTGAACTACTTCCGGCGCCGGCACGACCTGAACCGCTCCGCCTCCTACCGCGAGAGCCCGTACCTGTTCGCCGCGGTGCTCATCGGCATGCTGGTGCTGGAGAGCGTGCTCAACGCCTTCCTGCTGCGCCGCATCTCGGAACAGGGCTGGGTCGGCGGCGTGGTGATCGCGACGCTGATCTCGGCGGTGAACATCGGCCTCGGCATCCTGGGCGGCGGCGTGGGCTGGCGACTCGCCGGGCACCGGATGCCGATCCTGAAGGTGGCCGGCTACATCGTCTCGGGACTGGCGCTGCTCTGCGCCTTCTACTGGAACGTCTACGTCGCCCACTTCCGCGAGGTGGCGGAGCAGGCGGCGGCGGCGAGCCAGGCGGGCGGCGCCACCATTGCGGCCAGCGCGATCGACGCGCTGCAGCACATCCGCGAGCGCGGCCTGTTCGGGTTCGGGACGCTGTTCTCGTGGGGCCTGTTCGCGATCGGGATGGGCATCCACCTGTTCGCCAGCAAGGAAGCCTGGGACGACATGGCGGACCGGTACTGGGACTACAAACGCTACGACCAGGCTTACGTGCATGCGCACGAGCACTACGGCCACGCGCTCGACGACCTGCGCGAGGACGCGGCGGCGAACGCCCGCACCGTGGTGGAGCAGCTGGAGCGGGCGCACGCGGCGCAGGAGGCCCAGAAGGACCAGATCGTGGGCCTGAACGACCTGGCGGTGCAGCGCTGGGCCGAGGTGCGCGATGGCGAGGGCGAGTGGGCGCGCAAGGGCGCGGTGCTGCTGCAGGCCTATCGCGACGAGAACCAGGCGGTGAGGACGGCTCCTCCACCGCTGCACTTCGCCACCATGCCGACCGCTGACGACTTCCGGCTGGGGCGCGGCTTCGGCGAGGCGGAGGACGCGGCGGCGGCGCGCCGCGACATCGAGCGGGCGCTGGGCGACATCCGCGAACTCAGCGTGCAGGCCGAGCGGGTGCAGGGCGAGAACACGTCCGCCATGGCGCAGGTGAAGAGCTACCTCGCCGAAGCGGTCGGGCGACTGGAGGAGCGGCTGGAGGGCGTGCGCGAGAGCGCCGAGCGCGAGGCCGAGCGGAACCTGGCGGTACGGCCCGGCGAGGACGTGAGACCCGCGAATGGCGCGCCCGCCTGAGCGGCGGCGGCGCACCCGCCGCCCCGCCCCTCGTCCCGTCAGCGACCGCCGCCGGCAGGAGGACCGCCGCGCCTTCGTGATCCTGGGACTGGCGCTCGCCGCCGTGGGCGCCGTGGGCGCGCTGCTGTGGGTCAGCCGCAGCCCGGCGCTGGACGAGCAGACGGGCTGCGGGCGCGGCACCATCACCCCGCCCGCGCACACCGTGGTGCTGATCGACCAGACGGACCGCCTGAGCCGCACGCAGATCAACTACGTGAAGGTGCTGATCCAGTCGGAGTACCAGCGCCTCAGCCCGCAGGCGAAGCTGACGGTGCGGTCGATCTCTAGCGATCCCGACCGCGACGTGCGCGAGTTCGCGCGCTGCCGAGTGCGCCGGGGCACCGAAGTCTCCGGCGTGACCAACAACCCGGACATGATCGAGGACGCGTTCAAGCGGATCGTGGGGAACGCCCTCAACGAGTACCTGAACGACCTGGAGGACGCCGGGACCGCGGAGGCCTCGCCGATCGTGGAGACGGTGGCGGCGGTGGCGGACGCCGCGGACTTCGGCCGCAACGTGGGCGAGCGGCGGCTGGTGATCGTGTCGGACATGGCCCAGCACAGCGCCGCCTTGAACCAGTACGCCGAGCCGGGCGTCTACCGCGTGACGCCCGAGGTCCAGCAGGTGTTCGGGCGGGAGCTGGAGGGCGTGGACGTGCGCGTCCACTACGTCATCCGGCCGGAGCTGGCGCGGCTGCAGACGCGCTCGCACCGCGAGTTCTGGACCGGCTGGTTCCGCAGCGAGGGCGCGGACGTGCGGCTCGGCTGGGGCCTTGACATGGTCGATCCCCGGGAGGGCGCGGCGGCGGGCTAGCTCAGGATCGGCGGCAGCTTGGCGAACGAGTGGGCCGGATCCACGACGGCTTCGGCGAGCTCGACGCAGGCCTGGTCATAGCCCCTGATCTGCCTGCCTGCGTGCCACTCGCCGTCGAGCAACCGGAGCTCGGTGAGGCCTGCGATCCGGAAGCAGCGCCACTCCGGAAGGCTGTCCTGCCGGCTGGACTGCCCGCCGAACTGCCACACGAACACGTGGAGAGAGCCGGAGCCGCGGCCGAGCACGTGAGGGCAGAACTCCCGCGGCAGTCCGCCGTACACGCCGGAGACGGGCCGCAGCTCGCGCATCGCTTCGCGTAGCAGAGAGACGTGCCCGGCCACGACGCGGAGCATGGCCTAGGCCTGCATGGTCCAGCCCTCGACGCCCATGGCGGCCTGGCGCAGCGCCTCCGACCGCGTCGGGTGCGGGTGGCAGGTTCGGGCTACGTCTTCCGAGGCGCCGCCGAATTCCATGGCGACGCAGTACTCGCCGATCATTTCGCCCACCTGAGGCCCGATCATCCAGACCCCGAGGATGCGGTCGGTCTGCGCGTCCGCCAAGACCTTCACGAAGCCCTCGGCTTCGTGGTTCACCTTTGCGCGGCTGTTGGCGGTGAAGGGGAACTTGCCCGTCTTGTAGGCGACGCCCTTCTCCTTCAGCTCCTCCTCGGAGGCGCCGACCCAGGCCACCTCGGGGTAGGTGTAGACCACGCCCGGGATGACTTCGTAGTTCACGTGCCCGGCCTTGCCGGCGATCAGCTCGATGCAGGCGACGGCCTCGTCCTCAGCCTTGTGCGCGAGCATCGGACCGGTGGTGACGTCGCCGATCACCCAGACACCGTTCGCGCCCGTGGCGTAGTGATCGTTTCCGATGAAGCCGCGGCGGTCGCGCTCCACGCCGACGGTCTCCAGCCCCAGGCCCTCGGTGTACGGGCGGCGGCCGATGGCGACGAGCACCACGTCGGCTTCCAGGGTCTGGGACTGTCCGCCCGCCGCAGGCTCGACCGTCAGCTTCACCGTCTCGCCCGAGGTGTCGGCGCCGGTGACCTTCTGGCCGAGCATGAACTTCATGCCCTGTTTGGTCAGCGACCGCTGGAAGGTCTTCGCGGTCTCCAGGTCCATGCCCGGCGTGATGCGATCGAGGAACTCCACGACCGTCACCTCGGCCCCGAGGCGCCGCCACACGGAGCCGAGCTCCAGGCCGATGATGCCCGCGCCCACCACGACCAGCCGCTTCGGCACCTGCGGCAGCGACAGCGCGCCGGTGGAGTCGACGATGCGGTTCTCCACGAACTCGACGCCGGGCAGCGGAGTCGGCTCGGACCCGGTGGCGATGACGATGTTCTTCGCTTCGAGGACGCGCTCGCCGCCCTCCCCGGTGACCACAACGCGGCCGGGGCCATCGATGCGGCCGGAGCCCTTGATCCAGTCCGCCTTGTTCTTCTTGAACAGGAACTCGATGCCCTTGGTCAGCGCACCGACGCTGTCGGCCTTCTGCTTCTGCATCTGGCCGAGGTCGAGCTCAGGGCTGACGCGTATCCCCAGGCCGGCGAAGTCCTTCGAGGCCAGCTCGAACATCTCCGACGCGTGCAGCAGCGCCTTCGACGGGATGCAGCCGACGTTCAGGCAGGTGCCGCCGAGCGTGCCGCGCTTCTCCACGCAGGCCACCTTCATGCCGAGCTGGCCGGCTCGGATGGCGGCGTTGTAGCCGCCCGGGCCGCCCCCGATGATCACGACGTCGTACTGATCGGCCAAGGGCTCAGACCTCCAGGAGCAGGCGTTCGGGGTCTTCCACGTGCTCCTTGATGCGGACGAGGAAGGTGACGGCTTCCTTGCCGTCGACGATGCGGTGGTC
>DASVVG010000050.1:0-3237 GCA_036386655.1 Caulobacteraceae bacterium | reverse complement strand
CTCCGGATTTTCACGCGCTCAAGCGCCTACTGGACGCGCGCTTCGGACACTCGACGGACGATGTTCCTCACGAGGACGTCTTCGGCTGGGCGACCGACGCGGCGTAGCCGCAGGCGCGCCCGGATGAGGACTCCTTCAGGGTAGCCCGGGCGGAAACGCCGGCGGCTCGGCCGCCCGCCTCGGCATGCCTAAGGGAGGAGGAGGGAGGGCGGGCTGGAGCGCGCCGGGCGGCAGGATGGACCTCGCCGCCGGCGCTGGAGAGCTCCTCATGGCCGACGATCCCGCCACCACATCCGCCGCCGACCTCCGCACGCGCAGGACCGTGCTCCTACGCGACCTCGCGGTCGCGCCCGAGAACATGCGCTTCGGGGAGCCTGCGGACGACGAGATCCCGCAACTCGCGCGCACCATCCGGGCGGGCGGGGTCCTGTTCCCGCTGATCACCCGGCCCGGCCGGCGAAAGGAGAAGCCGCACATGGTGCTCGACGGCCGGCGGCGTCTGCTGGCGCTGACGCTGCTGCTCGAGAGCGGCGACATCGACGACGCCTACGCCGTGGAGGTGGTGGAGGAGACGGACCGCGCCCGCCAGGCGGCCGCTGTCCTGGCCAGCAACACCGCCGTTCCGGTTCACGTGGCCGACGTGGTGGCTTCGATCGGCAAGATGCTGAAGTCGAAGCTCACCGTGGGGGCGATCGCCGCGGCGATCGGCTACGACGAGGCCGACGTGAAGAAGCTGGCGACCCTCGCCGCCCTCCATCCTGAGGCGCTGGCCGCGCTCCGCGCCGGCAGGATCACACTGAAGCAGGCGCGCCTGCTGGCCCGCGTGCCGGACGCGGAATTCCAGGCGGAACTCGCCGAGGCCGCGCTGGCCGGCTTCGGCTTCCAGGAGTGGCGGGTGACCGAGCGTCTGCAGGAGGGCCGTGTGACGGTGCTGGACCGCCGCTTCGCGCTGGTCGGGCCCGAGCGCTATGCGGCCGCCGGCGGACGCACGGAGTCGGACCTGTTCGGCGAGCTTCCGGACCGGCTGCTCGACCCCGAGATCTTGCAGCGGCTCTGGAGAGAACGCGCACAGGAGGCGGCCGACGCGCTCGCGGCGGACGGCCTCGAGGTGCACCTCTGCGACGATCGCGGCTTCGACCCGCCCGAAGGGCTGGAGCCGCTGGGCTACGTCTACGCGAACGATCTCACCCAGGAGGCGCTCGCGGGTCACCATCAGGCGCAGGCCGTCTACCGCGACCTGGCGATGGAGGCGGGAGCATCCGACCTCGCCGACGACGGCGCGCCGGAGCGCCTGGCGGCGCTGCTGCGGGCGAAGCTCGCCTGCGACCGCGCCGGCCACCCGGGCCGCAGCATCGCCGCCGCGGTGATCTGGGCCGCGGGCCCGCACGGGCTCGAAGCCCGCTTCTATTCCGCCGCCGCGCCGACCGCCGGAGACGGAGAGGACGGGACGGCTTCCGCGACGGGCGGCTTTTCCCCCGGCCATGCCGCCCGGCTGGACGGGGGCGACGTCGAGGCGCCCGCGGTCGAGGTCGACGTGGAGGGGATCAGCCATGCCCTGCACGAAACCCGCACCGACATGGCGACGCGCGGCCTGATCCGTGCGCTGGCCGACGATCCCGGCGCGGCGCTGGCCGCTCTCGTGGCGCGGCTGTTCACGGTGCTGGTCCTCGAGACCGCGCGAGGCGCCGAGGCCTCGGCGCTGTCGGTGTCGGCGCAGAGCTACCGCCGGCCCAGGTGCGAGCCGGTGGAGGCGCTGGACGGCGAGGTGCGGCGGCGGCTGGCCGAGCGCCGGGCCGCCTACAAGGCGTCCGGGCTGCGGCCGATCCCGTGGGCGGCGGGGCTGCCGCACGGCGACAAGATGGCGCTGCTCGCCGACCTCGTCGCGCTGAGCCTCGACCTGCGGGAGCCGAAGACCGGCGCGGTGCGGGCGGCGGCACGGGCGGACGCCGCCGACATCGCGACCCTGACCGGGGCGGACATCGCCGGCTTCTGGACGCCGGACGAGGCGTTCCTCAAACCTCACGGCAAGAAGCACCTGCTGGCGATGCTCGACGAGATGGGCGCGGCGGACGACCGCGCGCGCACCCTGAAGAAGGACGATCTGGTCGCGCTCGTCGCGGAGCGGGCCGCCGAGCGCGGTTGGGCGCCGGCGGTGCTCTCATGGACCTCCTCGAAGGAGACCGCCGGCGAGGGCGAGCGCGCGGCGGAGTCCGAAGCTGCGGCCGCGGACGCGGCGGGTGGCGCGGTCCCGTCCGACGAACTGCCCGCGGCGGCGTGAGCCCAGGCCGCGGGCGGCCGGAGGCGGCCCGGTCGCGAGACCGGGCCGCTGTTCCCGTGGAGGCGGCCCGAGGCGACCGCGCTGAGCGGGAGGCGCGGCGGCCGCCGGGGCGACGCTGAAGGAGGGGGGACGGGGAGGGGCGGGTGAAGACCCGGTCGGGAGACGGCTCCTGAGGGCTTCGGACCGACGGAGACTGGACCATGCAGAACATCGTGTTCACCGGCCGGCTGGCGGCCGATCCGCAGGTGAGCGGAGACTTCTCCAAAGCCCTGTTCCGGCTGCTGGAAAACCGCGGCGTTGACGCGGAGGGCGAGGAGCGGACGGTGGGCGTCAACTGCGTCTGCTGGAGCCGCGGCCTGAACGAGAAGGTGATCGCGCGGGGGCTCGCCGTCGGCTGCGAGGCCGTGGTCGTCGGGCGCTTCGTCGACAATCGCTACACCGCCCAGGACGGCTCCGAACGCGTGGCCAAGGAGCTCGTCGTGGACCGGCTCACCATCCTCGACTGGGCCGCTCAGCGCGAGCCGGAGCCCGAGCAGGCCGCGGCCTGAACCCCCATTCCAGACAACCTCTTCACGGAGAACGATCATGCAGAGCGTCACCATCGAAGGCTACCTGGCCGCCGATCCCTCGATCCTCTCGGCCCAGTCCGACGGGCGCAAGCGCGCGAGCTTCCGCCTGCTGGAGACCACCCGCTTCCGGCGCGCCGACGGCGAGGCGGGGGAGCGCACCACCGGCTTCAACTGCCTGTGCTTCAACGAGGCGGTGGCCGAAAACTACATCGGCCCCTACGCCCGCAAGGGCAGCCGGGTGGTTGTCCAGGGCCACGTCGAGAACGACGTGTGGACCGGAAAGGACGGCGTCGAGCACTACGACCTGAAGGTGGTCGTGGACGAGCTCCGGCTGAAGAACCGGCGGGACGACACGGCGGGCTCCGACGCGCGGGAACGCGGCCGCCGGAC
>DASVVG010000049.1:0-14106 GCA_036386655.1 Caulobacteraceae bacterium | reverse complement strand
GAGCTGGTGCTGGAACGTTCCTCCGTCCGCCGGCTGGCGATGGGACCGGCCCTGTCGGAGATCGCCGGGACATGGCGCGTGATCAGCTTCATGCGGTTCGAAGGCGGCGGGCACCGGGGCTGGGGTGCGATGTACGCGCCGGGGCGGCTGCAGATCGTGGACGGCCGGCTGAGCTACAGCCGCTGTCCTAACGCCGCCGTGGCCTTCACCTACACGTCCGACTTCGTCCTGCGGCGCGTGGACGGCCCGGCGCCCGCGGCGGCCGTCGCCTGTCGCGGGGTCGTTCCGGAACCGACCGAAGTCGAGCCCCTGCTCGGCGCCCTCCTGGGGCAATCGCCTGAAGCGGAGCGCGTGAACGAGAAGCGCATCGTCCTGCGCAGCCGTGACTACGCCGTCCTGCTGACGCGCGAGGCCGACTACCAGCGCGAGTTCGGCGAGTGGGCGCCCGAATGGGAGCGCCGCCCGGGCTGACGCCGCCGGGTGGCGCGGTGGCGTCCGAGCGGCACACGGCTCATGATCTTCCGATGACCACCGCCCGCGTCAGCGCCATCGACGAGGACCTCGCCCGCCGCGCCTTCCCGGTGATCGGCGACGGCGAACTCGAGGCGCTGAAGGCCAGGGGCGCCACCCGCCGGGTCGAGGCGGGCGATCTGCTGTTCGCCAGCGAGGAGCCGGAATACCCCCTGGTCGTCACGCTCTCGGGGCGGCTGGAAATCCGCGACCCCGACGGGGTCGTCCTGGGCAACATCGGCCCGAACGAGTTCGCCGGCGAGCTCGGCCTGCTCCTGGGCCAGACCACGTTCGCCGATTGCCGGGCCACGGAGCCGGGCGAGGTGCTGGTGGTGCAGCGCGGCGACCTGCTCGACCTGATCCATGCCGACCCGGACGTGAGCGACCTGATCGTCGGCGCGTTCGCGGCGCGGCGCATGGTGCTGATGCGGCGCGGGCAGACCACCCTCACCATCGTGGGCCGCGACGGCTCGACGGAGCTGCAGCATCTGCTGGAATACGCGGACCGCAGCCGGATCCCGCATCGCTGGCTGGACCCGGACGACCCCGACGCCGCCGATGAGATCCGCGAATGCGCCGCCGAAGGTCCGGGCGTGCACGTGGTGGTCCGCGGCCGGCAGGTTCTGAAGAATCCCAGCATCGGCGACGTGGCGCGCGCGCTGGGGCTCGAACTCCGCGTGGGCCCGTGCGAGCCGCAGGACCTGGTCATCGTGGGCGCCGGCCCGGCCGGGCTCGCAGCGGCGGTCTATGGGGCTTCGGAAGGGCTGAGCACCGTGGTGGTGGACGATGTCGCCATCGGCGGGCAGGCCGGGACCTCGTCGCGGATCGAGAACTACCTCGGCTTCCCGACCGGCATCTCCGGCGGCGACCTCGCCTTCAACGCGGAGGTGCAGGCGATCAAGTTCGGCGCCCAGATCGCGGTGCCCCGCCACGCCCGCAGCCTGCGCGCCAGCGGCGGCCGCTACGCCGGCTACTACGAGGTGGCGCTCGACGACGGCGCCATCCTGCTCGGCCGCTCGGTGGTGATCGCCACAGGCGCCCGCTACCGCAAGCTGGGCCTGCCGAGCGAGGCGCAGTTCGAGGGCGCGGGGCTCTACTACGCGGCCACCGAACTGGAGGCCCGCGCCTGTCGAGGAAAGCAGGTGGTGGTGGTCGGAGCCGGCAATTCGGGCGGGCAGGCGGCCATGTACCTGTCGCGTCAGGTTGCCTGCGTGCACCTGGTCTGCCGCGGCCGCTCCCTGGCGAGCACCATGTCCCAGTACCTCGTCGACCGGCTGGAGCGGGCGCCCAACGTGCGGATCCACCTGGGGGCCGGCGTCGCCGCGCTGGCGGGGGAGCGCCGGCTGGAGTCCGTGACCATCGAGGGGCCGGACGCCGCGACCGAGCAGCCGGCCTGCGGCCTGTTCGTGATGATCGGCGCCGCTCCCTGCACCGACTGGCTGCGCGACACGGTCGAGCTCGACGAGCACGGCTTCGTGGCGACCGGCGGCCCCGGCCGCTCGCCGTTCGAGACCAGCCTGCCCGGGGTCTATGCCGTGGGCGACGTCCGGGCCGAGTCGGTGAAGCGGGTGGCCTCCGCCGTGGGCGAGGGCTCGGTGGTGGTGCAGGCGGTCCACCAGCGGCTCGCCGCGTTGCGCGAGCGCGCAGCCGCCGAGTAGCTGGCAGAACCTTCCGGCGGAGGCGCCGTTTGCAGCCTGAAGGCGGAGGAGCGGACGCATGCTGAAGTGGGCCGGGGTGTTCCTGATCCTGATGATCGTCGCCGGGATCCTGGGCTTCGTGCTCAAGGTGGCGGGCTTCATCTTCCAGGCGCTCTTCGTGGTGTTCCTGATCGGCTTCGTGGTCACCGCCGCCGGCCGCTGGCTCGGCCGCCGCACGAGCTGACGAGCTTTCGCGCCCTCGGCGTGCTCTCCTCGGCCATGGCCACGCGCTACGACACGATCGGCGTCGACTATTCCGCTCTGCGCAGGCCGGACCCGCGCATCGCGGCGGCCGTCGCCGCCGCGCTCGGGCCGTCCAGGACAGTCCTGAACGTCGGCGCGGGCGCGGGGTCGTACGAACCGGCCGACCGGCGGGTGACGGCGCTGGAGCCCTCGCTGGAGATGATCCGGCAACGGCCGCCCTCGACGGCCGAGGTCGTGCAGGGCCGCGCGGAGGCGCTGCCGTTCGAGGACGACAGCTTCGACGCCGCCATGGCGGTGCTGACCGTCCACCACTGGTCCGACCAGGCCGCCGGGCTCCGCGAGATGCGCCGGGTGACGCGGGGGCCGATCGTCATCCTGACCTATGACCCGTCGTTCCGCGGCTTCTGGCTCGCGGACTACATCCCGGAACTGGTCACGCTCGACGAGGCCCAGATGCCGCCGATGACCGCGTACGAGGCCTGTCTTGGCCCGGTCGAGGTGTCGCCGGTGCGCATCCCGCACGACTGCACCGACGGGTTCCTGTGCGCCTACTGGCGACGGCCCGCTGCGTATCTCGACCCCAGGATCAGGGCGGCCATGTCGTCGTTCTGGGGCGTCGGCGACGTCTCGGAGGCGCTGGGGCGGCTCGAGCGCGACCTCGACAGCGGCGAGTGGGCGCGCCGCCACGCCGGACTGCTCGACCTCGACGACTGGGACTGCGGCTACCGGCTCGTGGTCGCGGGCTGAGCGGCGGGGGCGGCCACGCGCGCCGGCATGGCGTCGCGGCGGTTCACGAACAGCGCGATGTCCTTGTTCGGGCCGATCGCCGCGTGGACGTCGCCCATGAAGAAGCCCTGCACGCGCCTGGCCGTGGGATCGTTCTCGCAGTCGAACGCCGGGCGGTCCGGACCGAAGCGCGCGTAGGAGCCGCCCGGGAAGGTGTTGGTCCGCCAGCGGCCCTGCACCGTGCCGCACGCCATCGTCAGCGTGAAGCGGTCACCGGGGCCGAGCGTGAGCCGGGCCGGGTCGCCGCCGGTCATCAGGTCGAAGGCGCGGCCGGTGCGCAGGCGCGTCTCCACGCCCGTGCCGAACGCGCGGGCGGAGGTGCGCCGGAGCCGCAGCGTGCCCGCGCGCGACACCAGCGCGAGACCGCCGTCGGCCGTGGTGGCGATGCGCGGCGAGGCCGCGACCACCGCGTTGATCTTGGCGCGGACCGGATCGGCCGGGCAGTTCGCCGCCGTCACCGCGCCCGAGCCGTGGGTGAACAGCCGGCGCTCGAGCGCGATCGCGACGCCTTCGCTGTGACGGCAGCCGTCCCACACCGCGAAAGCGCCGGGGCCGAAGCCAAGCTCGGCCGGCCGCTCGCTCGCTGGCGGGACCGCGCCGTCCACCGACGCCACGCGCCACTGGCCGTGCAGCAGGGTCGCCTCGCCGCCGAACGTGGGATCGCCCCAGCCGACCACCCAGTGATCCCGCCCCGCCAGCACGAACTCGCCGTTGGGGCCGACCACGTAGCTCAGGCGTCCCTCCACGGCGCGGGCGAGCGCCTCGCCGGGGCCGGCGAGCGCGTCGGCGCACGCGCGGGACGTGCTCACGGTCGCGGGCTCGACGACGACGGCGCCCTCCTCCTGCCGCCAGGCGCCGGAGCGGGTGGAGCAGGGCGCCTCCAGCGTCCAGCGGTCGGCTTCGAACGTCAGGCGCGGCGGCTGCTTCGCGCGCGGGTCGATCGGCGCCCCGTCGACGGTGCGGAGGTCCCACCGGGTCCCGGCCATCAGCATAGGCGGCGAGGACGGCTCCCGTTCAGGCGGCAGCGGCCCGAGCCTGCGCAGCCGCAGGGTGCCGTCGGCCGTCCGCAGCACGGCGACGTCGGCGCCCTCCCAGGTCAGGACGGGACCACCGGCGAGCACCGTGAAAATCGCGCTCTCCTGCTGGTCGAGCTCGCCGCAACCCTGTTGCGTGGCCATGGCCGGGTCGGCGAACCAGCGGTTCCCCACGAGCAGCCCCATCCCGCCGAAGCTGTTGCACCCGGTGCTGCCGCCGTAGCCGCTAGGTGAGAACGAGACCTCGGGCCGCTCGCTCTCGCTGCGCAGCGTGCGCGCCGGCCGGCCGTTCACCTCCAGCACCGACCAGCGGGCGTACAGCGAGGGCGCAGCGCGCTCCGCCTCCCCCCGAGGCTCGGCCGCATCCGACGACGGCGGCGCCGAACAGGCAGCCAGAGCGAGCGCCAGCAAGGGCCGGACGAGGAGCCGCAGGGTCATGACGCCGACGGTGGGCGGCCCCGGGTGAACGGCGGCTGAAGGCGCGTGCGTCCCCGCATGCCGGCCCAGGACCGAGAACTGCTCGTTCATCGGGTCACCATCGGGAAAATATCGGCCCCGGGTCCTGTTCGCCGACGCTTCAGTCTCCCCCTAGTGGGGCCCGTCCGAACAGCCGGGCCGGGAATGCAGTCGGGGGAGAGGCGGGTCATGGCCGGGGTTGTGAAGGTGGGTTCTGGAGCAGTCGCCTGTGCTGCGGCGCTCGCGCTGGCCGTCGGGACGATCGCGTCCGCACAGCAGGCACAGCAGGCACGGCCCACGGCCGCGGCGGCCACGCCCCAGGTGGGGCTCGGCCTCGCGATTGAGCCGGATCCCGCAGGCCCCAGGGTAGGCGCTGTCGCCCCTGCGGGAACCGCTGCGGCGATCGGCGTGCGCCCGG
The DNA here is from genome assembly GCA_036386655.1 of Caulobacteraceae bacterium. Classification (GTDB taxonomy): domain Bacteria; phylum Pseudomonadota; class Alphaproteobacteria; order Caulobacterales; family Caulobacteraceae; genus JAHWJX01. The sequence continues at coordinate 9,001 of DASVVG010000049.1, read as the reverse complement.
GAGACATCCTTCTTCAGTTCGGGGAAAGACCGGTGACAGGGCCTCAGTCCGCCAGTGAATACGTCCAGGGTCTGAAGGTGGGTGATCCGATATCGATCACCGTCAAGCGGGAGGGGCGCAACATCGTCTTGCAGGGCAAGGCGCTGGCGCGTCCAGCGCCCCCGCCCGATCGGTCTAGCCCCGTCGAGGCAGGTGAGCTGCGCGAGACCTGGAACGACCGAGCCAACCAAGGCACCCTGGGCGCTGCCACCCCGGAAGTCGACGGATGGACCATGGGCGCCGCCATGCCGCTCGCGCGTGCTGAGCACGCGGTGTCGGAGCTGAACGGCAAGGTTTGGGTGCTCGGCGGTTGGCCGCCCGGGCGGCTGACTTCGAACCTGGTCCAGATCTTTGATCCGGCCACGAGCCGCTGGTCGCTCGGCCCCAGCCTGCCCCAGCCGCTCCACCACACGCACGCCGCCGCGGTCGGCGGCAAGCTCTACGTGATCGGCGGCGAGACCGATGGGGCATTGACCGGGCGACCGGGGAAGGAAGTGGCGAACACCTGGGTCCACGATCCGGCGGTCGGAGGCTGGGTGGCGCGTGCGCCCATGCCGACGGCACGGAGCGCCGGCGGAGAGGCGGTGCTCGACGGCAAGATCTATGTGGCCGGCGGGCGGGATGCCGGGGGCTCCGCCTTCGAGGCGTACGATCCGGCGACCGACAAGTGGGAGAAGCTCCCGGACCTGCCGAGCCAGCGCAACCACCTGGCCATGGCCGCGCTCAACGGAAAGATCGTGGTCGCCGGCGGCCGCACCGCGCCGGGCTTCACGGCCCAGCGGCTCGACGTCGTCGAGATCTACGATCCCGAGACGCGCCGCTGGACCAAGGGCGCACCGCTTCCCGCGCCTCGGGCCGGGATCACGGGCGCAGCCCTGGGCGGCTGCATGTTCGTGTTCGGAGGCGAGGGTGAGCGCGGCCATGTGCTCGGCCTCACGCCCGATACCTACGGCTACGATCCGCGGGCCGACCGTTGGACCAAGCTGCCGGACCTCCCGATCGCGGTCCACGGGCTGAAAGGCAGCGCGGTTGTTGGTGACCGAATTTTCCTACCCGGCGGAGGTCTGACGCTCGGCGGCGATTCCCCGACCAACGTCCTGCAGCAATACCGGCCCACGATGCGCTGCGCGTGAGGGGCGCCTCGCGCGACGGGTCGTCAGCCCTCTACCCGCCGCAGCCCGTCGCCGGCGCGCTCGCCCGCGCCGCCGCCACTTCGGCCTTCGCCTTCGCCAGGTCCGCCGTGAACGCCGGCTCGGCGTGCAGGCGCGCGACCATGGCCGAGCCGAGCAGGCGGCCGACGTCGATGTCGCTGGGGTAGTGGACGCCGCAGATGGCGCGGTTCTCGCCGAACTCGCGGCCGCGCGTCACCAGGGCGGTGGCGCGGTCCGGCGCGAGCTCGGCCAGGATCAGGCCCCAGGCCCAGCCCGCCACGGCGTGGCTCGACGGGTAGGAGCCGCTGGCGGCGGCGCGCGGGTCGCGCGGCACGCACACCGGGGAGGTGGTGTCCTTCACCGACGGGCGCACGCGGGCGTACTTGGTCTTCACCGGGTCGGCGACGGCGATGGAGTCCATCACCACCCGCGACATCAGCGTGGTCAGCGCCGGCGCGTTCTTCTCGTCCACCTTCGCCCCGAGCGCGCAGTGGAAGTGCGCCATGCCCGCGGGCGGGAAGATCACGCGGTCCTCCGCGATGGCCTGGGCCCAGCGGGCGGAGCCCTGCAGCTTGCGGCTGTCGCGGAACGACGCCTCGTCGGCGGCCTGGGCGGCCGAGCCCTCGGGGGGCGGCGCGGGCGCCAGAGCCAGGCTGTCGATCGCGCCGGCCGGCAGGTAGCCCTGCGGCCGCGGCCCCTGCGCCGCCGCCGAACCCGCGAGGACCGCGCACGCCGCGGCCGCCGTCACAACTGCTCTCATGTCATCCCCGACGCTGAACCGGGCGCGAGGATGCGGGCTGCGCCTTGCCCGCGCAAGCAGGACTCAGCCGACGTGCGGGACTTCGTTGGCCTGGTCGGCGTCGGAGCCGGGGCGGGTGTCCAGTTCGTCCTGGCCCGCGTTGGCCTGGAGGTCGCGGGCGCTGAGGTCGGGGCGCTGGCCCTCGGGCCGATCGTTTCCTTCCGGCGAGGGCGCGTAGCTCATCGAGCGCTCCGGCTCGCGCGCGGTCAGGTCGTCCGGCAGCGGACGGTCGTTCCCCGCCAGGGTCTCGGGCCCGCCCTGGTCGTGGTTCTGCTTACGGGTGTCGGTCATCGGTGCTCCTGCTCTCCTCGGCGGTGCGCACGGAGTCGTCGTCCTGGCCGTGGCTGCGGACGAGGTCGTCCCCGCCCGCGGACGCGTTGGGGTTGCGGCCCTGGTCGATCACCATGGCGGGGCCGCCGCGGGGGTCGACTTCGACGTTCGGCTCGCGGCTCTCGCCGCTGACCACGTGCGCGCCTTCGCCGAGGAAGCTGTCCTTCCCTTCGTAGTCCGGCGTCATCGTGCCTTCGCCGCCGGTGGAGCCGCCGGTGCTGGTGCTGGTCTGGGCCGCCTGGGCCTCGCCGCCGAACTTGGTGGAGGGGGGATCGCGCCGCGGATCGTTCATCGCTGACCGTCTGCCGGCCCGGAGCCGGTCGCCTGGTCGTTCGTCTTGCCTTCGACCGGATCGCCGCCCGCGCCGAGGTGGCCTCCGTCGGTGCGGTCGAGGTCCTCGCGGGAGACTTGGCCGACGGCCTGCCCGTCGCGACCGACGCCTGCGTTCTGTTCGCCGCCGGGGGTGTCGCTGGCCGTGGTGCGGCCGCCGTCGCCCTGGTCCTGGCCGCCGGACAGGCCGGCTTCGTTGGTGGACATGGTCCTCTCCTCCGTTGTGGAGCCTTCGGAGAGGAAATCGATGCGGGAGCGGGGGGTTCCCCCCGGCGCCTCAGTCCGTTCCGGTGCGGTCGAGCTCTTCCTCGCGCTCGCCGGCGATGGCGAGCTCCGGGTTGCGGTGGATCAGCTCGGCCCGCTCCACCGCGAGCCGCTCCCAGGTGGCCGCCATCTCCAGCAGCTGGTCGCGCTGCTCGCCCTGGTCCATGGCGTTGGCGAGTGCGCGGCACTCCTGCGCGTGCTGCCGGTACTCGGAAGCCTTCTTCATACGGAACTCGCAGCGGGTCGGAACGGCGGCGGTATAGGTCGTTTCGCCGGAGCAAAAAAAGGGCCGGAGTCTCCTCCGGCCCCGGACGGCTCTACGCCGCCTTGTTGAACAGCTTGTCGGCCCAGCGGCGGGGCTGACGCTTCTCCCAGCCCCGGCGGTGGTAGGCGTCCGAGCCGATCAGCGGCACCACGGTCGTGGCCTCGGCGAACACCATCTGCTCCCAGGTCACGTCCACCTTGCCCCAGGAGCAGGCCTCCTTGAGCGTCGAGGACGAGCAGGCGCCGTCGCGCACGTCGGCCACGGTGATCTGCACCGCGTACTTGTGCATGTCGGCCTCGATCCCGAGGATCTCGGCGCAGACGACGGTGTCCTGCGCGAAGTTCTTCGGCACGCCGCCGCCGACCATGAACAGGCCGGTGGTGCCCGCCGCGATCTTCACGTCGGTCAGTTCGCGGAAGTCCGCCACCGCGTCGATGGTCAGGTACGGCTTCCCTTCCTTCATCCGCTCCTTCTGGTGCTTCACCAGGCCGAAGCCCGCGGAGCTGTCCACGAAGGCCGGGCAGAAGATCGGCACGCCCTGCTCGTACGCGGTCTGCACGAGCGAGCCTTCCTTCTTGGCGTTCCCGGCGGCCAGCCACTTGCCCATCTCGAAGATGAACTCGCGGCTGGAGTAGGGGCGGGGCTCGAGCGTGTTGCAGATCTCGTAGATCGTGTGATCGACGGTCTGCAGCTCTTCCTCGTCGATGTAGGTGTCGTAGATGCGGTCGATGTACATCTCCCGCAGCTCACGGTCGTCGACGGTGGAGTCGGCCTGGTAGTGCTTGAAGCCGAGCGCTTCGAGGAAATCCATGTCGACGATCGAGGCGCCGGTGGCGACCACCGAGTCGATCATCCCGAACTTCACCATGTCGCGGTAGACGTGCATGCAGCCGCCCGCGCTGGTGGAGCCCGCCAGGATCAGCCAGGGCGAGCAGGTCTCGTCGTCGATCATCATGTTGAAGATCTCCGCGGCGCGCGCGGTGTCGCGCGAGCTGAAGCTCATCTTCCGCATCGAATCGATGATCGGGCGGGCGTCGAAGGACGTCATGTCGACGTGCTCGACGGTGTTCGCCAGCAGCTGGGCCTTGCGATTGGTCACTTGAACGGGTGCGTTCATCTCAAAAGGTCTCCCGATTGTGGTGAGCGCCCGTCCGAGAGTTCACCGCGACCGGGACGGAGCGACCGGCGGCGGGATCGTTAGATGGTCCCTTCCCCCGCCGGGGGAAGGGACTGCGTCATCTGCGCCGCTTCTTGCCGGCGGCGCCCTTCGGGCGGCTGAAGCGGACCACCTTGCGGCGCTCCTCTTCCTGCTGCGCGGTGCGGGGCACCCGGATCACCCGCTCGGCGAGGCCGAACATCGAGGCCATCGGGGCGTCCTGCACCTCGACCGTCTCGGTGTCGCCGTAGCCGTTGAAGCGGGTGCTCATGGCCACGCCGTAGGCGCCCAGCATGCCGATCTCGACGTAGTCGCCTTCGCGCACGTCGGCCGGCAGCCAGAACGGGCCGTTCATCACGTCCGCGGAGTCGCACGTCGGCCCGTAGAGCTTGAACGGCTTCAGCTCGGCGCTCTCGCCGCCCTCTGCCCGCCAGAGCTTCACCGGAAAGGGCCACTTGGTGTGCGTCGCGTCGAACAGGCTGCCGTAGCAGCCCTCGTTGACGTAGAGCGCGTCGCCCTTCTTCAGCTCGACCTTGCACAGGATCGACGAGGCTTCCGCCACCAGCGCCCGGCCGGGCTCGCACCACAGCTCGGTGGTCTCCGAGACGTTCATCTCGTCGAACCCGCGGTGGATCGAGTCCACGTAGTCGGCCATGTCCGGCGGGATCATTCCCGGGTAGACCGACGGGAAGCCGCCGCCCACGTCCACCACGTCGACGAACACCCCGGCGCGGGTGATCGCACGGTTGACCTGGGCCATGGCCGCCTGGAAGGCGGTCGGCCGCATGCACTGGCTGCCGACGTGGAAGCTGACGCCCATCAGGCCCTCGGTCGCGCGGCGGGCGGCCAGCAGCAGCGCAGGCGCCTGCTCGGCGCTCACGCCGAATTTGCCCGACAGCGAGTACTGGGCGCCGTCGGCCACGACGGCCATGCGGACGATCAGGTTCAGGTCCCGCGCGCCGCCGGTGGCCTCGAGGATCTTCTCGAGCTCCTCCTGGCAGTCGAGGGCGAAGGTCTTCACGCCGAACTCGGAATAGGCGCGCGCGATCGCAGCGCGGCTCTTCACCGGGTGCATGAAGGCCATGCGCGATCCCGGCGCATGCTCCGCCACCAGCTCGATCTCGGGGATCGACGCCACGTCGAACGCGGTCACCCCGTTCGCCGCCAAGGTCTTGAGGACCCACGGAGAGGGGTTCGCCTTAACGGCGTAGAAGACGTCGCCTTTGAAGTTTTCCTGGAACCAGCGCCCGGCTACGGCCACCGCATCCTGACGCACGAGGGCGACGGGACGCTCGGGGGACCGCTCGCGGACCAGGTCCAGGGGCATATGGTACGTGCGCAATTCACGTAACCCCCTGAAATTGTTGACCCAGACCGGCGTTAGCAGCGTTTCGACTGTTCCGGGGTCCGCCGGGACCTGCGCAAATAGGGAAAGCCGCCCCCCCTGTAAAGAAGTTTCGCTGCGCGGATCGTCGCGCCTCGGGCGGGCCTGTTCACAGGGGCCGCCGCCGTGTCATGAAAGCGTCGCTGGCGCAGTCCGGCGACCTTGCGTTAACGATTGAAGCTCATGGCCGCCGCACCCGTCCTCACCCTGACGTCTGTGACGAAGACCTACGGCGCGCGCCGCGCGCTGGACGGGGTCTCGCTGTCCGTCGCGGCCGGCGAGATGGTGGCTCTCATCGGCCCGTCCGGTTCAGGCAAGTCGACGCTGCTCCGCACGCTGACCGGCCTGGTGCAGATCGACGCCGGTTCGGGCGAGGTGAAGGCGTTCGGCGAGACGGTGCAGGCGGGCGGGCGTCTCAGCGACCGCGTGCGCGACATCCGCTCCCGCATCGGCATGATCTTCCAGCAGTTCAACCTGGTCAGCCGGCTCAGCCTGTTCTCCAACGTAATGGTGGGGACGCTCGGGCGTCTGGACCACTGGCGCGGCTTCCTCGGGCGCTGGCCGCGCCAGGACCAGGAGAAGGCGATGGCCGCCCTGGCCCGGGTGGGCGTGGCCGACTACGCCGCGCAGCGGGCCGGGACGCTCTCGGGCGGGCAACAGCAGCGCGGCGCGATCGCGCGCTGCATGGTGCAAGGCGCAGAGGTGGTGCTGGCCGACGAGCCGGTGGCCTCGCTCGATCCCGTCGCGGCGCGGCGGGTGATGGAGTTGCTCAAGGAGCTGAACGAGCGCGACGGCCTGAGCGTGGTGGTGACGCTGCACCAGGTGGATTACGCGCAGCGCTACTGCAAGCGCGTTGTGGCGCTGAAGGCGGGCAAGGTGGTCTACGACGGGCCCAGCAAGGGCCTCGACCGCAAGATGCTCGTCGACATCTACGGGCCGGAGATCGAAGAAGTGTTCTGGGAGGCTCCCCAATGAGGACGGGCTGGATCGTCGGCGTACTGACGGCGGCGGCGCTGCTGGCCGGGTGCGGCGAGAGCGGCGGCGAGGGCGCCCGCCAGGCGGCGAAGGACGACGGCGTGCTCACCTTCTCGGTGCTGGCGACGGAGAACTCGCGCACGCAGCAGGCCGACTGGGCGCCCCTCTTCGCCGACATGGAGAAGGCGACCGGGCTCGAGGTGAAGCCCTTCTTCCAGAACAACTACACCGGCCTGATCGAGGCCATGCGCTTCGGTCAGATCGACGCGGGGTGGTTCTCGAACCAGTCGGGCCTGGAGGCGGTGCGCCGGGCCGACGGCGAGGTGTTCGTGCGTTCCTCCGACCCCTCCGGCGTCGACGGCTATAACTCGCTGCTGATCACCAACACGAACAGCGGGATCACTCTCGACGACGTGCTGAAGTGCGACAAGACGCTGAGCTTCGGGCTCGGCGACGCCAAGTCCACGTCGGGCACCCTGGCTCCGATGGCCTTCCTGTTCACGCCGCGCGGCATCGACCCGCAGCAGTGCTTCCGCACCGTCCGCTCCGCCAACCACGAGAGCAACATGCTGTCGGTGGCCAACGGCGTGCTGCAGGTCGCGACCAACAACTCGACCGCCTACGACATCCTGAAGGATCGCAAGCCCGACGTGATGGCCAAGGTGAAGATCATCTGGACCTCGCCGCGCCTGCCCGAGGATCCCCTGATCTGGCGCAAGGACCTCGACCCCGCGGTCAAGGAAAAGGTGCGCCAGTTCTTCCTCACCTACGGGGCGGGCGAGGGAGCCGAGGCGGAGCGTCAGCGGGCCGTGCTCGCACGCCTGAGCTTCGGCACCTTCCGGCCGGCCGACAACTCGCACCTGATCCCCGTGCGCGAGATGGAGGCGGCCGAAGCGCTCGCCGCCGCCCGCCGCACGAACGACCAGGCGAAGATCGCCGAGGCGCAACGCAACCTCGACGCCGTCCGCAGCGAGCGCGCGGCCGCCGAGGCGCGCGCCGGCGTGAAGCCCGCCGCCTGAGCATGACCGAGGCCGCCGTCCCGCCGCCGCCGATCAAGCCGCTGCGCTCACGCGTGGTGGACTGGGTGCTCTGGGGCGCGCTCGCCGTCCTGCTGATCATCAGCTTCGGCCCGGCCGACATCGGCAAGCTGCCGCTGCTGTTCGAGAACTCGGAGAACATGCGCCAGTTCGGGCGCGAGTTCCTGCGCCCCGACTTCACGCAGTGGCGGCTCTACATCTCCATGATGTGGCTGACCATCCAGATCGCCATCTGGGGCACGGTCATCGCGGTGGTGCTGGCCATCCCGTTCGGGCTGCTGGCGGCGCGCAACATCGCCCCGCCTTGGGTCGTGCAGCCGGTGCGCCGCCTGATGGACGTTCTCCGCTCCGTCAACGAACTGGTGATGGGCACGGTGTTCCTGGTCGCCGTCGGCCTGGGGCCCTTCGCCGGCGTGATGGCGCTGGCGCTGCACACCACGGGCGTGCTGGCCAAGCTGTTCTCGGAGGCCGTCGAGGCGATCGACCCGCAACCGGTGGAGGGGATCCGCGCCACCGGCGCCAGCCCTGCCGAGGAGGTGGTGTGGGGCGTGCTGCCGCAGGTCGCTCCGCTGTGGGTGTCGTACGCCCTCTACCGCTTCGAATCGAACGCGCGCTCGGCGACCGTGCTGGGCCTGATCGGGGCCGGCGGCATCGGACAGGTGCTGTTCGAAAGCATCAACGGCTTCGCCTACCGCGACACGGCCGCCATCGCGCTGATCATTGTGGTGGCCGTGAGCTTCATCGACCTGCTCAGCCAAGGCATCCGCAAGCGGCTCCTGTAGCGCGCGCAAGTAGAGCGAATGACTTCGCTCGCCACCACCGCCAGTAACCCTGTCGCTTAATCTCCCGCTAGGCGAGTTCCGCCAGACTGGTTGATTGGGGCTGGGGAACGGCCATGGAACAGCTTGCTGAAATCGTCGAGATCGTCGGCCAGCGGTACTTCATCCTGGGGTTCATCTCCGGGTTCCTGTACGGCGGCTGGGTGGTCTGGTCGCTGAGCGGCAAGGCGACCAAGGCCTGACCGCTCGCCTGCGCGCGCTCAGAGCCCCGGGATCGCGCCCGACCTTCGGCGCAGCCGGGTGAGCCGGCGCAGCCGCCGCCAGAAGCGGCTCTTCTCCGGCTCCGGATAGGGCTGGAGGTTCCTGACGAACTCCTCGGCCGAGGCGCGCCAGGAGTACTTCTCGGCGTAGGCGCGCACCGTGCCCCGGTCGAGTTCGAGGCAATCCAGGCAGGCCTGGCGGAGGTCCTCGCCGACGGCGCCCGCGCCCGAT
>DASVVG010000048.1:0-2520 GCA_036386655.1 Caulobacteraceae bacterium | reverse complement strand
GGCGAGTAGAGGCGGATTCCCGGCATGGCGGCGGACTCCAGCGTCGAGCGGCGGCATGGCGGGTGCGCGCGCGGAGCGTTCGCCTGTGGGTGAGGCGGCGACCAAGTGGCGCGAGGAGGTCATCGACCTCATCCCCGCGCTGCGGGCCTTCGCCTGGTCCTTGAGCCACAACAGCGCCGACGCCGACGACCTGGTGCAAGATACGCTAACCAAGGCGTGGACTCACCGGGACAAGTTCGAGCCCGGGACCAACCTTCGGGCCTGGCTGTTCACGATCCTGCGCAACACCTACTACACCGCCGTGACCCGCCGCCGGCGCGAGGTCAGCGACGGCGACGGCAAGCACGCCGCCACCCTCACGGCGCCCGCGACGCAGGACTGGAGCGTGGCGATGCGCTCGCTGGAGGGCGCGATGCGGCAGCTGCCGGACGAGCACCGCGAGGCGCTCATCCTGGTGGGCGCGGCGGGGCTCACCTATGAGGAGGCGGCGGAGATCTGCTGCTGCGCGCTCGGCACGATCAAGAGCCGCGTGAACCGCGCCCGGGCCCGGCTGCTGAAGATCATGGAAGCGGATTCGGCGGTGGACGCGCTGGTGGCCGAGACCATCCTGGCGGCGGCCAACGAGGACTAGGCGGCGGGGGCCTCGGGGTCCGGCCGCTCCGCGGGCGGCTGACGCTCGAGCGTATCGACGTGGTCGAGGAGGCCCTTCGGGACGGGGCGGCCGGAGAGCGCGGCGAACCACGCCTTCAGGCGCTCGCCCAGCGCGACGGCGCGGGGATCGTCGTCCCCTACTCGGGCTGCCCCTTCCATCCGCTCCACACACGCTCCAGCGGCGAATCCAACGGCCCCATTCTTGGGCCGCCGACACTGAACATCGCCTTAACCACCCGCTTTCGGGCGAAACCTTGGCGGTGGAACAAGCGCTCGCCAGGGGGCGTTCAAAACAGGACATCGCGCACAGGAAAGGACGCCTCGATGATGCACGGCCAGGCCGGAGGTTCGGGCGCTACGGCGGAGATGACGGGCAACCCGCTGATCTCGGCGAGCAAGGTCCAGGGCACCGCCGTCTACAACCTCGAGGGCGAGCGCCTGGGGCACGTGGAAGACGTGATGATCCACAAACTGAGCGGCCAGGTCGCTTTCGCGGTGCTGTCCTTCGGCGGCTTCCTCGGCATGGGCGAGAAGTTCAACCCGCTGCCCTGGGCGGTGCTGACCTACGACACGTCGCGGGGCGGCTACGTGGTGCCGCTGGCCAAGGAGCAGCTGCAGCGCTCGCCGGCCTACGACCGCGAGGAGCTGACCAACGAGGACAACGGGTGGGGCCAGCGGGTCAACGAGTACTACCAGGTCACGCCCTCCTGGACGTGACGCACGCACGCCGGGGCCGGTCGCGCCGGCTCCATTTCGCTCACTTGAACGGGAGAGACGCAGATGGCGGATCGCGACGACGGGCGGCAGGACGACAACGGGCGTAACCGCGGCTGGGTGCGCGACGACAGCCCCGGACTCGGCAGCCAGTCCTCCGGCGTGCAGGGCCAGAGCGGCCAAGGCCAGGGCTCCGGCTACGGGGAGGATCGTTACGGCCAAGGCTCGCGCTACGGCGGCCAGAGCTACGGTCGCGGGCAGAGCGGCGGCATGGGCCAGGGCGGCATGGGCCAAGGCGGGTATGGCCAGAACTCGTACGCGCCCGGCGCAGAGATCTGGCAGGGCTCGGGCTACCAGCCTTCCGGCTATCATCCGGCGGGCGCGCACCAGCACGGCGGCGGCGGCCACGGCGCTGGTCAGGCGCAGGGCTACGCCCAGCAGGGCTTCGGCGCGAGCAGCCAGGGTCAGGGCTACGGCCAGCAGGGCTGGGGCGGCTCTAACCAGGACGGCAGCTACGGCCAGGGCTTCTTCGGCCAGAACGCGCAGGGTCGCTCGCCGGAGGGCACCGGCGGGTTCGGCACGCCCGGCGGGCAGCCGAGCATGGGCTACGGATCGGGCGGCGGCATGGGCGGGCTCGGCTCCGGCCACGGTCCGCAGGGCGGCGGCACCTACGGCCAGTTCACCGGCGGCGGCGGCGCGCAGCGCTCCGCGTTCCGTGAGGACCAGCGGTACGGCGACCACCAGTTCGGCGGCTACGGGAGCGGCCAAGGGGGCGGCCAGGGCTACGTCGGCCGGCAGGGGCACGACGACCACGACCCGGACTACCTGACGTGGCGGGACTCGCAGCTCTCCAGCTACGACCGCGAGTACTCCCAGTGGCGCACCGAGCAGCAGCGCAAGTACGATGAGGACTACAAGCGTTATCGCGAAGAGCGGAAGGAAGGCTTCAGCAAGACCTTCAGCGAGTGGCGGCAGAAGCTGAGCAGCGCCGTCACCGAGCCGTTCAAGAGCCATGACGACGACAAGGACGGCGCACGGACCGAGTCGTTGGGTTCGATGCAGACCGCCTCCGGCGTCAGCGACGCCACCGAGGACCGCAAGAGCTAGCGCTGCGCCGAAAGACTGAGACGCCCGGCGCGACCGCCGCGCCGGGCG
>DASVVG010000047.1:0-2212 GCA_036386655.1 Caulobacteraceae bacterium | reverse complement strand
GCCTCGGCGCTCATCACCGCGCGCAGCGGCTCGGGAACGGTGATGCGGGCGGAGTAGGTCTGCCGGATGCCGGGGCTGTCCTGGGTCGGGATCCAGCTGCGGGTCAGGATCGCCTGGCCCTGGCTGAACAGGTACGGGTGCCGCTTGCCCGCGGTCTGGGCCGGCGTCAGCCACTGCAGCGCCGCCGCGCCGGGCGCGGTTTCGTAGGCGACGACCACCCGCCGCGTGTCGGGCCGCAGCTTCACGTGCAGCGGCCGGCCCATGGGGTCGGGCCCCGCCTCGCCGAAGGTGAACTCCAGCGGCCGGCCTGCCCCGTCGGCCACCGAGCTCACCGTCAGGTCCCGGGTATCGAGGACGATCTGCTGCGCGTCGGGACGTCGGTGGATGTCCAGGGCGGCGGTGCCGATCAGCCGCTTCGCGGCGAAGTCCGTGCGCAGGTCCAGGTCCACGTGCGTAACCCGCGCTTCGCCCGGCCGGGCGTAGGAGTGGACGTCGCGCTCCAGCACGGCGGCGGGCGCGGCGGCCGTCTGCGTCGTCTGGGGCGAGCCGTTGGGCGCGCAGGCGGCGAGGGCGGCGAGCACGGCGAGCAGCGGGAGGGTCCTGGAGGTCATGAAGGCATCCTGTTGCGCGCGGGCGCCGGAAACGGGGCGAAGCTAGGGGCGCATTGTCGCAAGTCAACGCGGAGCTTGCTCGGCCGCCTTCCCCTACGTCACAGTCCGCCGCGTCAGGGGGACCCGTGCTGCAAAGCAAGCTCGAGCAGGACATCGCGCGCCGCGCCTTCGATACGGTCGCGGCGATGAACGCCGTGGGCTGCGTGGAGGAGCTCGAGGTCGTCTTCCACCGCTTCGTGCGGGACCTGGGCTTCGAGCAGTTCGCCACCATCGACGTGCAGGACCCGCGCCGGGCGCCGCGCGTCGAGGTGCTGCGGGCCCGCAGCCTCGAGGCTTGGGAGCAGCACTACCAGGCGAGCGGGCACGCCCCGCACGACGCGGTGATCCGCCGGGCGCTCACCACCTCGGACCCGATCTTCTGGAGCGACGTGCGGATGGGCGAGCCGCTCTCTCCGGAGGCCGTCCGCATCTTCGGCGAGGCGTCGGAATTCGGCCTCCGCGAAGGGTTCGTCACCCCGATCCACAACCTCGACGGCTCGATCTCGACGGTGATGCTGAGCGGCGGCGATGCCGACCCGCTCTGCCCGGACACCCGCACCGCCGCGCACCTCGCCTGCATCTACTACGCCGCGCGCGTCCGGAAGGACCGCCGCCCGGCGCCGCCGCGCGCCCCGCTCAGCGCCCGCCAGCTCGAGTGCCTGCGCTGGACGCGCGAGGGCAAGAGCGCCGCCGACATCGCCCAGATCCTCGGCATCTCCCGCTACACCGTGCAGGAGCACCTCGCCCAGGCCTGCGCCCGGCTGGGCGTCCGCACCCGCGTGCAGGCGCTCTCGCAGGCCTACGTGCTCGGTCTCCTGAACGACTGAGCCCCCTAAACTTGGGGGGAGGCGGCGCGGTCCAACTCACTGTTTAAGCTCCAGGCTGAGCCGTGTGGGCGCGCGGAGGGGACCCGGATGAGCGGGATCGCGAGCACGTTTCCGACCGAGGTGGCTCGCTCGAACGAGAGCGAGGAGCTGATCGCCTGCCTCGCCGGGCTCACCGACATCGAGAAGACCGTGGTCTCCGTGATCTGCGGCACGCTGCTCTCGGTCGAGGCGGCGCACGGTCCCGCCGCGGCCCTCGGGCTGGTCGAGCAGATCACCATGGTGCTCGGCGCGCGGCGCCTGGGAGACGGCTGACCGGCTGTTGCCTTTCCGGCCGACCTGCCCTCCACTTCGCGCGGGACGCCGGCGGGACTTCGAAACATGCGACGCAACTTGATCAACGGAGCCGCGGCCACGGTCGTCGCGGCGCTGGCACTGGCGACGGTCTCCGAGGCGGTCGCCGCCCGTAAGCCCACCAAACAGCAGCTGGCGGTCATCGAGCACCGCCAGGCGCAGATGAAGCAGCTGGGCGGCGCCATGAAGACGCTCGCCGGGTTCGCGCGTGGGCAGGGCTCGAGCGTGACCGAAGCGCGCTCCGCCGCGGCGCTGCTGAGCCGGGCCGGGGCAACGATGCCGCATCTCTGGCCCGCCGGCACGCAGGTCGGCGTCGGGGACAGCAGCACGCGCGCCAGCCTCTGGAAGGAGCGCGACGCTTTCGCCCAGCGCGTGGCCCAGTTC
>DASVVG010000046.1:0-2444 GCA_036386655.1 Caulobacteraceae bacterium | reverse complement strand
GGCATACCGGGCGGCTCCGCCGCGGCCGAGTGGCTCAGCTCCCCTACGCAAGCGGACATGCGGTCTTACGGACGATCGCTCCAGGATTGTAGGGCGACAGGCGAGTCTCTGGTTTAGGCGACACCCAGATTTACGAGGTGTCGCCTCCGGCTGAAGTCGCCCCCGGCGATTGGTTCGCCGGGAGGGGAGATGGGCCGGCTAGATCCGGAGGCTCGCATGACGATCAAGGCGCTGTCGGCGCGGGGTGCGACGCGGAGTGAGGTTGCCCGGCTGCTGGGCGTGACGGAGGGGGCGGTGCGCCACCACCTCCGGCGGATGGCGTCCGGGACGGCGGACGGCCGGTCGCGGCAGAAGCCCGCGGCCGAGGCGTTCGCCGAGGCGATCGGGCACTGGCGCTCGCTGCGGGGCGAGGAGGGCGTGAACCTCGCCGCGCTGCACGACTGGCTCCGGCGCGAGCACGGCTACGGCGGCAGCCTGCGCTCGGTGCAGCGGTACTGGAGGCGGGCGTACCCGGCGCCGGCGATCCGGGCGCGGCGGCGGGTGGAAACGCCGCCGGGCGCGCAGGCGCAGGTCGACTGGGCGCACTTCCCGGGCGTGGTGGTCGGCGGCGAGGCGGTCGATCTGCTGGCGATGCACATGGTGCTGTCCTGGAGCCGGGCGGAGGCGGTCGTCTGGTCGCGCGGGAAGGACGCGCTGTCCTGGCTCGCCTGCCACACGGCCTGCCTCACCCGCCTGGGCGGCGCCCCGGCGACGCTGCGGGTGGACAACGAGAAGACCGCGGTGTCGCGCGGCGCCGGGGCGTGGGGGACGGTCAACCCCGCCTACCGGCGCTACGCGGCGCTGATGCGCTTCCACGTCGACGCCTGCGCCCCGCGCCAGCCGCGCGCCAAGGGGAAGGTGGAGCGCCGGGTGCGCGACCACCGCGCGGCCATCGCCCCCTACGGCAAGAGCTTCGCCGACCTGGCGGAGCTGCAGGCCTGGACCGACGGGCGGGTCGCGGCACGGGCGGCGGAGCGGCGCTGCCCGGCCACCGGCACGAGCGTCGCCGAGGCCTGGGCGCGGGAGCGGCCGCTGCTGACCCGGCCGCCCGAGACCGCGCCCGAGCCGTTCGACCTCGTCGTGGCGCGGACCGTCGGGCGGGACGGGCTGGTCGCGTTCGAGGGCCGGCAGTACAGCGTGCCCTTCCGCCTCGTCGGCGAGACGGTCGAGGTGCGCGGCATCGCCGGCGCCGTGCAGGTGCTGAAGGCGTGCCAGGTCGTCGCCCTCCACCCGCGCGGGACGGAGCGCCGGCTCCTCGTCGACCAGCGGCACTACGACGGCCCGAGCACCGGGCGGGTGATCGCCCCGCCGCCGCTCGGCCGGATGGGCGCGCGGATGCAGGAGCTGGCGGCGGCCCCGGTCGCGCGGCGCTCGATCGACCTCTACGCCGCGCTCGCGGAGGCGGCGCGATGAGCGCGCCGAAGCCGCGGCTCGACGTCGACGCGACCCGGGACCGGCTGCTGGCGCTCGGCTGCGGCTACGCCGCCGAGCAGCTCGGGCCCCTGCTGAGCGAGGCGGTGCGCGGCGAGGTCCCGCCGCACGCCTTCCTCGACCGGCTGCTCGCGGCGGAGCTGTCCGGCCGGGAGGAGCGGCGGGTGAAGACCTCGCTCAAGGTCTCGAACCTGCCGGTCGGCCAGACGCTCGAGACCTTCGATTTCGCCTTCCAACCGGCGATCGAGCGCTCGCGCATCGACACGCTCGCCACCTGCGCCTGGGTGCGCGACGTCGAGACGGTCCTCCTGCAGGGGCCGCCCGGGGTGGGCAAGTCGCACCTGTGCGTCGGGCTCGGGGTGAAGGCCGTGCAGCTCGGCTTTTCGGTGCAGTATTTCCGCTTCGACGAGCTGATGACGGCGCTGCGGGCGGACGCCGGGATGCCGCCGGCGCGGCTGAGGCGGCGGAAATACATGTCGACGGCGCTGCTGCTCATCGACGAACTCGGCTTCGAGCCGATGACGCGCCAGGAGGCCAGCCTGTTCTTCCGCCTGGTCAGCTACCGCTACGGCCGCGGTGCGATGCTGATCACCACCAACAAGAGCATCCGCGACTGGACCGAGCTCCTCGCCGGCGACGAGGTCCTGGCCGCCGCCATCCTCGATCGCCTGCTCCACCGCGCCCACGTCCTCAACATCAAGGGCCGCAGCTACCGGCTGCGCGACCTCGAGGACGCGCTGAAGCTCGCCCACGCCTGACGCCTGCCCGGCCGAGCCTCGTAAATCTGGGTGTCGCCTTACCTCGTAAAGCTGGATGTCGCTTGACAGGCGGGACTGATGCTGCCTTGGACCAGGGCGCCTTTCGGCTACCGGGTCGACCCGGACCGCCCGCGCGATCCGGCAGGTGTCCGCATCGAAGAGGCCGAGGCGGCCATCGTGCGCGAGATGTTCGCCTGGTATGCGGAGGAAACGCAC
>DASVVG010000045.1:0-3021 GCA_036386655.1 Caulobacteraceae bacterium | reverse complement strand
ACTGGCTGTTTTGATTCGTCCCTTGCTACAACAGGGAAACTCCCGTGTTTGAGCGAAGAATATGAGGCAAACCGCCCGTCGGCATGAATAAGGCGGGCTTCCTTATGAAAATCGCCTGCCTCGGCGGCTATCTCGCCCGCGCGCGCGACCGCCCACCCGGTAAAACAGTGATGTGGCGCGGCTGGTCCCGCCTCATGGACATCATGCTCGGGGCAGAGCTGATGCAGCCGAAATGCGGGTAATCGGAAGCTGGAGGCCGCGCTTACAGTCCTTCCGACCCTGACTTCGGGCCTCAGGCTTCCGGCATACCTCCGGCGTCGGCCTTGCCGCGGCCGGTCGACTTGCGCTTCGTCTCCTCAGTCGCGCCGGCGTCAGGCTCGACCAGCTCATCCGGCTGGCCCGGCGCGTCGCCGGCAGCGCCCTTGACCCGGATATTCACCGGAGCCCCGCCACCCTTATTATTCGGGCCGACAATGGCCGCCTGTTCGCCCACTTCCATGTTGTAGGCGTGCTCGGGCGACTTGTCTCGGGGTCGCGGGCGGGGTCCGCTGAAGCCGGTTTCGCTGGAAACCGTGTTCTCTTCCGGGACGATGTTGGTCTTTTTGTCGACAGGCGTGGACATGGGTGCATTCCTGGCAAGCGCAGCGGTGGGAGCGTTGCACGGGTGGGCGGGTCGGCCCAGGCCCCCGCAGGTTCCAGGTGTGTCGCCGCGGAGCGGTGGCTCGATACCTGTCAAGGATGGGCCGCCCCGTGCTGCCTTATTGCGAAGCGGCCCTGACAGGAAACCTCAGAGATGACAAAGAAGTCGTCTCCTCCGATTAGCCACCCCAACGCCCCGTCATCAGCCCGGTTCAGGTAGCAGCGGTCCATGCCCTTCCCTCCAACCCGCCGCATGCATTCCGCCATAGCGCGCACGCGGCACCGAGCCGCCACGGGCGGGGCTCTTCACGTCAGCGGATCTGCTGGCCTCCGGCTCCGTCGACCGGCGGTGGCGCCGGGCTCGAACCCGGCACTGGCGGGACGACGCGCTCGCGCGACGCCTGCGCGCGCAGGTCGGCCAGTTCCTGGCGCTGGCTCTCAAGCTGACCCCGTAGCGTCTGCTCCTGCTGCTGAAACTGCAGCAAGCTCTGGCGCGCCGTTTCCGCCGCCTGCGTCAGCTGCGTTGCCTGCGCCTCAAGGCCCTTGGCTCGGGTGCCCGCCTCTTCCAACGCCGCGCGCCGCGCGGCAATCTCACCCTCGGCAGTGCCGATCTCACGGCCCAGCGCTTGTAACCGCTGCTCCGCCGCTGTGATGGCCTGCTGCCGCTCCGCCAGCGACTGCTGCACCTGCCCAGCCTGGCCGCGTAGCGCCTGCAGGCGCTGCTCCTCGGCCGCTGCCTGTTGCCCGAGGTCGGCAAGGCGCTGCTCCGCAGCCCGGATGGCATTGCCGGCCTCAGCGCTGCGGCCCTCAAGTCCCCGGACAGCCTCCGATGCCTGATCACGGGCGGTGCTCAGTCGCGACAGCTCAGCCTGAACCCGCTCGATCCCGGCGCGGCGCTCGGCGAGTACAGTTTCGGCAGCCCCGGTCGCCTCGCGGAGTTGCTGCACCTGGCTCTCGGTCCCGGCAACGGTCCCGGCCAGCTCGGTCGAGCGTGCCTCCAGGCCCCGCACGCGACCGGTGGCCTCCTCTGCAGCGGTCGCGGCCTGTGTCAGCCGTGCCGAAGCTTCTTCCAGCGCCGCGCGGCGGGCGGCGAGTTCGCCCTCAGCAACCCGTGCGTCACCGAGGAGCGCCTGTAGCCTCTGTTCAGCGCCGCCGACAGCGCCGGTCAGTTCAGTCGAGCGCGCTTCCAGGCCGCGCACGCGAGCAGCGGCTTCCTCGGCCATCCGGTTGGCCGCCGCCACACGACTGCCTGCCTCCTCCAGCGCCGCCCGTCGCGCGTCGAGGGCGCGCTCGGCTTCACCCACCTCGCCGCGCAGTCCCTGAAGCCGCTGCTCCTCGGCTGCCGCCTGCTGACGGAAATCGGCCAGCTGCCGCTCGGCCGCCTCGGCACCGGTCCTTAGCTCAGTCGCTCGCGCCTCAGCCGCAGTTGCTTGTTCCTGAGCGCCCGTGATCCGTTGCTGCAGTGCGGCGAGATCGCCCGCGGCCCTGCGCTCGGTGGTCAACGTCCCCTCGACTTCACCGACCCGCTGCTGAGCCACGCGTCCGCGCGCCTCGGCTGCGGCCAGAGCTTCCTCGCGGTCGCTGACGCGGCTAGCCCGCTCAATGGCGACGCCCCAACCGAGGACTGCCGCGAGCAGGAGGACACCAAGTGTGATCAGAGCGGGCCTGGGCCAGGTGGACAGCGGTGCCATTCCGTCTACTCCCTGTTTGCTGCCGCGGCTGCTTGGCATTTTTCGTGTCGCCGGCGGGCGGGTTGCGGAGGCCCCCTGGGACACGCATCGGCGCCGTTCTAGGGCCAAAGCACGCATCCTAGTGCCGCCTCGGCTTGAAAGTTGCGTCCTCCCGTGGGTAGGGCAAGAGCATTACCGCCGGCCGACGAGCAGCCCCAGGGCGAAGCCCAACGCACCGGCACCCAACAGCGTGAGTAGCGGGTCGCTTTTGACCAAGCTGCCCACGTACTCACCCGCCTCCGCACCCTGCCGGTAGGCCTGCCCACTTGCACGCGAGATCCCTTCCCGCACGAGCTTCGTAGCACGAACAGGCTCTTCGCCTGCTCGGCTGGCGACAGACATAGCCGCATCGGAAACGCTGCGGACGGAGGCCCCAAGATCGTCCGCTTCATCCGACGTGCCGGAGCGGCGATCAGGTCCGCCGGTGCCGGGCATGTTCTGGTCCGGTAGTTTACCGCCGTGCAGAGCGTTCATGGCGTCTTTGCTGTGAGCTCCCACCGCAGCCGCTGCGGTTCCGTCTGTCCGATCGCTCATGAACCGGCGCTCCTCCCAGTTACGAGGGGAGAACGCATCGGATAGCTCGGCGTCGTCATGCTGGCGGAGAAGTCAGTACCGCAGCGGCGTAGAGAGAGTGATTGGGACCGCGACCCGT
>DASVVG010000044.1:0-1702 GCA_036386655.1 Caulobacteraceae bacterium | reverse complement strand
GGGACGTCCGGGACATTTTCCGGGACGCGCGATGCCTCTGCCAGGACACTGACCGGGACAGTAACACGCGGCTTGCCGTCATTGCCCTTGCGCCTAGCCCCAATACTGTTCACTTTGAGATCCTTATCGTAGTGGCGTAATCGACGCGCGTAGTCGGCTGCGGTGCGCGAGGTCGCAGCGGGTAGTTGCTCATCTTCCGTTTGACCCCGCGTGGCACCTGCCGACCGCGACCGCTGACCGCGCGTTCCTCCAGGATCTCGTCCAGCACCGCCTTATGCAGGGCACGCCTGGCCCGAGGGGGAAAGCGCCGCGAAGTGCGGGATCTTGCGGCGGAGCACGCGTACGGCGTGCGAGAAGGACAGCCGGTCAGGGTCCTCGTCGGCCTGCAGGGCGGCTTCGTGCATCAGGCCGCGCACAGCGAAATGCGCCAGCAGCAAGCCCCAGACCTCCTGGCGCACCAACTCCGGGGTCTTCGAGCGCAGCACCACCCGGGCGCCACGCAGCCCGGTCTTGAGTTCCGCCAGGGCTACCTCGATCTCCCAGCGCTCGTGGTAGAGGGCGGCTAACTCCGCCGCCGACGCGCGCTGCGGATCGAGGATGCTGGTCACCACGCGATAGAGCGGCTCAGGATCGGGGATGCCCTCCAGTCGGTACTCCACCACGCGTACCTGCAGCCCGCCGGTGCGGTGCCGACGGTCCTTGTCACTGGGGTAGATGGTGCTCAGGTAGGAGCCGTCCGGCAGGACCGTCTCGCGCGGCAGCCGCAGGTTGCCCTTCACCCGCCAGAGCAGGTCCGCACCGGTGCTCGCCGCCCGTTGCCAGAGCGCATACCCGAAGAAGTACCGGTCGGCTAGGCACAGCATGCCAGGCCGCAGCGCACCCAGTACGTCCTGGGCCAGCGTCGTCTCGCCCTCGGCATACCGGCCGAGCCGCGCGCCGAACAGCACGTGCGTGCCGTTCTCGACCAGCGCCACCAAGCGCAGGTGCGGAAAGGCGCTCTGGCCGCGACTGGCCCCCGGCATGCCGAACTCAGCGCGGTTCTCCGCGGTGTCGGCCACGTCCAGGCAGCTGCCATCCAGGCTGACCAGCCGCCAGCCGCGATACCACGCCCCCTTGCTGGCCGGGGTGGCCACCGGTTGCACCACCCCCTCGTAGAGCCGGCGCAAGGGCGCCTCTCCGAGCCGGCTGCGCGCCTGCGAGATGCCGCTCTTGCCGGCCACCTTGACCACCTCGGCACCCCAGAGCCAGCGCAGCCCTTCCAGCAGGCAACGCAGCACCTCGCGCGTGCTCGAGCCCATGTAGAGCGCAAGCGCGATGGCGTAGTAGACCATCACCGGCGCCGGCAAGTCGCGCTCGCGTTCACTTGCCTTGCCGGTCTCCGCCAGCACCTGGCGCACCCGCGCCGGCGGGATCGCCCGGGCCATCACGCCGAGGCTGATGTGGTCGCTGAGCCGAACGCCGGCCGGCAGGCCGGCAGGGACACCAGCCATGGCTGCCGATCCCGCGTCACCGAGGGAGAAAGCCTATCCCCTTTGCCGCCCAAAATGAACAGCATTGGGGCTAGCTCCGGTGCTTGGCGGATTGGACCGGGGGATAGGCAGAGTGGGTTTCTGCTTCCATGCGCTCGCGCGCTCGGTGCCAGTACAGGTCCGCTTGCCCGTTCGGCTTGCCATCTGCTTCCCACATTAGGTAGGCGCGCACT
>DASVVG010000043.1:0-1551 GCA_036386655.1 Caulobacteraceae bacterium | reverse complement strand
GAAGTGAGGTGCGCATTTGCCGGCAGCGCTCGCGCGGTGCCAGTGGCAATAGTCGTGGACGGAAGGCTGGTCGCGCCACCGGCCTTCCGCGCGCCAGAATGGGCGAAGGGCAGGGCTCAGCGCCCGCCCCTGGTGCTCTATGCGCTCGGAAGGGACCCAAACCCGCACAGCGAGTGATACGAAATCCGGCTGATTGCCTCGCTGATCTGATGGATTCCGGTCCGGGATGGGTGCGATTAGGCTGACGCACCATGGTTCGGGAGCGGGATCATGGCGCGGATCGTCGGGCATCTCCCCGTGGCGGAGTTGGAGGCGCGGTACCGGGCGGCGCGGGACGCGACCGAGGCGCGGCACTTCCAGGCGATCCGGCTGCCGGCGCAGGGGCGAACCTTCGTCGAGGTGGCCGAGGTGCTGGCTTTCGTGCCGCGCTGGCTGGAGGAACTGGCCGCCCGCTACAACGCCTTCGGTCCCGCGGCTCTGGGTGACCAGCGGCGGCGGAATGGCCGCACCGCAACGCTGCTGACCGAAGCGGTGCTGGCCGCCTTGGCCAAGCGGTTGAAGGAACCGCCGGAGGACGGTGGGCTGTGGAGCGGCCCCAAGGTGGCGGCCTGGAGGGCACGGCATCTCGGCCTGGCGAAGGTGCATCCGCAACGCGGCTGGGAAGCGCTGCGGCGGATCGGCTGGTCGCCGAAGGCGCCGCGACCGCGGCATGCGCGCGCGGCGACGGCTGAGGAACAGGCTGCCTTTAAGGGGGGCTTGAAGCCGCTGTCGCTGAGGCCAAGGCGGCGCATCCCGACCGGCCGGTCGAGGTCTGGGCCGAGGACGAGCACCGCCTCGGCCTGAAGCCGATCCGCCGGCGGGTCTGGGCACCGGTGGGCATGCGGCCGGTCGCGCTCGGCCACCACCGCTACCAATGGCTGCACGTGGTCGCCTTCGTGCAGCCGACCAGCGGTGAGGTGGTCTGGTTCCTCTCCACCGGGCTGAGCAAGCCGCTCTTCGAAGCGCTGCTGGCCAGTTTCGCGCGGCGGACCGGGGCGGGGCGCGCGCGCCACATCGTCCTCGTGCTCGACGACGCCGGCTGGCACGGGCCCGAGGGCCTGACCGTGCCGGAGGGCATCACCCTGGTGTTCCTGCCCCCCTACAGCCCGGAGTTGCAGCCCGCTGAGCGGCTGTGGCCCTTGGTGGACGAGCCGGTTGCCAACCGCCACTTCGCCACCCTCGCCGATCTCGACGCCACCGTCGCCGAGCGCTGTCGCCGTCTCGACCCCGCCAGCATCCGCCCGCACACCCACTTCCACTGGTGGCCCAAGCCAGTTCAGCCGAACTAATCAGCCGGAGTTCGTATGACGGGTCTAAGGGATCCTAGGCGGCCGCCGCGTCGCCATGTGCTCGAGGTAGGCGATGAGCGCCTCCAGCTCCCCCTCACCGATAGCCTCCGGTGTGAAGCCCGGCATCCTCTGCTCGGGCCAGCTGCGCACGCTGGCCGGGTCGCGCAGGTAGCGGCGCAGCGCGGCCGGCTGGAAGTATTCGGTCGGGTTCATCGGCCGGTTC
>DASVVG010000042.1:0-1560 GCA_036386655.1 Caulobacteraceae bacterium | reverse complement strand
CACGACAACGGCGCGAAATGGCGCCAGATCCCGGCCGAACTGGGCCCGTGGTGGATGGCGGCGCAGACCTTCAGCCGATGGTCGCGCCTGGGCGCCTGGGAGCGGCTGCTGGGGTTGGCGCAGCGGCGTGGCGGGATTGAGGCCGGGATGGCGTTCCTCGACGGCACCGGCATCCGGGCGCACCACAAGGCCGCGGGCGCGGCCAAAAAGGGGGCACTTCAGCGCAGCGCGACGCGCGCGAGGGACTGGGCCGTTCGCGCGGCGGCTACGGGACCAAGGCTTGCGTGATCGCCGACGCCTCCGGTCGCGCCATCGGCTTCGCCCTCGCGCCGGGCCAGGCGCACGAACTGCCGCTGGCCCCGCTGCTCCTGGCGGTCCTCTCCCTCGTCCCCGCCTGGATCGTGGCCGACCGCGGCTACGCCAGCCACGCCTTCCGCGAGTTCATCTGGCGCCTTGGCGCGCGTCCGGCGATACCGGCCAAGCGCAACGAGGCGCCCGTGGCCTGTCCTGCGTGGATTTACGTGAACCGCAACCGCGTCGAGCGCCTCTGGGCCAGGCTCAAGGAGTGGCGCGCCGTTGCGACCCGATATGAGAAGACCGCCTGCTGCTTCATGGGCGTGCTCTGCATGGCCGCCACCATGGACTGGATCAAGTAGCAGCGCAGAACTCAGGGACTCACAGCTCGACTTTGCCGCGTCAGGCGGCATAGCAGGCGAGGTCCGTCAGGCGCTCGAGCACGGTGCGCGGGACTTTCTCCGCCTTTCCGCCCGACGCGGAGGTCCGCAAAGCCGCGTCGGCCCAGATCGCCCGCCGCACCGAGGCGAGGGCGTCGCTGAACGTCGCGGCGCGCTTTGCGTACCACGTCGCGGCGCGCGGCAGGATGGCGGAGCGGCGGTGCAGCTCGTCGGCCCAGAGCGCCACGAGCGAGTAGAGCCCCAGCAGCGCCGGCGTGGTGCGGGCGACGGCCCGGTCGGACCACTGCCGCTGCGTCTCCACGCCGAGATGGCGGCGCGCCTCGGCGAAGGTCACCTCCGTGGCCCAGCGCCGGACGAACCAGGACAGGATGTCGGCGGGCCCGGCCTCGAGGTCCGTGCACAGGAACGCCTGCGGCCGGAACTCCCCGAGCGGGTCGCGCACCAGCACCCAGCGCAGCGGCACGACCGGCAGGCCGGGGTGGTGCCACAGGCCGGTGCCCGAGCAGGCCTCGACGCGGCGTTCGCCGCCGCCGTACCACCCCGCGACGACGAGGTGGTCCCAGCGCGTACGATGGTCGCCCAGGCGCTGCGCGAGCGTCGGCAGGCGATCACCGACCAGGCGCGGACGCCCGATCATGTGCGGTGTCCGGGGCGGCGGCGGCGCGAACAGGCGTGCGTCGAGCCGGAGGCGGGTGACCACGACCATGCGCCGGCGCACCGCGCCGAGCAGTTCCAGGGCGGCGAAGCCGCTGTCCGCCACCGCGACCACGCGACGCCCGGGGAGCCAGCGTGCCGCCCGCAGCAGCGCCTGCCGGGCCCAGTCGGTCAGGCGCTTGTGGCGTCGGCCGCGCCCGCGGCAGTACCG
>DASVVG010000041.1:0-17032 GCA_036386655.1 Caulobacteraceae bacterium | reverse complement strand
CCTACCACGAGGGCGGCCACGCCCTGGTGGCGCTGACGGTCCCGAACACCGATCCCGTCCACAAGGCGACGATCATCCCACGTGGCCGGGCGCTGGGCATGGTCATGCAGCTGCCGGAACGCGACAAGCTGTCGATGTCCTACGAGCAGATGACCGCGCGGCTGGCGATCCTGATGGCCGGCCGGGTGGCGGAGGAGATCATCTTCGGCAAGGACAAGGTGACGTCCGGCGCCTCGTCGGACATCGAGCAGGCCACGCGACTGGCCAAGATGATGGTCACCAAGTGGGGCTACTCCGACGAGCTCGGCGTCGTCTCGTACGGCGAGAACGAGCAGGAGGTGTTCCTCGGCATGTCGATGGGGCGGACGCAGACCGTCTCGGAGGCCACGGCCCAGGTGATCGACGCCGAAGTGCGGCGGCTGGTGGAGGCCGGTCACAGCGAGGCGCGCCGGATCATCACCGAGCGGCTCGAGGACCTGCACATGCTGGCGCGGGGGCTCATGGAGTACGAGACCCTGACCGGCGAGGAGATCACCAACTGGCTGCAGGGCGTCCCGCCGGTCCGTGAGGACCCGACGGAGAAGAAGCCGTCCGGCCCGTCGGTGGCCGTGCCGCTGACCCGTCCGCAGCCGCAGCCCGCGACGCGTGACGTCGCCGAATAGGCCCCTCGTGATGGGGGTGGTGAACGTCACCCCCGACAGCTTCTCCGACGGCGGCCGCTTCCTGGACGAGGCGGCCGCCGTTTCGCATGCGCGGCGGCTGATCGCCGAGGGCGCGGACATCCTCGACGTCGGCGGCGAGAGCACCCGGCCGGGGGCGGAGCCGGTTGCCGAGGCGGACGAGATCGCCCGCGTCGTCCCGGTGATCGAGGCCGTTCGACACGAGAGCGGGATCCCGATCTCGGTCGACACCATGAAGCCCTCGGTGGCGCGGGCGGCGGTCGCGGCGGGGGCCACGATCTGGAACGACGTCGCGGCGTTGCGAGGGGAGGGGAGCCTCGAGGCGGCGGCGGAGCTCGGCTGCGGCGTCGTGCTGATGCACATGCAGGGCGAGCCGCGGACGATGCAGCGGAGCCCGACCTACGAAGACGTCGTGCGGGAGGTGCGGGACTTCCTGGCCAGGCGCGCCGCTGCGGCGGAGGCGGCGGGTGTCGCCCGCGAACGCATCTGGATCGATCCGGGCATAGGGTTCGGCAAGACGCTGGAGCACAACCTCATGCTCTTCAGGGCGCTGCCCGAGCTGGCGGCGCTCGGCTTCCCCGTGGTGCTGGGGGTGAGCCGCAAGCGCTTCGTCCAGTTCCTCGACCCGAGCGCGGAACAGGCGACGGACCGGCTCGGCGGCTCCCTCGCGGCCGCGCTGCACGGGGCGGACAGGGGCGCGGCGGTGCTGCGCGTCCACGACGTGCGCGAGACGGTGCAGGCCCTTGCGGTGTGGAGCGCCATCCGGCAACAGCCGCGCGCATGACCCACCCCATCGGCCGAGTCCTCATCATCGCCGGGTCCGACTCCGGCGGCGGGGCCGGAATCCAGGCCGACATCAAGGCGGTCACGGCGCTGGGCGGTTTCGCCATGACGGCGATCACAGCGGTCACCGTGCAGAACACCAAAGGCGTGTTCGGCGTGCACGGGATCCCGCTGGAGATCGTCGAGGCGCAGGCGCGGGTGGTGCTGGAGGACATCGGCGCCGACGCGTTCAAGACGGGCATGCTGGCGACGGTCGAGACGGCGGAGCTGGCCGCGCGGCTGATCGCGGACGCCGGCGTTCCCGCCGTGGTCGATCCCGTGATGATCGCGAAGGGCGGGGAGTCGCTGCTGGAGCAGCGGGCGATCGAGGCCATCCGATCCGTGCTCGTGCCGCTGTCGTCCTTGTTGACGCCGAACGCGCCCGAGGCCGAGGCGCTCACGGGGCTCCAAGTGCTCGACGCCGACGGCCAGCGTCGGGCAGGCGAACGGCTGCTGGAACTAGGCGCAAAGGCCGTGCTGATGAAGGGCGGCCACGTGCCGGGTGACCGGGTGATCGACATCCTGATGACGGCGGCTGGCGAAACGGTGCTGGAGACCGAGCGCCTCGACACCCCGCACACCCACGGCACCGGCTGCACGCTGGCGTCGGCCTGCGCAGCGGGCCTGGCGCAGGGGATGGCGCTGGAGGCGGCGGTCACCCGCGCCTGGGCCTACACCGCCGAGGCCATCCGGCGGGCCCCTGGCTTCGGCGGCGGACATGGTCCGCTGGACCACGCCTGGCCGTTGCGGGGTCTGGCGTGAGCGACGCGGAGCTGGAGCGACGGCTCGCCGACATGGTCGCGGCCAGCCCACGGCTGATGCACGTGCTGACGGTGGTCCGGGAGCTGGCGCCGCCCGACTGGCGGGTGTTCTCCGGCGCCGTCTACCAGACGGTCTGGAACGCGCTCACCGGACGCCAGCCGGACTACGGCGTTCGTGACTACGACGTCGGCTACTTCGACCCTTCCGACCTCTCCTACGAGGCCGAAGACGTGGTGATCCGGCGCGTCGCCGACGCCTTCGAGGCGCCGTTGAAGGAGATGGTCGAGGTTCGCAACCAGGCGCGCGTGCACCTGTGGTTCGAGGGCAAGTTCGGCGAGGCCTACGAGCCGCTGCGCGACACCGACGAGGCGCTGGAGCGGTTCGTCTGCCCGGCCTTCGCCGTGGGGATACGGCTGGAGCCCCACGACCGGATCAGCGTCGCCGCGCCGTTCGGGCTGCAGGACGTCTTCGACATGCGGCTGCGGCCCAATCCGCGCCGGCTGGAGGCGCGGGGGTGGGAGCGGACCACGCGCTCGGCTAAAGCCCGCTGGCCCGAAATCATCATCGAGGAGCGCTGAGATGCGGCAGTGGACGGTCGACGCCTTCGCCAGCGGCCCCTTCCGGGGCAACCCCGCCTGCGTGGTGGAGCCCCTCGACGCCTGGCCCGAGGACGCCTGGATGCAGGCGCTCGCCATGGAGAACAACCAGGCGGAGACCGCCTTCCTGGTCCGCGGCGAGGACCCCGGCGAGTTCGAGCTGCGCTGGTTCACACCCGCGGTGGAGGTGCCGCTGTGCGGTCACGCCACGCTGGCGTCCGCTCACGTCCTGCTGTCGGAACTCGGCGCAGGCGCGGACACGCTGCGCTTCCGGACGCGCGGCGCCGGCGAGCTCCGGGTGGAGCGGGCGGGCGACGGGTACGAGATGGACTTCCCGGCCGATCCCCCGCGGCGGATCGAGACGCCGACGGGCCTGCGGGAGGCGCTCGGGGCCGAGCCGCTCGAGGTGTGGGCGGCCGCCTACCTCGTGGTCCTCCTCGCGGACGAGGGAACGGTGCGACGGCTCGCTCCGGACATCGCCGCGCTGCACGAGGTCTCGAAGGCCGCCGCGCCGGGCCGGGGGGACGTGATCGTCACAGCGCCCGCCGACACCGGATCTGAGTTCGACGTGGTCAGCCGCTTCTTCGCCCCGGGGGCCGGCGTGGCGGAGGATCCGGCCACGGGCTCCGCGCACTGCATCCTGACGCCGTTCTGGACGGAGCGGCTGGGCCGCAGCGCGTTGCGCTTCCACCAGGCCTATCCCGGCCGCGGCGGCGATCTCGACTGCGAAGCCGCGGGCGAGCGCGTGAAGCTGCGGGGGCGGGCGGTGACGACCGTCGAGAGCCGTCTGCGGGTCTGACGATGCCCAACGTCACCGTCATCGGCGCGCAGTGGGGGGACGAGGGCAAGGGCAAGCTCGTCGACTGGCTGTCGCACCGCGCCGACGTGGTCGTGCGCTTCCAGGGCGGCCACAACGCCGGCCACACGCTGGTGGTGGGCGAGCAGGTCTACAAGCTGTCGCTGCTGCCCTCCGGGGTGGTGCAGGGGAAGCTGTCCGTGATCGGGCCGGGCGTGGTCGTCGACCCCTGGCACCTGCTGGGCGAGATCGCCCGCATCGGCGAGCAGGGGATCGCCATCACGCCGGAGCTGCTGGCGTTGGCCGACAATGCGAGCCTGATCCTGCCCTTCCACAAGGACCTTGATGCAGCGCGCGAAGCGCAGGCGGGGCCGGCGAAGATCGGCACGACGGGGCGGGGGATCGGTCCCGCCTACGAAGACAAGGTGGGCCGCCGCGCCATTCGGGTTGCGGACCTCGCCGACCGCGAGGCGCTGGAGCTGAAGCTCGCCCGCCTTCAGGCGCACCACGCCGCGCTGCGCCGGGGGCTGGGACTACCCGAGTTCGATCCCGCAGAGCTGCTGTCCGCACTGCTGGCGCTCGCGCCGAAGGTGCTCCCGTACGCGCAGCCGGTGTGGCGGCTGCTGGACGAGCAGGCGAAGGCCGGCCGGAAGATCCTGTTCGAGGGTGCGCAGGGAGCGCTGCTCGACGTCGACCACGGCACCTATCCGTACGTGACGTCTTCCAACACGGTTGCGGGGCAGGCTTCCGCGGGCTCGGGCCTCGGGCCCGGCGCCGCCGGCTTCGTGCTCGGCATCGTGAAGGCCTACACCACCCGCGTGGGCGAGGGGCCGTTCCCCACCGAGCTGCACGACGAGACGGGCCGCAGGCTCGGCGAGCGCGGGCGCGAGTTCGGCACGGTGACGGGCCGTCCGCGGCGGTGCGGCTGGTTCGACGCGGTGCTGGTGCGCCAGTCGCTGGCGGTGAACGGCGCGCACGGCATCGCCCTGACCAAGCTCGACGTGCTGGACGGGTTCGAGCGGCTGAAGGTCTGCACCGGCTACCGCATCGGCGATCGGGTGCTCGACTACCTGCCGGCCGGCCAGCGGGAGCAGGCCGCGGCGGAACCGGTCTACGAGGAGATGGAGGGCTGGGCCGACAGCACCCAGGGCGCCCGCTCCTGGCGCGACCTGCCGGGCGCGGCGGTGAAGTACGTTCGGCGCGTCGAGGAGCTGATCGAGCGGCCGGTGGCTCTACTGTCGACCAGCCCGGAGCGCGACGACACCATCCTGATGCGCGACCCCTTCCAACGCTGATTCCGGGGCTGAACAGCGTAAGCGCGGCGTTTACCTGATCCGGCGATGATCGCGGCGAGACCGCCCGAGCGCCCATGTTCAACGCCGACCCCCAAAGGCTCCAGAAGCTCGCCCCGCTGATCCAGCGCGTGGTGGTGGTGGACCCCTATGCGGTGTCCTCCGAGCTGATGATCTCGCTGATGCGCGCCATGGGCTCCACCCGCGTGGACGTGTTCGACCGCTCGAGCCTCGCGTTGCAGAGCATCGACAGCCTGAACCCGCAGGTGGTGCTGACGGAGCTCTCCGCCCCCGCCATCGATGGGGTGGAGTTCACCCGGGCGCTGCGCCGGAGTTCGCTGCCCTGCCGCCGCGCGCCCGTCATCGTGGTCAGCGCGGAGGCCACGGCCGAGAAGATCAAGGCGGCCCGTGACGCGGGCGCCCACGAGTTCCTGAAGAAGCCCTTCAGCGCCGGCGACCTGTTCAAGCGGGTGGAGAACGTCGCCACCCGGCCCCGGAGCTGGGTCGAGGCGGTGATCTACGTCGGACCGGACCGCCGCCGGTTCAACAGCGGCGAGTACAAGGGCCGGCGCAAGCGGCGCGCCGACGGCGCCGACACCGCCCCGACCGCGGCCGAGCAGGTGCAGGAGGCGCTGAAGGTGCTGCGCTCGGCGCTGCTGCAGGCCCACCAGGACCCCAAACAGGCCGAGCGCTCGATCCGGGCCCAGCTGGACTCGCTGACGGAGGTGGCGCTGCGCGCACAGGATCCCCGCCTCGTCCACGCCGTGGCGGAGCTGGGCGACTACATCAGCACCGTGGCCCGCGGGGAGAAGCCGGTGAAGACGCTGGGCGCGACCTTCACCGCGCTGACGAGCGCCGCCGCCGAAGCGACCGACGCCCTGGACAGCAAGGCAGTCTAGGCGTCGACCAGGTTCCGCTCGGTCGCGGCCGCGCGCATCGCCTTCTGCAGCTTCTCGAACGCCCGCACCTCGATCTGGCGCACGCGCTCACGGCTCACGCCGTACTGGCCGGCGAGCTCCTCGAGCGTGGTCGGGTTGTCCTGCAGGCGGCGCTCCGTGAGGATGTGCCGCTCGCGGTCGGACAACTCCTGCATCGCCTCCTCCAGGAGGCCCATGCGGATGGTCCGCTCCTCGTTCTCGGCGACGACGGTCTCCTGGGAGACCTGGGCGTCGTCCTGCAGCCAGTCCTGCCACTCGCTCTCGCTGTCCGAGCGCAGCGGCGCGTTCAGCGAAGAGTCCGGGCCGGAGAGGCGCCGGTTCATCGAGATGACCTCGGCGTGGGTGACGCCGAGCTGGGTGGCGATGTGCTCGACCTGTTCGGGACGGAGGTCGCCCTCCTCGAAGGCCGAAATCTGGCTCTTCGCCTTGCGCAGGTTGAAGAACAGCTTCTTCTGCGCCGCCGTGGTGCCCATCTTCACGAGCGACCAGCTGCGCAGGATGTATTCCTGGATCGAGGCCCGGATCCACCACATGGCGTAGGTCGCCAGGCGGAAGCCCTTGTCCGGGTCGAACTTCTTCACCGACTGCATCAGGCCGACGTTGCCCTCGGAGATCACTTCCCCGATCGGCAGGCCGTAGCCGCGATAGCCCATGGCGATCTTGGCCACGAGACGCAGGTGCGACGTGACCATCTTGTGCGCCGCCTCAGAGTCCTGGTGCTCCTGCCAGCGCTTCGCCAGCATGAACTCCTCGTCCTTGGTCAGCATCGGAAACTTGCGGATCTCGGTGAGATACCGAGACAGGCCGCCCTCCGGAGAGATGACGGCCATCGGGTTGGTAGCCATATGTACGTTCGGTCCCCTGGCCGTCTGGAACGTCCGACCGCCCTGTGCGGTCCCGTCCTGAGGCCCATTCAACAGCCCGGATGGGGCTGAAGTTCGGCGTCCGCGAGCCCTCTCACGAACAAATGATTTCCTACCACACAGGTAGGGATTTGTCCAGCCTTCTGGAACAGTCCCTGGTGCAGATAAGGACGGGCCGATCCGGCGGGCGATTGCGCCGGGCCGAGAGCTGAAACATGGTGCGGCCAAGGTCCCCATGCACGTGCCCCGCCGCTCGTTCCTCGCCGCTCCGCTGCTGAGCCTCGCCGGCTGGCGGGCCGCCAAAGCCCAAGCGGCCGCCTTCGCCGGGCGGTGGTCCGGCCTACTGGACGCCGGAGCGCAGCAACTGCGGCTTCGCCTGGAGATCGACCCCGACGGGAGCGCCCGCCTCTGCAGCCTGGACCAGGGCGGGGAGGCCATCCCGGCGAAGGCGAGCAGTGCGGCGCCCGACCAGCTCACCGTCAAGGTCCCGGCGGTCGGGGGCTCGTTCGACGGACGCCGCGTGAGCGCCGACCGCATCGAAGGCGTCTGGCGGCAGGGCGGAGAGCTGCCGCTGGTCCTCACCCGCGGGGACGTCGCGGCCGCGCCTGCGCCGGTGCAGGCGCTCACGCCCGAGCGACTGGCCGAGCTGCGGCGCAAGGCGGGCTCCCCCGCGCTGGCGGCGGCCGCGGCGCGCGGATCGGGCCCGGCCCGCGTCTGGGTGGACGGGGAGCGGCGCACCGGGTCCGGCGCCGCCGTGCGCGAGACCGACATCTGGCACCTGGGCTCGATCACCAAGTCGATGACCGCCACGCTCATCGGCAGACTGGTGGACGCCGGGAAGATCGCCTGGGACGACACCGTCGGAGCGGGCCTGGCCGAGATCGCCCCCGAGATGCGGCCCGCCTATCGGGAGGTCACCTTCCGGCATCTGCTGAGCCATCGGTCCGGCCTGCCGGCCAACATCGCTATGCCCTCGCTGCTCGCTTATGCCCGCGAGAACGACGACCCCCGGGAGGAGCGCCGCCGCTACGTCCGCCAAGCGCTGTCCGCAGAGCCGGTGGGGGCGGCCGGGGCGGCTTACACCTATTCCAACAGCGGCTACGTCGCGGCCGCCGCGATACTCGAGGCTAGGCTCGGCGAGCCTTGGGAGCAGTTGGTGCGGACGCACGTATTCCGGCCGCTCGGCCTCGCCAGCGCCGGCTTCGGCGCGCCGGGCCGGGCCGGGGCGCTGGACCAGCCGGTGGGGCATGCACCGTCCCTGCTCGGCGGGCGGACGCCGCATCCGCCGGGGCAGGGGATCACCGACAATCCCGCCGTCCTCGGCCCGGCCGGCCGGGCGCACATGAGCCTCCAGGACCTGCTGAAGTACCTCGCCGCCCACCGCGACCGCGGGGACTTCCTGAAGCCCGCGACCTGGAAGGTGCTGCACACGCCGGCGTTCGGGGGCGACTACGCCATGGGCTGGATGGTGCGGCCCGAGGGCGTGCTCTGGCACAATGGATCGAACACCCTCTGGTACGCCGAGGCGATGGTCGGGCGCGAGGTGGTGGCCGCCGCCGCGGCCAACGACGGACACCTCCCGCAGAGCGGGCCCGCGGTAGGTGCGGCGCTCGCCGCAGCGGCCGCGGCGGTCTAGTCCGCCAGCCGGGAGAGGGCGGCCTCCAGTGCGCGCATGTCCGCGGGGAGGGGCGTCTCGAAGCGCAGCCGCTCGCCCGTGACGGGGTGGACGAAGCCCAGGATAGCCGCGTGCAGCGCCTGCCGCGCCAGCCCGGAGCCTGCGATCGCCTCGCGGACGGCCGCGGCGGGCTGGCCGGAGCCGTAGAGCGGGTCGCCGAGGCAGGGCGCGCCGCGATGGGCGAGGTGGACCCGGATCTGGTGCGTCCGGCCGGTCTCCAGCCTGCACTGGACGCGCGCCGCCAGCGGGCGCTGGGCCGGGCCGTACGCGGCCTCCGTCGCGTAGCGGGTCAGGGCGCGGCGGCCGCCGGAGCGGAGCACGGCCATCTTCTTGCGGTCGTGGGGCGAGCGGCCGATCAGCGTCTCCACCTCGCCGCGCCGTGGCTCCGGCGCGCCGCGCGTGAGCGCCACGTAGGCGCGCTCGATGTCATGCCGCGCGAACAGGGCGGCGAGGCCCTGGTGCGCCGCGTCGCTCTTGGCCGCGACCATGACGCCGGAGGTGTCCTTGTCGAGCCGGTGGACGATGCCGGGCCGGGCGACGCCGCCCACGCCCGAGAGCGAGCCCGCGGCGTGGTGGAGCAGGGCGTTGACCAGCGTGCCCGACGGCGTGCCCGGCGCCGGGTGCACCGCCATCCCGGGCGCCTTGTCGAGCACGATCAGGTGCGCGTCCTCGTAGAGGATGGAGAGGGGGAGGGCCTCGGGCAGCGGCTCCGCGGGCGCCGGCGGCGGCACCAGCAGCCGGTACTCCCCTGGCCGCGCCTTCCCGGACGCGTCCGCGATCGG
The DNA here is from genome assembly GCA_036386655.1 of Caulobacteraceae bacterium. Classification (GTDB taxonomy): domain Bacteria; phylum Pseudomonadota; class Alphaproteobacteria; order Caulobacterales; family Caulobacteraceae; genus JAHWJX01. The sequence continues at coordinate 7,826 of DASVVG010000041.1, read as the reverse complement.
CGCGTCCTCGAAGCTGAGGCGTCCCTCTGCGATCAGCGCCTGCAGCCGGGCGCGGGAGAGGCCGCTCGCCTTGGCCGCCAGCACCTTGTCGAGCCGCTCGCCCGCCTCGCCGGGCTCGACGACGAGGACCAGCTCCTCGCCCTCCTCGATGTCGTCCGGCACGTCGGTCACCGGAGCGCCTTGCCCGCTCCGGCGACGCTCGGCAAGGTCGCGCCGTGGGCGGCCGCAGGGACCTCTACGATCTCGCCAGGGCGGCCACCTTCTCGGCGGACGCGCGCGCCCGCGCCTGGGCCCGCCCCTCGAAGGCTCGCTGGGCGCTCTACGAGTTCGTGCTGTTCGGCGTGAAGCAGGCGTGGGCCTGCCTGTTCGGCGGCGCCATGCTGGCCGTGCTGCTGCTGACCTTCTGGTTCTATCCCGACGACGCACCGCTCGCCCGTTACGACTTCCTGTTCATCGCAGCGCTGGCGCTGCAGGCGGGCCTCATCGCGCTCCGCCTCGAGCGGCCGCGGGAGATCGGCGTCATCTTCGTCTTCCACGTGGTCGGCACCATCATGGAGCTGTTCAAGACGCAGCAGGGCTCCTGGGCGTATCCCGAGGAGAACCTGATCCGCATCGCCGGCGTGCCGCTGTTCTCGGGCTTCATGTACGCCTGCGTCGGCAGCTACCTTGCGCGCGCCACCCGCCTGTTCGACGTGCGCTACACGCGCTTCCCGCCGCTCTGGACCGCGGCGGTGCTGGCGTTGGCGGCCTACGTGAACTTCTTCACCCACCACTACGTGGTCGACGTGCGGTGGCTGCTGTTCGGCGCCAGCGCGGTGCTGTTCCTCCGGACGTGGGTGTGGTTCCGCGTCGACGAGCGGCACCGGTCGATGCCGCTGCTGCTGGCCTTCCTCCTCGTGGCGCTGTTCATCTGGATCGCGGAGAACGTGGGCACCTTCGCCGCCGCCTGGATCTATCCGAGCCAGCGCGAGACCTGGTCGATGGTGTCGCTGAACAAGTTCGGCAGCTGGTACCTGCTCATGCTGCTGAGCTTCGTCTTGGTCTGGCTAGTGCATCCGCCGAAGCCGCTCGAGCTCAGCCCAGCGGCAGCTCGAGGATGACGATCGGCTTCAGCGCCCGCGGCTCGGCCACCGTGCCGTCCGGCCGGATGCGGTCGAGCTGGCTGTTGGCGAGCACGTAGAGGCGGTCGCCGGCGGGCGCGGCGGTGGTGGGCACGTCGAAGGCGGGGTTGGCGGCCTCCAGCACCCGCGCGGCGGTCACGGCGTCGCCCTCGGGCGAGAGTTCGAGTCGGGACACCCGGCCCTTGAAGCCGAACCCCTGCACGCCGATCAGCGCCCCCCGGTGCGCGTACAGGCCGTCGATGCCGAGGCCCGGGAAACCCGGCAGGCCCCGCACGCGCACGATCTCGCCGGTGGCCGGATCGACGCGCCGCAGCGCGATCCCCTGCGCCACGTAGAGTCGCCCGTTCAGCCATGCGATCCCGTTCGGATAGGCCATGGCGCCCTTGGGCGTGAGCCGCTGCATGGCCGAGCCGTCGGCGGGCAGGCGGTAGACGCCGCCGCCGTCGCTGTCGGTGAGGAAGATCTCGCCGGAGGGCGCGATGTCGAGGTCGTTGAACGACGTCGCCTCCGCATGCGCGTGGCGGGCGACGACCCGGCCCGTGCGCAGGTCGAAGGCGACGAGCTCGGCCTCCTTCTTCGGCGTGTCCCAGAAGGCGTTGGTCGTCGCCACCCACAGCCGACCGCGCGCGGCGTCGACCTTCATGCCCAGCGGCCGCAGGCGCAGGCCGTTCGCGAAGTCGCGCGTGCGGCCCTGCGCGTCGACGGCGAGGATGCGCGCAGCGTTCATGTCTCCGACGAACAGCCGCCGTCCGGCGGCGTCCCAGGCCACCCCCTCGGGGACCAGCCCGGGGCGCTCGATCAGGAACGCGCGGCGGCTGCGGAGCACCGGCGCTTGGTCCGCTTCCATGCGCGCGCGCAGGCGCTCGAACTCGGCGTCGCCGGCGAACTTTTCGAAGGCCGGGTTGCGCGGCTCGAAGCCGACCCCGCTGTCGGCGGCGCGACCCAGCCACTCGAGCGTCTTCGCCTTGTCGCCGAGCGTCGCGTAGTCAGCGGCGAGCAGGTAGGCGAGGCTGGGGTCCCGCACCGTCGGGACCAGCCCCTCCAACTGCGCGATCCGCGCGCGGACGCCCGCGTTCTGGTCCTGCGCGAGCGGCGCTCCGGCGCCGAGCAGCAGGCTCGCGGCGAGCAGGGCGGTCAGGTGATCGCGTAGCGGCATGAGTCCCCCGGGCCTCGAGCGCCGAGTAGCGGGCGCCAGCAGTCGGGGGAGCCTAGTCCGGCCGCGGCCGGGCGCAACCGGTCAGCCGCGCTGGGTGAAGCGGAGGAAGCGTTCCTGCAGCGCCGGGTCCGTCTTGAACACGCCGGTGAACTGGGTGGTGATGGTGCTGACGTGCTTGTGGCGCAGGCCGCGCGTCGTCATGCACTGGTGCTCGGCGTCGATCAGGACGGCGACCCCGCGGGGCGCCAGCCCCTCTTCCAGGGCGGCGGCGATCTGGGCCGTCAGCTTCTCCTGGTTCTGCAGGCGCTTCGAGAAGATCTCCACCACGCGGGCGAGCTTGGAGATGCCGACCACCTTCTCCGTCGGCATGTAGGCGACGTACGCCTTGCCCAGGAACGGCGCCATGTGGTGCTCGCAGTGGCTCTCCACGTCGATGTCGCGGAGCATGACGAGGTCGTCGTAGCCCTCCACCTCGTCGAAGGTGCGGCCGAGTTGCTCCTGCGCGTCGGCGGCGTAGCCCTGGAACCACTCCTCGTAGGCGTCGACGACGCGCTTGGGGGTGTCGAGCAGGCCGTTGCGGCGCGGATCGTCGCCGGCCCAGGCCATGAGCGTGCGGACCGCGTCCATCGCCTCTTCGCGGGTCGGCCGGCGGAAGGCGCCCTGTCCCTTGCCCTCGGCGTTCGCGCCCGGAAGCGGCACGACGTTGGGGGGCGAGGTGCTGGAGCGGTCCATTCGGCTTTCCTCTGGAGGGGCCTCCGCTATATGGGACCCGGGCCCTGTCGGGCAACTTGCGGGCGCCATGCAACTCACGGTCCACGACACCTACAGCCGCGAAAAACAGCCGTTCGTTCCGCAGGATGCGGGGCGGGTGACGCTCTACGTCTGCGGGCCCACGGTCTACAACTACGCCCACGTCGGCAACGCCCGGCCGGCGGTGGTCTTCGACGTCCTGTTCCGGGTGCTGCGGCGCCTCTACGGCGAGCAGGCGGTGGTCTACGCCCGCAATGTCACCGACGTGGACGACAAGATCATCGCCCGCGCCCGCGAGACGGGCGAGCCGATCGAGGCGATCACCGCCAAGTACGAGCGCATCTACGACGAGGACATGGCGGCGCTCGGCTGCCTGCCGCCGACGCTGACTCCGCACGCCACCGCCCACATCGGCGAGATGATCGACCTGATCCGGCGGCTGATCGAGAGCGTCTACGCCTACGAGGCCGAAGGGCACGTGCTCTTCGACGTGAACGCCTTCGCCGATTACGGCCGCCTTTCAGGACGTTCGCTCGAAGACATGATCGCCGGCGCCAGGGTCGAAGTGGCGCCCTACAAGCGCAACCCGGCGGATTTCGTGCTGTGGAAGCCGTCGAAGGAGGGCGAGCCCGGCTGGGACAGCCCCTGGGGCTACGGCCGGCCCGGCTGGCACCTCGAGTGCTCGGCGATGATCGAGAAGAACCTCGGCCTGCCGGTCGACATCCACGGCGGCGGGCACGACCTGACCTTCCCGCACCACGAGAACGAGATCGCGCAAGGGCGTTGCGCGGGTCCTCACGACGTCTACGCGCGGTACTGGATGCACAACGGCTTCCTGACCATGGACGCCGAGAAGATGTCGAAGAGCCTCGGCAACGTGCTGCTGGTCCACGACCTGGTGAAGCGCACGCCCGGCGAGGTGGTGCGCTGGGCGCTGCTGTCGGCGCACTACCGGGCGCCGCTCGACTGGACCGACGCGCTGCTGGAGCAGTCGAAGAAGAGCCTCGACCGCCTCTACGGCGTGCTGCAGGACGCGCGCCGCGAGCTGAAGGGGCGCACGCTCCCCGAGCCCGCGGAGGGCGAGGTCGAGGCGCTGCTCGGCCGCGTGCAGGAGGGCCTGCTCGACGACCTGAACACGCCGCGGGCGATCAGCGCGCTCTTCGAACTGGCGGACGGACTGCGCAGCACGCTGATGTCACGCTCCGAGGCCTCGCTGCTCTACATGCGAGCGCTCAAGGCCGGCGGCGGGCTCCTGGGGCTGCTGGGCAGCGACCCGGACGCCTGGTTCGAGGGCGGAGCGGACGAGGACCTCAAGGCTAAGGTCGAGGCGCTGATCGCGCAGCGCGGGCAGGCGCGCGCCTCCAAGGACTGGGCCGCCGCCGACCGTATCCGCGCCGAGCTGACCGAGCTCGGCGTCGAGGTGATGGACGGGCCGCAGGGCGCCACCTGGCGGCTCAGGGAGCCGGCGTGACGCCGCTCGCCCGGGCGCCCATATGAGCCGCTGACATGTCGTTCCGTATCGAACACCGCATCGGCGTGGCCGCCCCGGCTGAGAACATCTGGGAGCTGCTGGCCGACGTCGAGCGCTGGCCGCAGTGGAACCCGCTCTACACCCAGGCGAAGGGCAAGCTCGGCATCGGCGCGGCGCTGAAGCTGCGGGAGAGCCTGCCGGGCAAGCCGCCGCGGGAGTTCCAGCCGGTGATCGTCGACTGGGAGCCGCGCTCCCAGATCGTCTGGCGCGAGAACGGCGTGCTGGCGCGCACCATGCGCTACATCGAGATCGAGACACTGACCGAGACCGGCTGCATCTTCGCCAACGGCGCCTTCTTCCACGGCGTCGCCGGCGAGCTGCAGGCGAAAACCCAGCGCCGCGCCATCTTCGAGGGCTTCAAGTCGCTCGGCGAGGCCGTGAAGGACCTGGCCGAGCGGTCCTGGCGCGACCAGTCGGGCGGCTGATGTTCGACGACCTCTACACCGAGCGCGTGCTGCGGCTGGCGGCCGACATCCCGCGCGCCGGCCGGCTCGCAGACCCGCACGGCACCGCCTCGAAAACCGCCAAGCTGTGCGGGAGCACCGTGGTTCTCGACGTGAAGCTCGCCGAAGGGCGCGTGACCGACTTCGCCCAGGAGGTGCAGGCCTGCGCCCTCGGCCAGGCCGCCGCGGGCGTGCTAGGCGCCAACATCGTCGGCGCCACAGTCGACGAGGTGCTGGCCGCACGCGAGGCGCTGCACGCGATGCTGAAGCGCGGCGGACCGCCGCCCGAGGGCCGGTTCGCCGACCTGCGCGTGCTCGAGCCGGTGAAGGAGTTCCCCGCGCGGCACGCCTCGACGACCCTCGCCTTCGACGCCGCGGCCGACGCCATCGGTGCCGCGCAGTCCAGCCGGGAGGCCACAGGCGCGACCGTGGCTTAAATGCCGCTCATCCCCGCGTTGAAGGGCTCGCGGGGGGCGCTCTCATGGCCCTGTCACAACCCCCGTGTTAGATCGCCGTGCTCCGGCGTCCTCCCATGCCGCTCTATGATCGACTGATTTTGTTCGCTTTGCGGGCATACAAGCTGACCCTCTCGCCCCTCATCGGGCGCGGTTGTCGCTATCTGCCCACGTGTTCCGAGTACGCAGCGGAGGTCCTGATCGGCCACGGTCCCGTGAGGGGCTCGTGGCTGGCCGCGCGCCGGGTCTGCCGCTGCCATCCCTGGGGCGGTTCCGGGTACGACCCCGCGCCGCCGGGGCCGCGAAGCAGGTGTGAGGCATGATCGAACTGGTGTTTCCCGACGGCGCCGCGCGCTCCTATCCGGAGGGCGTGACCGGCCGCGAGATCGCCGAGGGCATCTCCAAGTCTCTCGCCAAAAAGGCGGTGCTGGTGGAGGTCGACGGCAAGCAGCTCGACCTCGAGCGGCCGCTGCAGAAGGGCGGGCGCTTCCGCATCCTCACCCGCGACGACGCCGACCCGATCGTGCTCGACACCATCCGCCACGACGCCGCCCACGTGCTGGCGGAGGCGGTGCAGGAGCTGTTCCCCGGCACCCAGGTGACCATCGGCCCCTCGATCGAAGACGGCTTCTACTACGACTTCGCCCGCGACGAGCCGTTCTCCACGGACGACTTCCCGAAGATCGAAGCGAAGATGCGCGAGATCGTCGACCGCGACGTGCCCATCCGGCGACACGAGTGGCCGCGGGACAAGGCGATCGCGCACTTCGAGAGCATCGGCGAGCACTACAAGGCCGAGATCATCCGCGACCTGCCCGAGGACGAGGTGATCAGCCTCTACAGCCAGGGCGAATGGATCGACCTCTGCCGGGGGCCGCACCTGCCGTCGACCAGGCACGTCGGCAAGGCCTTCAAGCTGACCAAGCTCGCCGGGGCCTACTGGCGCGGCGACCACCGCAACGCCCAGCTCCAGCGCATCTACGCCACCGCGTGGCGCACCGAGCAGGAGCTCGCCGACCACCTCCGCCGGCTCGAGGAGGCTGAGAAGCGCGACCACCGCAAGCTCGGCCGCCAGATGAACCTCTTCCACATGCAGGAAGAGGGCAGGGGCATGGTGTTCTGGCACCCCCACGGCTGGCAGCTCTGGTTGACCTTGGAAGCCTACATGCGCCGCCGCCTCAGCGAGGCCGGCTACGTCGAGGTGAAGACCCCGCAGGTGCTCGACCGCACCTTCTGGGAAAAGTCCGGGCACTGGGAGAAGTACCGGCCCAACATGTTCATCGCCGAGACCGTCGAGGGCGAGACCCTGGCGCTGAAGCCGATGAACTGCCCCGGCCACGTGCAGATCTTCGACCAGGGCCAGCGCTCCTACCGCGAGCTGCCGATCCGCATGGCCGAGTTCGGCTCCTGTCACCGGTACGAGCCGTCGGGTTCGCTGCACGGCCTGATGCGCGTGCGCGGCTTCACCCAGGACGACGCCCACATCTTCTGCCGCGAGGACCAGATCGTCGATGAGACGACCCGGTTCATCGAGCTGGCGCGCAGCATCCACGCCGATCTCGGCATGGAGACCGCCTACATCACCCTCGCCACGCGGCCGGAGATCCGCGCGGGCTCCGACGAGTTCTGGGACAAGGCCGAGGCGCAGATGGCCGAAGCCGCCCGCGCGGCGGGCGTGGAGCCGGTGATCGCCGAGGGCGACGGCGCCTTCTACGCGCCGAAGCTCGATTTCGTGGTCAAGGACGCCATCGGCCGCGAGTGGACCTGCGGCACCATCCAGCTCGACTACGTCCTGCCCGAGCGCCTGGACGCCGAGTACGTCGGCGAGGACGGCCAGAAGCATCGCCCGGTGATGCTGCACCGCGCGATCCTCGGATCGTTCGAGCGCTTCATCGGCATCATGATCGAAAACTACGGTGGCGCGTTCCCGCTGTGGTTGTCTCCTGTGCAGGTCGTCGTGGCCACGATCACTTCCGACGCGGATCCCTACGCCGAAGAGGTGGCCGCGCGGCTGCGCGAGGCGGGCCTGCGCGTCGAGACCGACCTCCGCAACGAGAAGATCAACTTCAAGGTCCGCGAGCACAGCGTCGGCAAGACGCCGGTGATCGCCGTGGTCGGCCGCCGCGAGGCCGAGACCCGCCAGGTCGCGCTCCGCCGGCTGGGCTCCGACCGCCAGGAAATCCTGGGGCTGGATGATGCGGCCGTGCAACTCGCTCGCGAGGCGCTGCCGCCCGACGTCGCCCGCACGACAGACCCGGTCGAGCCCGTGCGTCAGGCCTTGTCGGCATGAACGACCTGCTGCGCGCGCACGGCGACACGTTGAGGGACGCGCGGGTCGTCTTCTCCCCGCTGGCCGTCGAGGTCTCCGTC
>DASVVG010000040.1:0-2014 GCA_036386655.1 Caulobacteraceae bacterium | reverse complement strand
CGGTCGACCGACGGCGAGTGATCCCGTCGAGGTAGTTCTCGCCGAGGTCACGGAAGGTCTCGCCGGTGGCCAGCATGTGGTACGCGGCGGTGAGCAGCTTGTGGGCAACCGCCATGAGCGCCCGCACCGGCCCACGGCGGGCCCGAAGCCGGTTGTACTTGTCACGGTAGTAGCTGCCCTTCGTCCGCACCGCGGCGGAGGCGGCGGCGAACAGGGCGGACTTGAGAAAGACGTTGCCGCGCCGGACGGCAGCCCCCTTCGGCTTGCCCGCGCTCTCGTAGTTGCCGGGCGCGAGCCCGGCCCAGGCCGCGAGGCGCCGGGCGGTGGCGAAGACGCCCATGTCGGAGCCGATCTCGGCGAGGATGGCGGCCGCCGTGACCCGGTCCACGCCGGGGATCCGCAGCAGCAGCTGGTGCCGGGCCCGGAAGGGCTCGAGCTGCGCGTCGATGCGGGCGTCGAGCGCCTCGAGGTCGCGGTCCACCGCTCCGAGCTGCCGGAGCTGCATGGCAAGCAGGAAGCGCTGGTGCTCGCGCATACGGCCCTCCAGGGCCGCCTCGAGCTCGGCGTGCTTGCGCCGCATCCGTCCCCGTGCCAGGCCGGCCATCTCGGAGGCACCGGTCCTGCCGGCGGCCAGGGCCTCAAGCATGGCCATGCCCGAGACGCCGAAGACGTCGCTGGCCACGCCGGAGAGCTTGATGCTGGCCCCCTCCAGCAGCTTCAGCACCCGGTTGCGCATCGCCGTCCGGGTCTCGACCAGGGTGCGGCGGCACCGCGCCAGCTCGCGCAGGTCGCGGATCGCGGGCGGGGGGACGAAGCTTTTGGTGATCAGCCCGTGGCGGACCAGCTGCGCGATCCACTCCGCGTCCTTCACGTCGGTCTTGCGGCCGGGCACGTTCTTGATGTGGTGGGCGTTGCCCACGATCAGGTCGAAGTGCTCCTCGAGCACGGCGTGGACCGGCTTCCAGTAGACGCCGGTGCTCTCCATGCCGACCTGGGTGACGCCGTGCTCGGCCAGCCAGGCCTTGAGCGCCTCCAGTTCGCGTGTGGTCGTGCCGAAGCTGCGCAGCAGCTTCTGCGGTTTGCGCCCTGACACGCCGATCAGGACGCAGCAGACGACGCTGGCCTGGTGCACGTCCAGGCCGGCACAACGTTCGAGGAGGACTTCCATAGGCCACCTGCCATCAGCGAGGGAGGGGTGGCAGCCGCTACGCCGCGGATGAAGTCAGACACTGCTGCTCGTGCTCGCCGGGACCGGCGGCGACAAAGGACGATGCCGGAGAACGGCGCGGACCGATCTGTCGGGCGGGATTGGATCACCCAGTCTCCTTCGGCCTCTCAACGGCCACCGGGGGCAGAGATGGAGCGCCACCCGTCCCGGACCAACGCACCCGCATTTCCTCTCCATGATGGTGCGCGCCCGCGCGCGGCTGATCTGTCGGCGAAATCCTGAGAGCCCGGCAATGAATCCGCATTGGCGGGCTGATGCGATTTGGCCGAGGCTCAGTGCTGACGGACGATGTGGCGTCGTCTGGTGACGTCATGCGACGGGGCATGCGTGCGGTCGCGCAGTGACACCCGGTGGCCAATATTGCGCGTGATGGAATGGGCCGGTTGTGCGTTGCGGATGGCGGGTCAGGTAGTGAGTAGACGGCCGGTGCAGATCATGTTGTGCGCCAGCGCGTGCCAGAGCCCAACCGCCTTGGCCTTCTCGAGGCCGCGGACGAGGAAGCGCAGCAGGCCGCGGTTGCGGCATTGGGCGTTGACGCATTCGGCGGTGGCGGCGCGCTCCTTGTAGACCGCCTTGGCCGCCTCGCCGCCCATCCGCTGGCGCCAGGCCGCCACACCGGGTCCGTCGCCCTGCCGTGGCGCGTGCGGGTCGCGCGCCGCATCGCGCGGCTTCGGCACCGGCGCGAACACCGCCACACCCGCGGTGGCCAGCGCTTCGATGTCGGCCAGCTTGGCGAAGCCGCCGTCCACCAGGTGCTCGCCCGGCCGCTGCCCGTAGGCCACGGCC
>DASVVG010000039.1:0-2811 GCA_036386655.1 Caulobacteraceae bacterium | reverse complement strand
CCGGCCGGCAGAGCCTCTCCCGGAAGGAGAACCCCTGAGTGAGATCCAGCTCGCCGTGATCTCGATCGAGGGCACGTGGCGCGTGCTCGTCAACGGCGAGAGGTTCGGCCGGTTCGAGGGGCGCGGAGCAGCGCTGAGCTGCGCCTGCGCGATGGCGCGGATCGCCCGAGACGAGGGCTTGCGCGTGGAGCTCCTGCTGCAGGACTACTGCGGGGAGGTGACCGCGCTTCGAGTAGCCGAGCCCGCCGATCGCCACCCGCTGTCGAACCTCCCCGCTGGAGCCTCAGCGTAGGCCTCCGCCCGGCTCCGGCGGCAAACCGCGGCGAAGCGCCCTACGGAGCGCGACCACCGTCCGCGGCTGCGGACGCGTCCGACCGCACTCGAAGTTCTCTACGGTTCGATCATACAGGCCGGCGGCGAGCGCGAGCTGGGCTCTGGTCCATCCCAAGCGTTCGCGCAGGAGCCGGCACTCGTCGGGAGACAACGCCTGATCCGCCCTGTTACTCGTCTTCCGGGATGAGGCGGTAGCCGAGCCCAGGCTCCGTGATCAGGATCTTGGGGCTGGACGGCTCCTCCTCGATCTTCTGGCGAAGCTGCCCCACCAGGACCCGCACGAACTGGGCGTCGGCCGAGCTTTCGGCGCCCCAGACCGCGGCGATGATCTGCTTGTGCGTCACGACCTTGCCCGCGTGCCGCGCCAGAGTACGGAGCAGGTCGTACTCACGGCGGGTGAGCTTGACCTCCTCCCCCATGATCAGCGTCCGGCGCGTGGAGAAGTCCATGCACAGGTCGCCGGCGCGAAAGGCGGCCGTGGTCGAGTAGCGCCTCTCAGCGCCGCGCAGCGCGGCCCGAATGCGGGCGAGCAGCTCCCCTACGGCGAAGGGCTTGTTGATGAAGTCGTCGGCGCCCCGGTCCAGGGCCTCGATCTTCTCCTGCTCGATGTCCCTCGCGGAGAGCACCAGGATCGGGACGTCCGACCACTCCCGCACGCGCTGGATCACCTCCTTGCCGTCCAGATCAGGAAGGCCCAGGTCCAGCAGGATGGCGTCGAAGCGGCTGCCGGCCGCCGTCGAGAGCGCCTGCTCGCCGTTTTCGGCGGTGGTCACCTCGTAACCGGCGGCCGTGAGCGTCGGCCTCAGCACACGGAGCAGTTGCGGCTCGTCGTCGACCACCAGCAGATGCGCCGAAGTCACGGTGCTCACGCCGCCAGCGGCAGACGAAGCTGCACGCTCAGGCCCGCTCGCCCGTCGGTACGGCCGCCCGCCGAGATGTCGCCGGACATCGCCTCGATCATTCCCTTGGCGATGGACAGGCCGAGGCCGCTTCCCTGCGCCGAGGAGCGCGGGTCGGCCACCCGATAGAACTTGTCGAATATCCGCGGCCGTTCGGCCTCGGGGACGCCGAGCCCCTCGTCCATGACCTCGATGACCACCCGGCTCCCGGCGACCTCGGCGGCGATCATCACCTCCGAGCCCGCCGGGCTGAACTTCACCGCGTTCTCCGCCACGTTCATCAACGCCTGTTCCAGCAGCATCGGATCGGCCTGCGCCGCCAACTCGGGGCTAAGGACGAGCGGTGTAAGGCGGCGCTCGCCGCAACGCGTGCGGAGTCGGTCCACCACGCGATGCACGACCTCGCGGATCGGCACGGGCTCGCTCCTCACCTCCAGCACGCCGGAGTCGAGCTTCGTCATGCTGAGGAGGTTGGCGACGAAGGCGCTCAACCGGTCCGCCTCTTCCTGGATGTTCGTCAGCAGATCGCGCCTCACGTCGGGAGTGAACTGCTCGTCGTATTCCAGGAGGCTGGTGGTGGAGGCCACGATGGCAGTGAGCGGAGTCCGAAAGTCGTGGGAGAGCGAGGACAGCAGGGCGGTCCTAAGGTGCTCCGCCTTCGCGACGGCCTCGATCTCGGCCTTCTCGGAACTGAGCCTGGCGCGCGCCAGGGCGGCCGCCCCCATATCCACCAGGACGTCCACGAGACTCCCCGAGTCCGGCGTGGCGCCGGGCCTGGCGGGGTGACGCGCCAGACGACGGCGCCGAGCACCTGCTCGTCGGCGCGGAGCGCGCGGCCGCGCCAGAGTCCTCCGGTGACGGTGGTTCCTGGCGCGCTCGCCTGCGCCGCCCTGGACACCGCCACCGCGTCGGCTCCGCTGTCCGGCCGCTCGCCCGCAGCGGCGAACCGATGAATGGATCCGTCGAGGCGGAACAGGACGGCCCGGCTGTGCACCGCCTTGGCGACCGCCTCCACCAGCTGGTCCGCGAGCACAGCCTCATGCTCCGTCGCGGACATCGCTCGTGACGCGCCGAACAGCGTGGCCAGCGTGTGTTCCCGCGCTCGCCGCTGGACCACCTCGTCGCGCACGCGGCCCGCGAGGGTCCCGGTGACCAGCGCCACCGTGAGGAAGAGCGCCAGCGTGAGGAGCTCGTCGGGTTCGGCGAGCTGAACCGTGAACCTCGGCTCCACGAGGTAGAAGTTGTAGATCAGGAACGCGACGACGGCGGAGAAGATGGCGGCAGAGCGGCCGAAGTACAGCGCCGCCACCAGCACGGCGCCCAGGAACACGAGCGACAGCCGCGTCATGTCGAAGGTGCGGTAGAGTGCCTCCGACAGCACCGCCCCCGCCGCCACGATCATCAGCGACCAGACGTATCGGTCGATGCGCCGCCAGGCCCCGGCGGCCTGCACACGCCAGTTCGGGAGCGGCGCGGGCTCGGAATATTCGGTCGGCGGAAGAGTGGTGTTGAGCATGATCCAACTTCGAGAGAAACCGGCGGCGCCCGTTCGAGCGACACGGGGGGGGGGGGGGGGGGG
>DASVVG010000038.1:0-25057 GCA_036386655.1 Caulobacteraceae bacterium | reverse complement strand
TGATCGACGCCTGCAGGCTCTCGATCAGGGTGGCGTCGCCGTTCTGGACGATGCGGATCTGCGGCAGCTGCTGGATGCCGATCTGGCGAGCCTGCTGCAGGTAGAGGACGCGCTTCTCGAGCCGGTCGAGCGCCTGGACGGCGTCCTGATAGGCCTGCGCGGCCATCAGGTCCTGGGTGCCGTCGCCGCTGGTGGTGGCCGCCGCCTGCAGCTCCGGGAGGCGCGTGCGGCGGAACTCGTCCGCGTACGCCTTGCCGGCGTCGATGTAGGCGTCGAGTTCCTTGATCGACTCGCGGGTCTGCTCGTGCAGGCCGTCGAGCATGGTCACGTCGCGGCGCAGGCGGTCGACGCGCCGCTCCAGCTCCACCGTGATCTTGTCGATCTGGGCGGCGACCGTTTCGAACTTGGAGCGGAAGCGGTGGATGCGCCGCCGCACCCCTCCGAACATCTTCGCCAGCGGGCCGGAGTTCGCGAGGTCGGCAGGGTCGAGGCCGCGGGCCTTGCCGATGACATCGGAGAGCAGCTCGCCGGTGTCGCCGAGCTCCCGGTTCTTGGTCTGCTCCAGCACCCGGTCGGAGAAGCCCGCGACGTCGCGCTGAGCGCGCTCGCCGAAGGCGGTGATCTGGGCGGTGTCGCTGATGTCGAGCGTCTTCTGGATCTGCGCGACCTTGGCCGGATCGCTCTTCACCGCCGGCGGCGCCATGGCCAGGGCGGTGTCCGCCTCCTTCACCGCAGGCTCGGGCTGCATCTCGGTCATGGCTCCCCCCTCGTCACGGTTGAATACGTGACCCCCGCGAGGGCCCGGCGCAAGTATCGCGCGAGCGACCCTTGCCGAGGCTGAATTTCGGGCGGAAGGTTCGCGGACCCAGACAGGACGCGGCGGGCCCGCCGTCCGCCGCCGAAGCAGCGGTGGAGGGAACTCATGCCAAATCGAGGGAGGAGTGCGGCGCGAGCGATCGCGCTGGTGGGCCCGAACGGCTCGGGCAAGACGAGCCTGATGGAGGCGCTTTTGTCGGCCGCCGGAGCCCTGCCGCGAGCGGGCGCGGTGGACGCCGGCACCAGCGTCGGGGACGCCAGCCCGGAAGCCCGCGCCCGCGGACAGAGCGTCGAGCTCAGCCTCGCCTCCTACGATTTCATGGGCGACCGCTACACGCTGGTGGACTGCCCCGGCTCGATCGAGTTCGCCGCCGACGCCGACTGCGCCCTCCCGGCCGTCGACCTGGCTCTCGTCGTGATCGACTCCGACGCCCACAAGGCCGCCCTCCTCCAGCCGGTGCTGAAGGAACTGGAGCGCCTCGGCGTGCCCAGGATGGTCTTCGTCAACAAGATAGACCAGGCGCGCGGCCGCATCCGAGACCTCCTGGCGGCCCTGCAGCCGATGAGCGCGGCGCCGCTGGTGGCGCGTCAGATCCCGATCTGGGAAGGCGAGAAGGTCGGCGGCTTCATCGACCTCGCCATGGAGCGGGCCTACCACTACCGGCCCGGGCAGCCGTCCGAACGCATCGAGATTCCGGCCAACGACAGCGAGCGCGAGACCGAGGCGCGCTTCCACATGCTGGAACAGCTGGCCGACCATGACGACCAGCTGCTGGAGCAGCTGCTCTCCGACATCATCCCGCCGGCGGACGCCATCTTCGCGGACCTGTCGCGGGAGACCAGCGAGGGGCTGATCGCGCCGGTGCTGTTCGGGTCGGCCTCGAACGGGTTCGGCGTGCGCCGGCTGCTGAAGGCGCTGCGGTGGGACACGCCGGAGCCGGCCGCGGCCGCCGCGCGCGTGGGGGCGCAGGGCGACTGCGCCTACGTGATGAAGACCGCCCACGCCGGGCAGGCGGGGAAGCTCGCCTACGCGCGCGTGCTGAGCGGCAAGCTGGCCGACGGCGCGGACCTGACCTCGCCCCGCAACGAGCACGCGCGGGCGGCGGGGCTGTTTTCGGTGTTCGGCGGCACGACGAAGAAGATCGCGTCGGCGGAGACTGGCGAGGTGGTGGCGATCGGCAAGCTCGAGCCCGTCAGGGCGGGAGACCTGCTTTCCGCCAACGGCAAGGCGCTCACGAGCCGGGCGGGGCGGCCGGACCGCTTCCCCGTCTTCGCGCTCTCCATCCAGACGGCGGACCGGAAGGACGACGTGCGGCTGTCGGGCTCGCTGGCGCGGCTGCTGGAGGAGGATCCGTCGCTGACCATCGTGCACGACCAGGACACGGGCGAGGTGATCCTGCGCGGCCAGGGGGAAGGGCACCTGAAGTGCGCCGTGGAACGGCTGGAGCGCCGCTACGGCGTGAAGGTGAAGACCGCGCGGCCGAGCACTCCCTATAAGGAGACCATCCGCAAGAGCGCGACGGACGTGCGCGGCCGGCACAAGAAGCAGACCGGCGGACACGGGCAGTTCGGCGACGTGGTGATCGACGTGCGGCCGCTGCCGCGCGGCGAAGGCTTCGTCTTCAACGACAGGATCACCGGCGGCGTGGTTCCCAAGCAGTGGATCCCGGCCGTTGGCGACGGCGTGCGCGACGCGCTGGGGAAGGGTCCGCTCGGCTTCCCGGTGGTCGACGTGGCGGTGACGCTGAAGGACGGCAGCTACCACAGCGTGGACTCGTCGGAGCTGGCGTTCCGCACCGCCGGGCGCATTGCGGCGCTGGAGGCGCTGAAGGACTGCCAGCCCTACCTGCTGGAGCCGGTGGAGAAGCTGACCATCTACGCCCCCTCGAATGCGACCTCCCGGGTCACCTCGACCGTCTCCGGCCGCCGCGGGCAGATCCTGGGCTTCGACAGCCGCGAGGGCTGGCCGGGCTGGGACCGCATAGAGGTCTACCTGCCGCAGTCGGAGCGGCAGGAGCTGATCTCGGAGTTGCGGGGACTCACGCAGGGACTGGGAGGCTTCGAAGCCGAGTTCGACCACATGGCGGAACTCACCGGCCGCCAAGCCGAGGAAGTGGCCAAACAGGCGCGCTCGGCTGCCTGACTCAGGAGCCCGACGAGGTCTCCTCGTCGGGCATCCCGATCATGTGGAAGCCGGCGTCGACGTGCACCACCTCGCCGGTGGTGGAGCGTCCGAGGTCGGAGAGCAGCCACAGCGCGCAGCCGGCGACCCCCTCCATCGAGGTGTCCTCCTTCAGCGCGCTGAAGTTCCGGCCCTGGGCGAGCATGCCGCGGCCTCCGGAGATGCCGGCCAGCGAGAGCGTCCGCATGGCGCCCGCGGAGACCGCGTTCACCCGGATGCCCAGCGGACCGAGGTCGCGCGCCGCGTAGCGGGTCGCCGCCTCGAGGGCCGCCTTGGCCACGCCCATCGTGTTGTAGTTCGGGATGACCCGCTCCGAGCCCAGGTAGGTCATGGTCACCATCGAGCCGCCGCTGGGCATGATGCGGGCGGCGCGCCGGGCGGCGTCCACGAAGCTGAACACCGAGATGTTCATCGCCTTGAGGAAGGAGTCCCGCGTGGTGTTCTCCACGAAGGAACCCTTGAGCTCGTCCTTGTCGGCGAAGGCGATGGAGTGGACGAGGAAGTCGAGGCTGCCGAACTGCTTCTCCACCTCGGCGAAGGCCGCGTTCATGGAGGCGTCGTCGGTCACGTCGGCTGGGATCATCAGGCTGGCGCCGATGCTCTCGACCAACGGCCGGACCCGGCGCTCCAGCGCCTCGCCCTGATAGGTGAAGGCCAGCTCCGCCCCTTGCGCGGCGAGCTGCGAGGCGATGCCCCAGGCGATGGACTTGTCGTTGGCGACGCCCATCACGAGGCCCTTCTTGCCCCGCATCAGCTCGCCCTTGGGGAAGGTCCAGCCTTCGGCCATGCTCCGCTCCTCGTCGTTCCGGAGCGCTCTTTAGAGCCTCAGCCGTCGAAACGCGACATGATCAGGCAGCCGTTGGTGCCGCCGAAGCCGAAGCTGTTGCTCATGACGGTGTCGAGCTGCACGTCGCGGCGCTCGCGCAGGATGGGCATGCCCTCGAAGGCGGGGTCCAGCTCCTCGATGTGGGCGCTCTCGGCGGCGAACCCGTGCTGCATCATCAGCAGGCAGTAGATCGCCTCCTGCGCCCCGGCAGCGCCCAGGCTGTGGCCGGTCAGCGACTTGGTCGACGAGATCAGGGGCATGTCGTCGCCGAAGACCTCGCGGACCGCCTCCATCTCCTTCACGTCGCCCACTGGCGTCGAGGTGCCGTGCGGGTTCAGGTAGTCGATCCGCCGGCCGCCGGCGCTCTCGATCGCGGCGCGCATGCAGCGCACCGCGCCCTCGCCGGAGGGGGCGACCATGTCGAAGCCGTCGGAGTTGGCGGCGTATCCCGTGATCTCGGCGTAGATCTTGGCTCCGCGCGCCTTGGCGCGCTCCAGCTCCTCCAGCACGACCACGCCCGCGCCGCCGGCGATGACGAAGCCGTCACGGGCCGCGTCGTAGGCGCGCGAGGCCGTCTGCGGGGTCTGGTTGTACTTCGACGACATGGCGCCCATCGCGTCGAAGAGGTGCGACAGCGTCCAGTCGAGCTCCTCCGTGCCGCCCGCGAAGACCACGTCCTGCTTGCCGAGCATGATCTGCTCCGCCCCCGAGCCGATGCAGTGAGTGGAGGTGGCGCAGGCCGACGAGATCGAGAAGTTGATCCCCTTGATCTTGAACCACGTCGCCAGGACCGCAGACGGACCTGAGCTCATCGCCTTGGGCACGGCGAACGGGCCGACCCGCTTCGGGCCCTTCTCGCGCGTAGTCGCGGCGGCCGAGACGATCACGGAAGTGGAGGGCCCGCCCGACCCCATGATGATGCCGGTACGCTCGTTCGAGACATCGTTCTCGCCCAGCCCGGAGTCGGCGATCGCCTGCTCCATGGCGATGTGCCCATAGGCGAGGCCCTCCGACAGGAACCGCGCCGCGCGGCGGTCCACCATCGACTCCCACTCGATCCCCGGATCGGCGTGGACCTGGGAGCGGAAGCCGAGCTCGGCGTACTCGGGCGAGTAGGTGATCCCGGAGCGCGCCGTGCGCAGGGACTCGGCGACTTCGGCGGCGTCCTTGCCGATGGACGAGACGATGCCGATTCCGGTGACCGCAACGCGGCGCATCAGTTCAGCTCCTGATCAGAGGTCCTTGGGGTCGAAGAGGCCGACCCGCAGGTCGGTCGCGCTGTAGATGGGCTTTCCGTCCGCTTCCAGCACCCCGTCGCCGACGCCCATGCGCAGCTTGCGCAGGATCACGCGCTTCATGTCGATCTTGTAGACGACCTTCTTCACGTCGGGCGTGACCTGGCCGGTGAACTTGACCTCGCCGACGCCCAGCGCACGCCCCTTACCCGGGGCGCCGGACCAGCCAAGGAAGAAGCCGACCAGCTGCCACATGGCGTCTAGGCCGAGGCAGCCGGGCATCACCGGGTCGCGCAGGAAGTGGCAGGGGAAGAACCACTGGTGCGAGTCGATGTCGAGCTCGGCCTCCATGTAGCCCTTGCCGTGCGCGCCGCCGTCCGCGGTGATGGTGGTGATGCGGTCCATCATCAGCATCGGCGGGTAAGGCAGCTGG
Organism: Caulobacteraceae bacterium; assembly: GCA_036386655.1. Lineage (GTDB taxonomy): Bacteria > Pseudomonadota > Alphaproteobacteria > Caulobacterales > Caulobacteraceae > JAHWJX01. The sequence goes on along the minus strand of DASVVG010000038.1, from coordinate 19,565 downwards.
GCGTTCTCCGGACCGAACAGCTCGCCGCGGGCGCAGGCGAGGAGGTCTTCGGTGGAGTAGGACGGCTTCGCCGCCTCCGGTCTGGTGAGCACGTGGGCAGGCCTGAGATGCTGAGGGACTGCGCCTAGCACGGCGCGCGCCCGCGCCTCAACCGAACACCCTCGGCTGGGTCAGCGGCGGCCGCAGACCGGCGCGGCCTCCAGGCCCCAGGCGGCGCCCTCGCGGACCCAGCCGCGGGTCTCCTCGACCTTGATGCGGCACCAGCCGCCCTTGCAGCGGTCGAGCGCGCCCAGCGAGCGGCCGACCCAGAGCCCCTCGACGCGCCCGTTCTCCTTCGGGTCGGCAGTGAGGCGGACCGCGCTATCCTTCAGGTTCATCACCATGCGGCGGCCGTCGGTGGTCCGCTTGTGGACCCAGGCCAAGCCGCCTTCGGGGTCGCAGACCCGGCGCCAGTCCGCCGTTTCCTGGATCACCTGTACGGGCAGGTTCTTCACCCGGTAGACCCAGAGCAGCTGGTGATCCTCGCCCGGTCCGGCGCGGGCGTAGACCTTGTCGAACTTCAGCGACACCCATCGCGGCACGGGCAGTCCGGACGGCGTCGGCCGGTCGGCCTGCGCGGCCGCGGGTCCCGCGAGGGCGAGCACGGCGATCAGCAGGGCGGCGGCGCGGGCGAGGTTCATTCGTGCACGGCGAATCGCGGACGGAGCGAGGCTACTAGCCTCCGCCTCTTCGCGCTGTCGACAAGAGCTTTCCTAGAGAGGGCCGGGGGCACAGACGGGGCAGGCCGGATCGGCCGCAACGCGCACCACGCGGGTCTCGGCCGCGAGCCCGTCGTAGAGGAGCAGACGGCCGGTGAGCGGCGCCCCCGCCCCGGCGGCGAGCTTCACCGCCTCCATCGCCATCATGGCGCCGATCACGCCCGTGAGAGCGCCGACGACGCCGACGCGGGCGCAGGTCTCCGCCTCCGGAGGCGCCTCGGGCACCAGGCAGCGGTAGCAGGGCCGCCCCACGAAGACGCCGACCTGTCCGCTCCAGCGGGCGACGGCGCCGGAGACCAGCGGCAGACCGGCGGCGACGCAGGCCACGTTCACCGCGTGGCGGGTGGAGAAGTCGTCGGTGCCGTCCAGCACGAGGTCGAAGCCGCGAACGAGTTCGTCGGCGTTGGCGGGCGCCGCCCGGACCGGGTGGACCTGCACCTCGACGTGGGGGTTGAGGCTCGCCAGCCGTTCCGCCGCCGCCTCGACCTTCGGCCGTCCGAGGTCGTCCACCCCGTACAGAACCTGCCGCTGCAGGTTTGAGAGCGCGACCTGATCATCGTCGACCAGCCCCAGCACGCCCACCCCGGCGGCGGCGAGGTACAGCGCGGCGGGAGACCCGAGGCCGCCGGCGCCGACCACCAGAACCCGGGCCGACGCGAGCTTCTGCTGGCCCTGGCCGCCCAGCTCGCGCAGCACGAGATGGCGGGCGTAACGTTCGACTTCCTCGTCGCTGAACATGGGGGAGCCCTAGCCCGGCGCGCGCTTGGAACAAAGGCGGCGGGGGGCTAGAGAGCCGCCGTGCCGCGGATCATGACCTACAACGTCCACCGCTGCGTCGGTCTGGACGGCAGGATGGACGTCCGGCGCATCGCAGCGGTGATCGCCGAGAGCCAGCCGGACATCGTGGCCCTGCAGGAACTCGACGTGGGCCGGGCCCGCACGCAGGGCGTGGACCAGGCGCATGCGATCGCCGACCTGCTGGGAATGGCCTTCCACTTCAACGCGGCATTGAAAGTGGAGGAGGAGCTCTACGGCGACGCCTTGCTCACGGTGTACCCGGAGCGGCTGGTCAAGGCCGGCCCGCTGCCCGGACTGCCGACTCTGCCGCGGCTGGAGCCGCGGGGCGCGCTGTGGGTGGCGGTCGAGATCGACGGCGTCGAGGTGCAGGTGTTGAACACCCACCTCGGCCTGCTGGCGCGCGAGCAGGCGGCGCAGGCCGACGCGCTGACAGGGCCTTCCTGGATCGGCGGGATCGAGGATCCGGCGCGAACCATCCTGGTGGGCGACTTCAACGCCACGGCGGGTTCGGGACCGCACAAGCGTTTCACGAGCCGTCTGCGCGACGCACAGGAGTCGACGCCGGGGCGCTCGTTGCCCACCTTCCCGTCGCTGTTCCCGATGCTCAGGATCGACCACGCTTTCGTGGGACCCGCGATCGAGGTGACGCGGGTGGACGTGCCGCAGTCGCAACTGGCCAGGACGGCTTCGGACCACCTGCCGCTGGTGGTGGACTTCCGCGTCCGCGCCTAGTCGTCCGAGGCAACCCAGCGCAGGCGCGCCCGCTCCTCACGCAGCGTCGACTTGCGCAGCCAGGGCCGCCAGGAGTCGTGGGTGCCGGCGGGATCGCCGATGCCCCAGCGCGTGACGAAGCGGGACAGCGGGCTCTTGCCCCGAGGCACGATGGGCTTGAGCCGCCGCCGCTCGGGATCGTCCAGCGCCTCCACCGCGCGCGCGAGGGATCCGGTCCGCGTCAGCGCCTCATCGAAGGCCTCCTGCCCGCACAGCAGGTAGTGGCCGATCAGCCGGCTGCGAAAGGCGCGGATCGCGGCCTGCGTCTGGATGTCGTCCTCCGCCGCCTCGATGGCCAGGTCGCACTCGGTGTCGAAGCCGCCCGAGCGGTTGTTCAGGTTCGCCGAACCGGCCCGGAGCAGGCGGCCGTCGATGATCGCCACCTTGGAGTGCACGATGATGCAGGCCCGATCCCGCGTCACCGGCGTGTAGGCGCGGAACCGGTCGTGGACGTCCGACTCCTGCAGCCGGTGCACGAACTGGTTGCGCGCGCGGTCCATGGTGTTCTGGTCGAACCAGCTGGGGCTGCGCAGCGTGCTCACCACCACGACCTCGGGTCCGTCGGGCTCCTTCAGCCGCCGGCAGAGGGCGTCCGCTAGGACGCCGGAGGTCACGTACTGGTTCTCGAGGTAAATCGAGCGCTTCGCGTTGAGGATGCAGCGCATGTGCAGCGCCTCGATCTCGTCCGCGCCCGTGGCGCCCCGCCACGCCGGCTCCGTCCGCGCGATGCCGACGGGCACGTCATGGAACTCCGGCTCCACATGGTCGGGCCATGGCGCCGGCTCCAGCGGAGCGACCGACGGCGCCGGCTGGCGCGTCGCGCGACGCCAGCGCTCGCGCGCGAGCTGGGCGAGCGCCGTGGCGGGCGCGCCCTCGACCATCATCATGACCTCGTGCCGGGGCGGGTAGACCCTGCCGGAGGGGAGCCGGCGGCGGTCGTCGCCGTCGATGTGGTCGGGCGTGTCCCAGCGGTCCACGGTCAGGTCGCCGCCGCCGCAGAAGGCCAGCGAATCGTCGATCACCAAGACCTTCTGATGATGACAGGCGCCGAAGGGTGTCGTGGCGTCCAGCCTGAACTTGATCCGGGAGCCGACGAACTCCGGCGCCGCCCGCTGCGGGTAGCCGCCCTGCGAGGCCGAGATCGCGAGTTGCGACTGCCAGGCGAGGATATGGATGTCGAGGTCCGGCCGCTGCTTGGCCAGGCGCTTGAGGAACGAGCCCACCTGCTCGTCGGGACCGGGGGTGGCGGTGGGCTCCAGGCGTGTGCGCGGATCGAAGGTCCAGCCGAGCAGCCAGATGGAGCGCTGCGCCTTCTGCATCGCCGCCTTGGCGGCGGCGAAGTAGGCGCCGTTCTCGATCAGCAACGCCGCGCGGGAAGCCGTTTCGACGCGCCAGCAGGTCCGGCCGGGCTGCAGGAAGGCGTGCTCGTCGGCCACCGCTACAGGCCCTCGGGCTCGGGCCAGCCCTCGCGGGCGCAGGCGGCGAGCACGGTGTTGCGGAGCAGGCAGGCGATGGTCATCGGGCCGACGCCGCCCGGCACCGGCGTGATCGCTCCGGCGACGTCGATGGCTTCGTCGAACGCCACGTCGCCCACCAGGCGCGTGCCGCCCTCCCCCTTCTCGGGCGCAGGCACACGGTTGATGCCGACGTCGAGCACGCAGGCGCCGGGCTTGATCCAGTCGCCGCGCACCAGCTCCGGACGCCCCACGGCCGCGACCAGGACGTCCGCGCCGCGGCAGACCTCCGGCAGGTCGCGCGTCCGCGAGTGGGCGACGGTGACCGTGCAGTCCTCCGCGAGGAACAGCAGGGCGGCGGGGCGGCCCACCAGCACGGAGCGGCCGACTACGACCACCTGCAGGCCGCGAAGCTCCCCGAGGGTTTCGCGCGCCAGGATCACGCACCCCTCGGGCGTACAGGGCCGCAGGCCGGGCCTGCCCGACGCCAAGCGTCCGGCGTTGATGCTGGTGAGTCCGTCGACGTCCTTCAGCGGGTCGAGGCGCGCGATGATACGATCGGGGTCGACCTGCGGCGGTAGCGGGAGCTGGGCCAGGATCCCGTCCACGGCGGGGTCGGCGTTCAGGCGCTCGACAAGCGCGATCACGTCGCCCTCCGGCGTGTCGGCGGGAAGGCGGTGCTCGACCGAGAGCATGCCGGCCTCGCGGGTTTGCTTCACCTTCCCCGCCACGTAGACCCGGCTCGCCGGATCGTCGCCCACCAGCACCACCGCCAGCCCGGGCGTGCGGCCGTGGCGAGCCGCGAGCCCGGCGGCGGAGTGCTTGACCCGATCGCGCAGCCGCTCGGCCGAGGCTTTGCCGTCGATCAGGCGAGCGCTCATCGGACGCCGCCGGCTAGCTGGTCGACAGCTGAGTCCTCGAGCCCGTCGATCTCTACCTGCTTGAGGCGGGCGGAGCCGCCCTTCATCACGCGCACGGCCGAGCGGGGGCGGAAGAACACCTTCGACAGCAGGGCCTCCAGCGCCGCGTTGGCCTCGCCCTCCACCGGGGCGGCGCGCACACGCGCGTTCAGCACCGGCCGGCCCGCCTCGTCGCGGCTCCAGCCGTCCAGCCGGTCCGCCTGGGCTCGGGGCGTCAGGCGCACGGTGAGGCGCATGGGGTCAGCCGAGCGCGCCGACGAGGATCGGCGCGAGAGTCCGGTTGAACAGGATGAGCAGGAACTGCAGCCCGAAGATGAGCACGATGGGGCTGAGATCGATGCCGCCGATCAGCGGGATGATGCGCCGGATCGGGCGCAGCACCGGCTCCGTGATGGCGTCCAGGAACCGCCCCAGCTGGTAGACGAAGCGGTTGCGCACGTTGACGACGTTGAACACCACCAGCCAGCTCAGGATCGCGCTGGCGATGATCACCCAGATGTACGCCCCGACGAGCGTGTTCACGAGCCAGACGACGGCGTAGCCCATTCGACGCGGCGCTCCGGGAAGGCGTGGCCGCTTCTAGCCCGCGCCGCTCCGACGCGGCAAGCGCGCCTCGGGTCGCCTTGACACCCGGGAGAGCCCCACCTTAAGTCCGCCCCCTCTCGCCGGGGCGCTCGCCGCCGGCCCGGGACGCGTGGGGCCGTAGCTCAGTTGGTAGAGCGCTACGTTCGCATCGTAGAGGTCAGGGGTTCGACTCCCCTCGGCTCCACCAGCCTCCCCTGTCGCTGATCGCCCCGCATGCGAAAGCGCCCGCCACCGGAGTGACGGGCGCTGAAGGATCGCGGGGGATTTGCCGCCTAGAAGCGCCAGATGAGCCCGGCGTTGTAGACTGCGGGGTCGAGCTGCACGTCGGCCACGACCGGAGCGCCGCCGAAGGCCGGGGCGTTGCCGCGCGACTCGCTGCTGAACCAGGCCTTCTTGAAGTCGGCGAAGGCGCCGAAACGCTCGTTGAAGAAGTAGTTGGCGCCCACCTGCACGGCGGGGCCGGCGGCGTTCTCCACCTCGAGGTTGGTCAGCGCGCCGTCCTCGGTGTCGAACACGTACATGAAGGCGACGCCCGCGCCGACGTAAGGCTGGAACGCCCCCTGCCGGTTGAAGTGGTAATGCCCGGTGACCGCCATCGGCCCGCCCGTGATGCTGCCCGCCCGCCCGAGGGCGGCGAGGCTGCCGGCGGACATCACGTCGAACTTGGGAGGGAAGCCGCCCGTGAACGACACCGCGATGTTCGGCGTGACGAAGCGCCCGATCTCCACGGCGGCGGTCCATTCGGACTCGATCGAGACGTTTGCGCCGGGGACCGGCGCCCCGCCGGCCTCCATGGTCGCGTCCTCGTCGAGGTCGACGAGTGCGGGGCCGAGGCGGACGAACCATTGCGGGTCGACCTGGGCGGAAGCGCCGCCGGCTGCGCCGCAGAGGGCGGCGGCGGCCAGAAGAGCGATCAGAGTCCGAGACATCGGGGGCCTCTAGAGGAGCAATCCTGCGAATGATGAATGTAAGTGCTTAAGAAACTCTGAGGCGTCGCCTACCCTGAGTCGGGCGCTTTTTCAGTGCGGGTATGCACACATGCTTAACGGGCGCCGTGCGACCCTGCCCGGCATGGTCGACACGCCCGCCTCTCCTGACGCGCCAGTGCAGCCCGAGCCCGGGGCGTCGCCGCGCCTCCTGATCGTGGACGACGTCTTCGACAACCGCGCGGTGCTGGTCCGACGCTTCGAGCGTCGCGGCTACGAGGTGACCGAGGCCGATTCCGGAACCGCCGGCCTGGAGCTGATCGCCCACCAGAAGTTCGACATGGTCCTGCTGGACTGGATGATGCCCGACCTCGACGGGCTCGAGGTGCTGCGCCGCATCCGGCAGACGCACTCGTCGGTCGAGCTGCCCGTCATCATGGTGACGGCGAAGACGCAGAGCGAGGACATCGTCCAGGCGCTCACGCTGGGCGCCAACGACTACATCACCAAGCCGGTCGACTTTGCGGTCGCGCTCGCCCGCGTGACGGCGCAGATCGGGCGCAAGCAGGCCGAGGACAAGGTCCGCGAGGCCAACGACGCGCTCGCGCGCGCCAACGAGGACCTGGAGCGACGCATCGCCGAGCGCACCGTGGAACTGGTGGAGACCAACGCCCAGCTGCGCGTCGCCGTGGACGAGGCGCGCGCCGCCAACCGGTCCAAGGACGAATTCCTGGCCAACATGAGCCACGAGCTTCGCACGCCCCTCAACGGCGTCATCGGCATGGCCCAGATCCTGGCCGCCACGCCCATGAATGAGCAGCAGCAGGAGATGGTCGACATCATCAACTGCTCGGCCGAGGGGCTGCAGACGATCCTGTCCGACCTGCTCGACATCGTGGACCTCACCTCCGGCCGCGTCGACCTGACGCGCGAGGCGGTGAACCTGGGCGAGCTGGCCCGCGAAGCTGCGGCCAGCGCCCGCTCGGCCGCCCAGCAGAAGAACCTGGCCTTCAGCGTCGAGATCGCCCCGGACGCCGAGGGTGAAGTCGAGGCCGACCCGATGCGGCTGCGCCAGGTCATCGGCAACCTGCTCAGCAACGCCGTGAAATTCACCGAGCGCGGCGAGATCGCCATGACGGTCTCCCGCTCCGCCGAAGTCCCCGAGCGGGTGGTCATCGCCGTGCGCGACACCGGCGTGGGCTTCGACGCCGACACGGCCGACCGGCTGTTCCGCCGCTTCGAGCAGGCCGACGGCTCCTCCACCCGCCGCTTCGGCGGCGTGGGCCTCGGGCTCGCCATCTGCCAGGCGCTGGTCGAGCAGATGGGCGGCGTGATCCGCGCCGAGGGGCAGCCGGGCGAAGGCGCGGTGTTCCGGGTGGAGCTGCCGCTGCTTCCCGCGGGGGAAGGCCGGAACACCGTCGAGCCGCTGAGCCGGCAACTGCACGTGCTCTGTGTCGAGGACCATCCGGTCAATCGCAAGGTCGTCGAGTACATGATGGAGGTCGCCGGCGTGCGGCTCACCATGGTGGAGAACGGCGCCCTGGCCGTGGACGCCTACAAGGCGCAGGCCTTCGACGCCGTGCTGATGGACATGCAGATGCCGGTGATGGACGGCCTCGCCGCCACCCGCGCCATCCGCGAGTACGAGGCTTCCACCAACCGCGGCCGGACCCCGGTGATCATGGTCACCGCGCACGGGCTGCCCGAGCACATCGCCGCCTCCCGTACGGCCGGGGCCGACCGCCACGTCACGCGGCCCGTGTCGCCGACGGACCTGCTCGGCCTGATCGTCGAGCTGGTCCAGCAAGCCCGCGAGGACCAGGGGCAGCGCCTAACCGCCTGAGGCTCCGGCGTCCCGGGCCTTTCTCGGGCATCGGACGAAAGAGAAGGCCGCCCGGGTCACCCCGGGCGGCCTCTTTCGTTCGCCCTCAGGGAGTGGAGCTTCAGGCGATCGCCCGGAGCTCCTGTTCCTCCTGGGACTGGTTCATCCACTCGTACTCGACCAGCGCCTCGTTGTAGGCGCCGCGCAGCAGCTGCACCGCCGTGGCGATGTTCTGCGGCGTGTGGTTGGCCATGACCTGCAGGCGGAAGCGAGCCTGGCCCTTCGGCACCGCGGGGAACTCCACCAGGTTGGCGATCAGGCCGAGCGCCGGCAGGCGGCGGCTGACGAGGCGCGCGAGGCCCTCGTTGCCCATCTTCACGCAGACGATGGCCGACGGATCGCCGTAGATCTCGAACCCGGCCTTCACCAGCTGGGCCCGCAGGTCGAGGACGTTGTCCATCATTTTGCGGCGGAGCGTGCGGCCCTCTTCCGACTCCACGATCTCGAAGGCCTTCAGGACCGTCGCGGCCTGCGACGGGGACAGCGCGTTCGAGAAGGTGCACGGCGGGCTGTAGAACCGCAGGTACTCCTTGATGGCCCGGTTCTTACAGGCGACGAAGCCGCCGTTCGAACCGAAAGTCTTGGAGAAGCTGCCCATGACCAGGTCGACCTCGCCCAGCATGTCCTGCATGCCGATGTGGCCGGTGCCGTCCTCGCCCAGGTTGCCGAGGTCGTGGGCCACGTCGACCATCAGGGTCGCGCCGAACTCCTTGCAGAGCTCCTGCATGGCGCGGATGTCGGGCGTGTCCGAGTCCATCGAGAACAGGCCCTCCGTCACCACCATGATGCCGTTCTCCGTGTCCTTGGCGCGGATCTGGGTCAGCCAGCGGCGGCAATGCTCCAGATCGTTGTGGCGGAACAGGTAGACGTTCTTGGTCGACGCCTGGGCGCCTTCCTGCAGGCAGGTGTGGGAGAGCGCGTCCATCACGATGTGGTCGGCCGAGCGGACCAGGCCCTTGATCACGCCGAAGCCGGCGGCCCAGCCGGTGGGGAACAGGATGGCCTCTTCCATCTTCAGGAAGTCGGCGATCTTGCGCTCGAGCAGGACCGAATGGTTGGTGTTGCCGACCAGCGCGGGCGAGCCGGCGCTGTGCACGCCCCAGTCGCGGATGGTGTCCAGCGCGGTCTGCTTGATGGCGGGGTGCGACGACAGGCTGAGGTAGTCCTGCGAGCCGAAGTTGACGCCCTGCATCAGGCCGCCGAGGTCGTCGCGCACCTTGGCCGCGGCGGTCGGGCCGCCGTCGGTCGAGCGCGAGAAAGGCCACACGCCGTGCTGGCGGCGCAGGTCCTGCCAGCGGAAAAAGCCTTCGATCCGGGTGAGAAGATCGCTCCCCTTGGGAACGCGGTAGTCACGCATGCTGCCCGTAAGAGCGGCGGGCGGGACATAGCTGTTTGCCGTTTTCGACATAATCTCTCCAGCCCGAAATTCTACAGGGCACTGGAGCGTTGTAAGCGATGCGGGTTAACTACTCTTTGCTCTACCGCAAATATTCAGCCGCTGAGGATTACATACTCAGTTAAGCTTAACAACTTACTTAAAGCTCGACCGCCCGAAGGATTCTGAAGTCCGGAGGCCTCAGGCCGCGGCGCGCGCCAGACAGGCGTGGATCTTCTGCAGCAGCCGCGGCAGGTCCACCGGCTTGGTGTCGAAGTCGGAGCAGCCGACCTCCACGCTCTTCTCACGGTCGCTGGCCAGCGCGTGGGCGGTCAGCGCGATGATGGGGATGTCCGTGGTCGCCGGGCGCGCCTTGATCAACTCGGTCGCTTCCCAGCCGTCCATCTCGCCGAGCGCCACGTCCATGAGGATGAGGTCGGGCTGCTCGTCCGCGGCCATCTGCACGCCGCTCGGCCCGTCGGGCGCGCAGCACACCTCGAAGCCGTGACGCTGGAGACGCCGGGTGAGCATGTCCCGGTTCATCTCGTTGTCTTCGACGAGGAGGATCTTGGGCATCGGAGCGGGTTCCTGGATTGAGGTCGCGGTCAGGCGGCGGCGGCCGCGACGGCGGCCTCTTCGGCCTCTTCCTCGGCCGGCGTCTTGCGCCGCTGCGCCGAGGCCGGAGGCGTGCACGGCAGCACGAGGGTGAAGCAGCTGCCTTCGCCCACGCGGCTCTCGACGGTGAGGTCGCCGCCCATGAGGCGGCTGAGCTTGAGGCTGAGCGCGAGGCCGAGGCCCGTGCCGCCGTACTTGCTGGTGCTCGCGTCCTCGGCGACGCTGAACTTCTCGAACAGGCTGGGCAGGATCTCGGCGGGAATGCCGATGCCGGTGTCGCGCACGGCCACGGCGATCTCCTCAGCCTCGCGCCCTCGGCGTCGCTCGACGGAAACGGTGATCCGGCCGTCCTTGGTGAACTTTGCTGCGTTGCTCAGCAGCTGCGAGATCGCCTGGCGAGACTTGGTGGCATCGCACACGATGCGCCCCAGGTCCGGTGCGAGTTCGAGCGCGAGTTGGTTGCCGTTGTTTTCGGCCGCGGTGCGGTAGCTCTCGACGGTCTCCGTCATGAAACCGGAGACCTCCACTTCCTCGGCGCTGAGCTCCATCTTTCCGGCTTCGATCTTCGAGAGGTCGAGAATCTCGTTGACCAGCCGCAGCAGGTGGTGGCCGGCGCCGTGGCTCTTCTCGAGGTCCTTGGCGCTCGACGCGTCGCCCTCGGCCTGGGCGTCCTCGAGCAGCATCTGGCTGTAGCCTATGACGGCGTTGAGCGGCGTGCGCAGTTCGTGGCTCATCTTGGCCAGGAACTCGGTCTTTGCGACGCCGGCGCGTTCGGCCTCGGCGGCCGCCCGGCGCAGCTCCGCGGCGGTGGCCAGGTGGCCCTTCATCTCGGTCTCGAGCTCCACGCCCGAGCTGAGGATCTTGGCGTAGTAGAGCGCCATCATGGTCACGTAGCCCGCCGCGCCGAGCGTGGAGATGATCCCCAGGCCCTGCAGCGAGGTGAGCGGGACGTCGTGGGGGACCGGCGGCCCCCAGCTGTAGAGGGCGAAGAAGCCGGCGAGGTTCGCCGCGAACAGCGCGAACACCATGGCGCGCAGCTTGGGCGACGGGCCGAGGTAGAAGAAGGCGATCAGCGGGATGTTGAGCACCCACGGCAGGGTGGGCGAGGTCACGCCGCCGGCGATGTAGCAGCTCCAGAAGATGCAGAAGATCAGGTTCTGGATCGAAACGAAGGCCAGCAGGTTGTAGCGGCCCACCGCGCGCAGCACGAACGGGAACACCCAGAACGAGGTGATCGAAACCGCCAGCACGGCGATGTGCCAGGTCGGCGTGGGATCCAGCAGGAGCAGTCCGATCGGCACCACGTTACCGATGAACGGCCCGCAGAGGTGGCTGATCAGGAACATGCGCGCGAGCTGGCGGCTCTCCCGCTCGGCGGCGATGTCGGCCGGGATGAACCAGTCGATCAGCCGGTCTAGGAAGGACATCGCGGACCGTGATTTGGTCATGACCTGTAAGCCGCCCCGCCAGAGGAAGCGCAAGAATTCGCGCTCACCCTCGTCTGTTGAACTGCAGTCGCCGGGACGATCCCGGAGTCAGCGGCAAATGTCGGAGCTGCGCCTTAAGATCGGGTTAGTCGTCAAGGCGCGCTTCACCATGCACCAGTTTTTAAGGGGTGAGCGCGCCTATTTCGCAGCCTGAACAAAGGGGCCCTGCCAGCCAGCCAGGGCGGCTGCCGATGTGGAACTTTCTTCTTCGACTCATCGACTGGTTCGTCCCCGAGGCGGCCAAGCGTGAGCGTTCCGAACTCGGCCTCGCCCGCAACTTCGTCTTCACCCACCTGTTCGGCCCGCTGCTGGCGCAGTCGATCAGCGTCTTCCTGTACCTGACCGATCCGAACCCCGGCTTGGCGTGCTGGACCATCATCGTGGCGATCTGGTCGTTCTGGGCGCTCCCGTTCGCGCTGAAGTTCACCAAGAACCTGCAGCTGGTGGCGCTGATCTCGGTCGAGATCCTTGCCTTCGCCTCGCTATTCGGCTCGTACAACTACGGGGGCGTGAGCTCGCCCTTCCTGCCGTGGCTGATCGTCAGCCTGCTGCTGGGCTTCTTCTACCTCTCCGACCGGCCGTTCCTGGTGATCGGGATGTTCGCCGCGAACATCGCGGGCTTCCTCGGCGCCTATGTGCTGAACGGAAACCACTTCCCCGAGATCGTGGCGCTGCCGCAGCTGGCCAGCGTCGGCTGGATCTCGATCTTCTCGGCCACCGTCTACGTCTCGTGGATGGCCATCTACTACGTGAGCATGATCGCGCTCCGGTCGGACCTGGAGCTGGAGGCCGAGCGCCATCGCGTGACCGCGGTGCGCCTGCACCAGGCGAAGGACCTCGCCGAGAAGGCCAACCGCGCCCGGTCGATCTTCCTGGCCAAGATGAGCCACGAACTGCGCACGCCGCTCAACGCGGTGATCGGCTACAGCGAACTGCTGCTCGAGGAGCGCGAAGCCGCGCCCGAGAACGAAGAGAAGGTGGCCGACCTGCGCCGCATCAACGCCGCCGGCCGCCACCTGCTGGCGCTGGTCACCGACGTGCTCGACCTGTCCCGCATCGAGTCCAACACCATCGAGCTCACCGCCGAGACATTCGACCTCGGCGGCCTGATCGAGGAGGTCGTGGCCACCGTCCGTCCGATGCTGGACCAGAACGGCAACCGCCTGGTGGTGAAGGGCGCGGAGAACCTGGGTTCGGTGTGCACCGACGCGACCAAGCTGCGCCAGGCCGTCATCAACCTGCTGAGCAACGCCGCCAAGTTCACGCAGGACGGCGTGATCACCCTGACCGCCCGCCGCCAGGAGAAGGCCGCCGGCGACTGGATCGAGATCTCCGTGCAGGACACCGGCATCGGCATCGCCAAGGCTGACCTGCCGAAGCTGTTCCAGGACTTCGGCCAGGCCACCGCCGGCACGTCCAACAAGTACGGCGGCACGGGCCTGGGCCTCGCGCTCAGCCAGAAGCTCTGCGCGCTGATGGGCGGCGGCATCTCCGTCGACAGCGAGCTCGGCCAGGGCTCCTGCTTCACGGTGCGGGTGCCGGCCGTGCTCACGCTCGAGGACGGCGCGGACGACGCTGCGGCGGCGGGACGCCCCGCGACGCCCGCGCCTCAGCCGGCCCTGCTCGCCGGCTGAACCGGGGCGGCGGCCGGCGGTGATTTACCGCCGTTTACCATGTCTTCACCGCTGCGCTTCAAAACGGGAATGGGCCCGGAATGGCTGCGACGGATCGCGTCGCCGCCGCTGGACAACTCGCAATCTCGGACCCGGAGGGACCAGGTGAGCAGATCCATTTTCGACCTTTCGCGGGTTTCGCTCGGCGCGCTCGCCGGGGCGTCCGCGCTGGTCGCCGCGCCGAGCGCCGTGCTCGCCGGGGCCTTCTACGTGCAGGAACAATCGGTGAGGGGCGCGGGTCGCGCCAACTCCGGCGAGGCTGCCGAAACCGGCGCCGACTCGCTGTGGTGGAACCCCGCCTCGATCGCCCGGAGCGGCCGTGAACTCTACGTCGGTGCCCACGGGCGGCTGATGTCGGTAGATTTCACCGACCAGGGCTCGACCATCACCCGTCCGCTCGCCCCCGGCGGGGTCACGACACCCGTCGGCGGTGACGGCGACCCCGACGATGTAGCCGCCGATCAGGTGATCCCCAACGCCGCGGTCGCCCTTCCGGTGAGCGACCAGTTGACGGTGGGCCTCTCCGTCCATCGCCCCTTCCACCTCGAGTACGACTTCGGTGACAACAGCTGGGCCCGCTACGACACCATCGCCAACAAGATTGAGGTTACGAACTTCCAGGGCACCGTCGCCCTGCGGGTGAACGACTGGGTCGACGTCGGCGCTGGCGTGAGCGCGATCTACACCGACGCCTTCCTTGACGCCGCCTACCCCAACCTCATGGGCCCCGACGGTCGCTCGAGCCTGCAGGCCGGCGACGCCTGGGACTACGGCTGGACCGTGGGTGCGCAAGCGCACCTCGACCGCCTGTCGCTCGGCGCCAGCTACCGCTCCTCGACGGAGCACGACCTGGACGACGGGCGCTTCACGCTGAGCGGCCTGGTGGGCCCTCTCGCCAGCGCGAACTTCAGCCAGCCCGCCCAGACCTCCTTCCGCACCCCGTGGTCGGCGGTGGTCGCGGCCCGCTACCAGATCACGCCGCAGCTCACCCTGAACGGCCAGGTCCAGCGCATGGGCTGGAGCGAGTACGACGCGGTGCGGGTCACCATCGGCGGCGCGACCTCGGCGATCGCGCAGGACTTCGAAGACACGACCGTGGTGGCGGCGGGCGCGGACTACGCGATCAGCCCGCAGTGGACGGTGCGCGCCGGCGTTCGGTACGAGCCGACCCCCACGATCGATGCGCTCCGTGAGCCGGGTGTCGCCGATAGCGACCGCTGGACGGCGGCCGTCGGCGGGTCGATGGCGATCAGCCCCGCGATGTCGCTCGACCTGGCGCTCGGTTACGTCGCGTTCCAGGGCGACCGCATCTACGAGAACGCCGTGTTCTACCCGGGCACCGGCGCGGATACGACGGTGCAGATGCGCGGCCGCCACGACGGCAACATGACCGTGCTCTCGGCCGGCCTGCGCTGGAAGTTCTAGACGGCCCACCTGAGTTTGAGACGACGAGCCCGCCGGACCTCCGGCGGGCTTTTTCGTGCCCGCCGCCCGGGCGCGGGGTAACGCAGGGTCAACTTGTCCCCGGTATTGCTGTGAGCGCCAGTTCCTGAGTGCCACGACCATGACCGAGCTTCCCGATCAGCCGGCGGATACGGCCGACGAGCAACAGACGCCGCTTCGGGTCCTGCTGGTCGAGGACAACGAGATCAACCGCAAGGTCATCTCGTGCATCCTGAACATGATCCAGGCCGACCTGACGTGGGCCGAGAACGGACTCGAAGGCGTGCAGGCGTTCCAGCAGCAGAGTTTCGACGTCGTGCTGATGGACCTGCAGATGCCCGTCATGGACGGCTACACGGCCACCCGGGAGATCCGCGCCTACGAGAGCAGCCGGGGCGGGCAGCGCACGCCGATCATCGTGGTGAGCGCCAACGTCCGGCCGGAGGACCTCTCCGCCTCCCGAGCCGCGGGCGCCGACAACCACCTGGGGAAGCCCGTGGACGTGACCGCCCTGTTCGCCGCCATGCAGGAAGCCCTCGCCGCCGCGCAGGCGGAGACCGGGTCCGGCGAGGCGCAGGCCGCCAGCGCCTGAGCGACGGGCGCTGCGGGCGCTCAGCTTCGGAAACAGCGATCAACAGTCGGGCGACCGACCGCCCGGCGCCGCTAGGCTACGTCGGCGGCCGGGGCGTCCCTGTGCCGCGCACCGCTCAGCGCGTCGGACAGCGCCTCCACGAGCGCGGCGGGGCGGATCGGCTTGCTCACGTGCGCGTCCATGCCCGCTTCGGCGCAGGCGGTCACGTGGTGGGGCATGGCGTTGGCGGTGACCCCGATGATCGGCACGCGCGGACGGCCCTCGGCCCGCTCGCGGGCGCGGATCTCACGGGTGGCTTCCATCCCGTCCATGAGGGGCATCTGCACGTCCATCAGGATCACGTCGAAGGACCGCTGCGACCACTGGCGCACGGCTTCCTCGCCGTTTTCAGCGAACGTCACCTGCGCGCCCACCATGTCGAGCATGATCTGCAGGACCTGCCGGTTGTTGGGGTTGTCCTCGGCGGCCAGGATGCGCAGCGACGACAGCGACGGAGCCTCGTCTGCGGCGGGCTGACCGGCGGCTTCGGCCGCGGGCGCCGCTTCGGCGTGGGGAAGCTTCACACGGAAGGTGAAGGCGGCGCCGTGTCCGGGGCGGCTGCGCACCGTGATGTCGCCGCCCATCAGTTGGGCGAGCTCGCGCGAGATGGCGAGGCCCAGGCCCGTGCCGCCGTAGGCGCGGGTGGTGGAGGCGTCGCCCTGGACGAACTTCTGGAACAAGCGAGACTGGACTTCCGGCGAGATGCCGATGCCGGTGTCCGCCACTTCGACGAGGAGCTCGGTGGCCTCGCCCCCGTCGGGGCGGACCCCCACGGCGACCCTGATCGATCCCTCGTGCGTGAACTTGACGGCGTTGGCGACCAGGTTGTGCAGGATTTGGCGCACGCGCGCCGGGTCGCCGAGGCAGATCGGCGCCTCCGGCGGGACGACGGCCGTCAGCGCCAGGCCCTTGCCTTGGGCCTGAGGCCGGAACAGCTCCGCCACCTCCTGTACGATCCTCGAGATGTCGAGCGGGATGGCCTCCAGTTCGATGCGACCCGCCTCGATCTTCGAGTAGTCGAGAATATCGTTGAGCAGCGCCAGCAGCGTGGAGCCCGAGGTGTTGAGGATGCCGAGCATCTCCCGCTGGCCGGGATCGAGGTCGGTGTGGCCGAGCGCGTCGGCCATGCCGAGCACGCCGTTCATGGGCGTGCGGATCTCGTGGCTCATCACGGCCAGGAATTCGCTGCGGTCGCGGGCGGCCTTCTCCGCGGCCCGGCGCGCGGTCTCGGCCTCGAGGAGGTCGCGGGCGTTGGCGCGGAAGGCTTCCAGCGCCTGGGACATGCCCTCGACTTCGCTGGTGGCGCGGGCCGCCGGCGTGCGAACGTCCAGGTCGCCGTCGGCCATCCGCCGCATCGTCTGCGCCATTTCGACGACCGGCTTGGACAGCGCCCTGCCGACGCGCCAGGCGATCAGCATCGCCAGCACGATCGAGACGCAGCCGAAGAGCAGCGCCGAGAGCGCCATGTTGCGGGCGTTGGCCAGGGCGACGACGGTGGGGCTGGCGACGTAGAGCTTCCAGCGCCCGTCTATTCCGGCGAACGTGAGGTCCTTGGAGACCACCAGGGCCGAGGCTCCGCGCCAGTGCGTGATGGCTGGCTCTCCCCGCGACAGCGCTCCCTTCGCTTCCCCGTCCAGGGCCAGGGCGGCGCTCGACTTCTGAAGCAACGCGGCGTCGTTGGAGGCGACGATCGTGCCCGAAGGGGAAACGAGGGCGAACTGCTGCGCGGGATCGAGGATGGTCCGGCCGAGGCGGGCGGGCACGTCGTCCAGGAGCATGGTCAGGTCGCCCGTTCGTGCGTCTTGGCCGGGCGCGCGGGCGATCTGCTCGCTCATGATGGTGGAGAGGAAGACGGAGCTCGCGCGCGCCTCCATGACGGCGTGGCGCTCCTCGTTCTGGTACGACGCCCAGCCCACGGCGGTCGCGACCATGACGACGCAGGCGCCGGTCACGGTCGCGATAACGCCTACGAGACGGGTCGTCAGTGAACGACCGAACATCCAGCTCCCCTCGAGAATCCCGGAGATACTGAGCGGAAAACTGAAAGATTGAGTTTAACGGCCGGTCGAGGAGTAAACGGCCCGTAAACCACGACCTGCTAGGGCCTCTCGCGTAGGGAGCCCTCATGATCCGCCGCTTCGCCGCCGCAATCCTGTTGAGCGCCGCGCTCTTGGCCGCACCGGCCGTCGGGGCAGAGCGGAAGAAGGGTGGCGGCCTGACCTTCGTTCAGATGCCGCCGCTGGCGGCGATCGCCTTCCGCCCCGACGGCCGCCGCGGCGTGCTGTCGGTGGAGACCGGCCTCGACGTGAAGGACGACGCGCTCCGCGCCCGCGCCCAGGCGCTGACGCCACGCCTGCGCGACGCCTATGTCACCGCCGTGCAGAGCTATGCGCGGACCTTGGGGCCCGGTGTCGC
Organism: Caulobacteraceae bacterium; assembly: GCA_036386655.1. GTDB lineage: Bacteria > Pseudomonadota > Alphaproteobacteria > Caulobacterales > Caulobacteraceae > JAHWJX01. The sequence continues at coordinate 1,832 of DASVVG010000038.1, read as the reverse complement.
CCCTGACGCAGACCGCCTGTCGGTGCAGCTGCAGCGCGAAACGGATCGGGTGCTCGGGAAGCCGGGCGCCAAGCTCCTGCTGGGCACGATCCTGGTCAACTGACCGCGGCCTCGTCCATGAACCGGGCCAGGCGCAGGTCCAGCTCCGTCACGCCCCCGGCGTCGTGGGTGGTCAGCAGCACCTCCACCCGCCCGTAGACGTTCGACCACTCGGGGTGGTGGTCCAGCTTCTCCGCCACCATGGCCACCCGGGACATGAACCCGAAGGCGGCGTTGAAGTCCCTGAACTGGAAGGTCTTCACCAAAGCGTCCCGGCCCTCCGCAGCCCGCCAGCCGGAGAGGGAAGCGAGCGCGGCCTGCGCCCCGACGACTGCACGGGTCATGAGATCCTGGGCTCCGGTGTAAGGGCCGCCGAGGTGGCCCACCGGAACGGGCTTGTCCAGTCCGGCGACCGGCCCGGGAAGTCGCCCGCTGGGCGAATTACTTGGCGGTGAGTTCTTTCGCCGGGCGAACATCTGGGAGATTACTCGCGCATCTGGGTCCTCTGCTTGACGCCGCTCCGGGTGAGCAGGAACTTGGCGTTGCAGTCAGGCATTCCGGCCTGCACCGATCTTCCAGGGTGAGCCTATGTCGAAGCGTTTCTGGGTCCTCTCCGCCGCCGCGGTCGTCCTGGGCCTGCCGTGCGCCGCGCTGGCCCAGCCCCAGGGTCCGGAGGCTCCCGCCCTACCCGACTTCCCGCCCGATGCCGAACCCGGCGCCTGCTACGCCCGCGTCCGGGGCGACGGTCCGGCGGCTCCGGTCTCCGGCCCCGGCGTATGGACCCTGAAGCGCGGGCACGGCCCGGAAGCCGTGTGGAGCTACTCGGAGCCCGGCGCGACGGCGCAGCCGGGCGCCTCCGCCGACGGCTACCGCTGGGTCCGGGTGCTCTGCGGAGACGGCCAGACGCCGTTCGGCGGCGAGACCTACGCTCATCGCGGCCCGGCGACGGGCACCACGGGCGCCGGCCTCGAACCGCCGGCGCCGCTCGTGATCCCTCCGCCGCCGCCGGTCCATGTACCGCCCCCGCCTCCGGTCGTGGAGCCGCCGCTGCCGGAAGGCCCGCACCACGCGCCGTTCCACCACCCGCTTCCGCCGCACGAGGGCGGCCCCATGCACCAGGCGGGCCCGATGCACGGTCCGGGGCCGCAAGGTCCCCACGTGTTCCTGTTCGAGCGGCATCACGCCGAGGGCGCCGGCGCGCAGTTCCATGGACCGCCGCCGCCTCCGCCGCCGCTGGCGAGCCCGCCGCGCTGGTTCGGGGACCGCTACCTGCACTGGGCCGGCAAGCGTCCCCCCGCCTGGTGACTAGGCGCGGGTGAGGCTGCGCCTTGCCCGCGTCCGCCCCGCCGTCTAGACCGCCCCGCACCTGATTTTCACCTGCGGAGGCCCTGGATGGCTCGCGCCAAGATCGCTCTCATCGGCGCCGGCATGATCGGCGGCACCCTGGCCCACGTGTGCGCACGGGAGGAGCTGGGCGACGTCGTCCTGTTCGACATCGCGGAGGGCACGCCGCAGGGCAAGGCGCTCGACATCGCCCAGGGCAGCACCGTCTTCGGCAAGGACAGTAAGCTGGTCGGCGCCAGCGACTACGCGCCGATCGCCGGCGCCGAGGTGTGCATCGTCACCGCCGGGGTGCCGCGCAAGCCGGGCATGAGCCGGGACGACCTGCTGGGCATCAACCTCAAGGTGATGAAGGCGGTGGGCGAAGGCATCCGCCAACACGCGCCGAAGGCCTTCGTCATCTGCATCACCAACCCGCTGGACGCGATGGTGTGGGCCCTGCGCGAGTTCTC
>DASVVG010000037.1:0-24302 GCA_036386655.1 Caulobacteraceae bacterium | reverse complement strand
CATGGGCGCGATCATCTGCACGCCCGGCCCCATCTTGATCTGCGGCGCGTTCTTGGGATCGCGCATGTTCATGTCCATGCCGGGCATGTCGGCCATGACGTCGGACCCGCGAACCCGGGGCGGCGCCATTCCCGGCGGCGCAGCCGCCGCGCCTGCCGATCCGGCCGCGTGGTCCATGCCCGGCATGGAGGCGTGATCCATCCCCGCCGTGCCGCCCGCCGCGTGGGCGCTCATGCCCATGCCCATGTCCCGCATCGTCAGCAGCGGGCGCTCGCGAAGGGGCGGCACGGGCGCGCTCATCCCCGCCCTGGGCGCGAGCGTGGCCCGGCCCATGCCTGACCGGTCGATCGCCTCGGAAACCAGGGTATAGGCCCTGTCCTCAGTCGGCTGCACGATGACGTCGTACGTCTCCGCGTTCCCGATCTGGAACTCGTCGACCGTCACGGGGCGCACGTGCTGGCCGTCCGCCTGCACGACCGTCATGCGCAGGCCCGGAATACGGACGTTGAAGATCATCTGCGCGGCCGCGTTGATGAAGCGGAGGCGTACGCGCTCGCCCGGTGTGAACAGCCCCGTCCAGTTGTCCTGCGGCCCGTGGCCGTTGACCAGGAAGCTCATGACGGCGCCCGTGACGTCCGAGATGTCGGTCGGATCCATGAGCATCTCGGCCCACTGCATCCGCTCCTGCAGCGTCTGGTCCTTCCCGGCCAGCAGCCCCGCGATCGTCTGCCGCTGGTAGTTGAAGACGCCGCCCTGCTGCTTGAGCATCCGCGCCACCTCGTGCGGGTGCTTGAAGGTCCAGTCGGACAGCACGATCACGTGCTCGCGGTCGGAGGAGACCGGGTCAGGCCCGGCCGGATCGATGATGATCGGCGCGTAGTGGCCCTGCTGTTCCTGCAGCCCCGAGTGGCTGTGGTACCAGTAGGTGCCGTATTGGATGACCGGGAACTCGTAGACGAAGGTCTCGCCCGGCCGGATGCCGGGGAAGCTCACGCCGGGAACGCCGTCCATCTGGAACGGCACGAGCAGACCGTGCCAGTGGATCGAGGTGTCCTCGTCCAGCGTGTTGGTCACCGACAGGCGCACATTCTGACCCTGCTTCAGGCGGATCAGCGGCCCCGGAACCGTGCCGTTGATCGCCACCGCGTGCCCGCGGCGGCCGTTCACGCTGAGCGCCGTGTGGCCGATGGTGAGGCGGATGTCCTCGCCAGAGAGCGTGGGCAACGTCGGACCGACGCCCTGGGTGGCGCTTCGCGCCCATGCCGGCAGCAGGGCGCTCACGGCGGCGCCCCCGCCGAGGAGCGCGGCGCCTTTCAGCAGGTCTCGGCGAGCCAGAGCCGGCGCGGAGCGACTACGCATGCGAAGAGGTCCTGTATCCATCGTGCGGGAAGACATGGGGCTTCCCACCGTGGGAAGGTCAAGCGGGGTGAGCGGGGGCAGGAAAACGCCGGTTCACCCACCTATACGCAAGGGGCCGCCGGACCCCTCGCGAACATCCGCGTTCGCTCATGACGGCGATCGCGGACGTCGTCCCAAGCGGTCCGCGAGCACCTTGCGGGCGCGGTAGACACGGCTTTCCACCGCCTTGGCGCTCAGGCCGAGCACCTCCCCCGCCTCGGCCTGCGAGAGACCTTCGAGGACGGTCAGCAACAGCGGCTCCTTGAGGCCCGCCGGCAGCCGCGCCAGCTCGCGGGCGAGTTCGTCTTCGTCCTCGTTTGCGACCATGCCGGCCTCGGCGCCGCGCTGCGGATCCGGCGCAGCCTCCAGCACCTCGTCCTTTCGCGGCGGCGTCACGAAGAGTCGCCGCACGGCCGAGCGCCGGCTCCAGTCGCGGCACTTGTTCAGCGCTATCGTTCGCACCCAGGCCGCGAAGGGCCGCGCCCGGTCGTAGCGGCCGAGCGACGTCCACGCGGAGACGAAGGTCTGCTGGAGCAGGTCGTAGGCGTCGTCCGAAGACCCCACGTACCGACGGATCAGTCGGTAGACCGGCTCCTTGTACCGCGCCAGCAGCAGGGAGAACGCGCGCTGATCCCCGGCGAGGGACCGGGCGACGAGCTCTCGATCCTCGACCTCGGGAGCGGCGGTCACCCCGCCTCTTGCGTCAGGGCGCGGGAGACCTTCTCGTCGAATTCGGCCGCCTGCTCGGGCGTGAGCATCGCCCGCATCTCGAAGACGTGGAGGATCGTCTCCTTCTGGAGGTCCCCCATCGCCGTGTGGAAGTGCTCGACGGCCGCCTGCACCTCCGGCCCGTAGCGGTCGCTGATGCGGATAGCTTGCGCGAGTTCGGCGTTCGCTTTGCGGATCTCCGCCTCGAGCGCCTCGCGGCGCTCGGCGAAGCGCGCTTCCGCGGCCTCCAGCTTGCGCTCCTGCGCGGGGGTGAGATCGAGTTCGTCGTGCAGCAGCGCATGCAGCGGCGCCGCGTGATGGCCGTCGTCGGCGAAGTACCGGACGCCCGCCCACGCGCCGGCCACGCCCGCCGCCACCGCCAGCACCACAGTGACGAGTACGTTGCGCAGCCCGGGCCTCAACGTCAGCCTCCGAGCAGCGTGGACGGGGCCAGCGCCGCGTGCGGCGAGAAGACGGCGAGTTCGGAGGACTCCGACGGCTGGAGGCTCAGACCGCCGGCGACGAGCCCGAACACGAGGGCTCCCGCGACGCCGGCTGCCGCGAACGGTCGCACCGCGGCCGCTTCGGCGCGCTCGGCGCGACGAGCGGACACGCGGCTCCAAACGGCCGGTTCGAGGAGGTCGAGATCGCGGTCCGGCGGGGAGACCGCGAGCCGGCGCAGCCTGTCGTCGAGATCGTGAGACATCGTGTGCTCGCTTCCTGTTCCCCCTAGCATACGTGCGTCGCCGGCCATTCCCGCACGTGGGGGGCTGCGACCTCTGCGGGTTCGTGGCCTCGGGCGCGTATGACCCGACGAGACAGGAGAATGCGGATGCCGCGCAGCGGCCGGATCTGGATGGCGCTCATCGGCATGCTGGCGGTGGTGACCGCCGGCACCCCCGGGAGCACCCACGAGGAGCATCGCAGGCAGGCCGCCGCCGCCGCCCGCGAGGCAGCGGCGGCGAAGGCGGCCCGCGCGCAGGCTCAAGCGACTGCGGAGGTGCCCGCGCCCGTTCACGCCATGCCAATGCCGCAGGGCCACATGGCCGGCGGCCACATGGCAGAGATGGCCGTAGACCCGGCCCTCGACCTCACACCTGCGGAACGTCGGGCCCGAATGGGGTTCATCGAGCGTCTCTCCGACTGGCTCGGACGCTGGCACACGCTCGTGGTCCATTTCCCGATCGCGCTCCTGGCGGTCGCGCTGCTGCTTGAGGTCTGGTCGATGGTGCGGCGCAAGCCGGTGGTCGCGTCGGCCACGCGCGTGCTGATCGCCTTCGGCGCGGTCACCGCCGTAGCGGCGGCGGGCCTGGGCTGGCTCGCGATGGGGTTTGATCTCGCCCACGACGACTGGATCCACCGCTCGCACCGGCTGATCGGCACCATAATTCCGGTGCTGGCGCTGGCGACCTGGTGGGCGCGCGAACGCTTCGCCGCCGGCGAAGGCTGGCGAGGTCGAGCGGGCTACCGCGCACTCCTGCTCCTCACCGGGGTCGCCGTCGGGCTGAACGGATTTCTCGGAGGGTCCATGGGACCGGACGGCATTCACCACCTCGCGTGGTGAGCCGCGGAATAGGATGAGAACGGGATGACGCAACGTCTATCCGGACCAGGGTCCGCCATTCACCGGCGATCTCTACTCGTCGGTTCAGCCGCAGCGGTGACCGCCGCGCTGGCGGGCTGCGATCGTGCTCCTGTCGCGAAGGCGCAGGCGCAGCGACCCATCGCGCCGCGGCCGGAGCTCGTCATCTACAAGACGCCGTCGTGCGGGTGCTGCAAGGGCTGGGTCACACATATGACCCGCGCCGGGTATCCCACCCGCGTGGTCGAGCTGGAGGACCTGGCGCCCATTCGCCAGAAGCACGGTGTGCCGTTTCCCCTCTCCTCCTGCCACACCGGCGTCGTCGGCGGGTACGTGGTCGAGGGGCACGTTCCACCGGCGGATGTAGACCGCCTCTTGGCGGAGAAGCCGAAGGCGCTCGGTATCACCGTGCCGGGAATGCCGCTCGGGTCGCCCGGCATGGAGAGCCCGACGGGAGAGAGCGAGCCTTACGACACGCTGCTGCTGCTGCAGGACGGCGGCACTCGGGTGTTCGTTCACCACGCGTAACGCGGCAGCCCGAGGCGCCGAGCTGCGCGGTCAGGATGCCTTGGCTGCGCCCTGCTGCATCATTCCCTTGCAGCAGGGACATCCGCAGCCCGACGCCTGCGCGCTGGGCGCTCCCTTCCCTTGCATCATCTCCTGGTGGCTCATCCCCGGGGCGTGCTGCATCGCTGGCGCCGCAGTTGGCGCCCGCTGCGCAGAGACTGCCGCCGGCTGCTGCTGAGCGGGGGCTGCGGCTGGAGCCTGGGTCTCGGCCGCCGCGGAGACCGCGAAGCCGATGGCTGCTGCGGTGAACGCGGCGGCGCCAATGACGATCTTCATGTCCTTCTCCCCTTCTGAACCCGGTTGAAACAGCCTGAACCGGTCCAGCCGCCGTGAACAGATGGCGATTCGATTTGAGGGTAGAATTGAGGGTCACTCGGGGTTTTGGTCTATTTCCCCTTGCAATTCAGGAGGGATTGGCACCCTCCGTCTCCGCCACTTCTTCTGCTAGGGTGCTGTTTTTGCTGAGGGTCCGAGCCGTCTCTGGGCCCCGCCTACAATTGAGCGTACAGCTTTTTGGCTGCCCGCTGCCATTCCGCGCCTAGAGGCGCGTAGGTCCGCTCCTGGCCAGAAGGGGACAAGCAAGACAGGCCAGGAGATGCGCCGCTGCTTCCCGGTGCTGCGTTGCCGAGCAGGCGCGGCTTCTGCGAAGACGGCAGGATGCAAGGATTTCAGCGCCGCCATGTCCTGACGGCGGGGGCCGGAATGCTCGTGAGCCCGCCGGCGGCGGCCGGAGCCGACGGCAGGGACGCCGCGCTTCGCGCGCTCCTCGACGAGGCGGGGGCGCCGCAGGGTCGGAGTCCGGCTACCACCAGCCACCTGCTCTCCAGGATCCACGGGCTGCGGTCCGCGGCGCTCTCCGCCGAAGGCATGATCGAGCGCGCGGCCGCGGTCTCGGGCCTCGAGACGGAGGCGGCGCTCCGGCAGCTGTTCCCGTTCGGGCGGATCGACGGCGCCGTCTCGCCCTATGTCGTGCATCCGCGGGCCGGCGCCCACCTGCGCGCCGCCGCAGAGGCGGACGTCGCAGCGACGGTCGAGCAGCTGGACAGCGAGACCGAACAGATGCGCCTCGACGCCGCAAGAGGAGTCGTGCCCCCGAGGATGCTGCTCGACCGGACGATCGCCCAGGTCCGCACCACCCGGGCGGCTATCGCGCGGCCCGAGCTGGCCGCCGCCCTGGAGCGACAGGCGAACGCCCTGAAGGCGCTGCGCGAGCGCGCTCGCGCCGACGGCTCGGTGCGGCGCCTGCGCGACGGCGACGCCTACTACGCGCTCAGCCTCAGCGCGGCGGGGGGCATGCCCGTGCGGCCTAGCGAGGCGCGGCGGCTGGGGCTCGCGTGGACGCGCGACCTGCAGGCGCAGGCCGACAGCCTGCTGCAGGCGCAGGGCCTCCACCGGGGCGGAGTGGCCGAGCGGCTCCGCGCCCTCGCCGGCGATACGCGCTGGCTCTACCGCGCTGACGACGCGGGCAAGGCCGGGGCTTTGGCGGACATGAACGGCTGGCTCGACATCGCGCGGGCGCGGCTGCCGCGGGCCTTCCACGGCGCCCGAGACGTGGCCGCCGAGGTGCGGCGCATCCCTCCTGCGGACGAGGCGCGGGGGCGGGGCGGCGAGCGGGTCGACGGCGCCTACTACGTCGACCTGCGTGAGATCCGGCGGCGCCCGCGCTGGACGCTGCGCAGCGTGGTGCATCACGAGCTGCTGCCCGGCCACCTCCTGCAAACCGGGCTCGCTCGGCGGCCGGCGCATCGCGCGCTGGCGCGGTACGCGCCCGGCTACTCGGAGGGCTGGGCCACCTACGCCGAGCAGCTGGCGGAAGAGCTGGGGCTGTTCGAGGACGATCCGCTCGGCCGGATCGGCTACCTGCAATGGATGCTCTTTCGGGTGGGGCGGCTCGTGGTCGACACCGGCATCCATGTGGAGGGCTGGAGCCGCGAACGCGCGATTGCCGAGTTGCGTGAGCTGCAGGGCGACCCCGTCGCCTTCATCACGCTCGAGGAAGACGTCGATCGCATGTTCATGCAGCCCGGCGCGGCGGCGGGGCAGGCGCTGGCGACCGCCGAGCTGCTGCGCATGCGGCGGTCGGCCCGGGCGGCGCTCGGATCCCGCTTCGACCTTGCCGGCTTCCATCAGGCGGTGCTGGCGCGCGGTCCCCTGCCCTTCGCGGGTTTGCGGGAGGCCTTGGACCTCTGGGCCTCCGGGCGACGGGGCTGAGCCCTTGCCGCCGGTGCCGCAGGGGAGGACAGTCGATGCATGCGCAGCGCCGCCGTCGCAGTCCTGCTCGGCCTCGCCGCGTCCGCCGCAGTGGCGGACGCGCCCCTGCAGGCGTTCGAGGTCGCCCGCGCGGAGGGGTGGCCCCGTGCCCTCGCTCTCTGCGACGTGGCGAGTTTCCTCAAGACGGAGCCGGACCTGGACGCCGACGTGATCCTGGCGCGGGAGGACCGCTCCGGATGGCTCCGACCGCTGCACGGCCCGCGCTTCCTGCCGCCCAACCTGTTTTACGACGACGGCGTGCGGCGGGCATTTTACCGGCTCGAGACCGCGCGCGAGGTGGACCGGCGGAGCTTCGCCGCGGCGCGTGCGGACGTCGCCCGCGAGATGCTCCCGCGCTTCCGGCGCTTCACGGCGGCCGAGACCGCCTTCCTGCGCGAGCAGGTCCGCCTGTGCGACGCGCTGCGGGCCGACGTCGCATCCCGGTATCCTGCCGGCGCCCGCGCGCAGCGGTCGCCTTGACGCGGAGCCGCGCGCGTCCTCCCATGCGCCGGTGAGTACGCGTCGCGGAGCCGACATGGGTTCAACATCCCCCCGGGACGGCGTCGGACGGCGGGAGGTCGTTCTCGGCTCGCTCGCCGCCGGAGCCTTCGCCGGCCGCGTGTTCGCCGCCGAAGCCGCCGCTCCCGTCGCACGCACCACCGCCGGACGCGTCAGGGGCTATGATGACACCGGTGTCAGCGTATTCCGCGGAATCCGGTATGGCGGGAACACCAGCGAGCGGCGCTTCCGGCCGCCGGCCGCGCCGCTTCCCTGGCGCGAGGTGCGCGACGCGCTCGAGTACGGCCCCGCCTCGCCGCAGCGTTCGAGCGAGCCGAACCAGAGCGAGGACTGCCTGTTCCTCAACGTGTGGACGCCGGGGCTGCGCGACGGGCGGCGGCGGCCGGTGATGGTCTACATACACGGCGGGGCCTACGCGACGGGCTCCGGCTCGAGCCCACTCACCGACGGGGCGAATCTGGCGCGGCGCGGCGACGTCGTGGTGGTGACGGTGAACCACCGGCTGAACGTCTTCGGATACGCCTACCTGGCGCGGCTCGGCGCGCCCGAGTTCTTCGCCGACTCCGGCAATGCCGGGCAACTCGACCTGCTGCTGGCGCTGCAGTGGGTCCGCGACAACATCGCCGAGTTCGGCGGCGACCCGCGCAAGGTCATGGTCTTCGGCCAGTCCGGCGGCGGCGCGAAAATCGCGACCATGATGGCGATGCCGGTGTTCGCGGGGCTGTTCCACCGCGCCGCCACCATGAGCGGCCAGCAGGTCACCGCGTCGGGACCCCTGAACGCCACACGGCGGACGCTCGCCTGGCTCAATGCGCTGAAGCTCCGGCCTGATCAGCTGGGCGAGCTTCGCCGCCTTCCCGCGGAGCGGCTCGTCGAAGGGCTCGCGGCGGAGGACCCGGTGCTCGGCTTCGGCGGGATCTACTTCGGGCCGGTGCTCGACGAGCGCTCGCTCCGGCGTCACCCGTTCTATCCCGACGCGCCGCCGCAGTCGGCGCGCATCCCGATGATCATCGGCAACACCCACGACGAGACGCGCGCCTTCCTCGGGAACGACCCGACCAACTTCACGGTCACGTGGGACCAGCTGCCGGCGAAGCTGACCTTCGCCAACATGCGCGTAGACATCCTGCCGGAGACGGTGATCGCCGAGTACCGGCGGTTCTACCCGCAGTACACGGCGAGCGAGGTGCTGTTCTCGGCCACGACCGCCGCCCGCTCGTGGCGCGCCGCGGTGATCGAGGCGGAGGAGCGCGCGAAGCAGGGCTCGCCGGCCTGGGTCTACCAGTTGGACTGGGGCTCGCCACGCGAGGGCGGCAAGTTCCGCGCGCACCACACGCTCGACATCCCGCTGGTGTTCAACAACCTCGCCGCCGCCGGCGAGGTCACCGGCACGAGCCCGGGCGCGCGTGCGGTCGCTGACGCCATGACCGAGGCGTTCCTCGCTTTCGCCCGCACCGGCGATCCCAACCACCGCCGCCTGCCGCGCTGGGACCGCTACACCCTGCCCCGGCGGCGGACGATGATCTTCGACGTGCCCCCGCGCATGCAAGACGACCCGCGCGGCGCCGAGCGGCGCCTGTTCGCCAAGGTCCCCTACGTCCAACCCGGCACCTGAGGAGCCGCCGCATGATCTCCAGACGCAACCTCGTGGCCGCGGCCCTCGCCGCAGCGTCGCTGACGGCGGCGCCGATGGCCGCGGCGCAGACGCCCACGCGCGCCGAGACGCTGCAGGCGATGAAGCGCGCCACGCAGTTCATGGTGGAGAAGGTCGCCTACCGCGGCGGCTACCTCTGGTCGTACCTGCCGGACATGTCGCGCCGCTGGGGCGAGCTGGAGGCGAAGCCCACGATGGTTTGGGTGCAGCCGCCGGGCACCGGCACCATGGGGCACCTGTTCCTCGACGCCTACCACGCCACCGGCGAGGAGTATTACTACCGGGCCGCACAGGCCGCGGCCGACGCGCTGATCAAGGGGCAGGACCCGTCCGGCGGCTGGAACTACATCATCGACTTCGCCGGGCCGAAGTCGCTGCAGAGCTGGTACGACACCTACGGGGCCAACGCCTGGCGCATGGAGGAATTCCAGCACAACTGGAAGAACGGCACCTTCGACGACGCGGGCACGTCGGAGGCCATGCAGTTCCTGCTGCGGCTGTACCTCGAGAAGAAGGAGGCCCGGTACAAGCCCGCCCTCGACAAGGCGATCGCGTTCGTCCTCGACAGCCAGTACCCGATCGGCGGCTGGCCGCAGCGGTGGCCGCTGCGCGTCAAGGACATGAAGGACGGGAAGCCGGACTACACGCGCTACATCACCTTCAACGACGACGTCGCCGGCGAGAACATCAAGTTCCTCGTCATGGTGCGGCAGTCGCTGCCGGACGCGAAGCTGCGCGAGCGCGTGGACGACGCGCTGATCCGCGCGATGAACTCCTTCATCGTCACGCATCAGGGCCAGCCGCAGCCCGGCTGGGGGCTGCAGTACACGCTCGACCTGCAGCCCGCCGGCGCGCGCAGCTACGAGCCGAAGGCGCTGGTCACGCACACGACGGCCGCGAACCTCGACCAGCTCATGAACTTCTACGAGCTCACCGGCGACACGAAGTTCCTGGCGCGCATCCCGGAGGCCCTGGCGTGGCTGGAGCAGGTGAAGCTGCCGGCGCGGGTGGGCAACCGCACGCATCCGACCTTCATCGAGATCGGCACCAACCGGCCGATGTACGTGCACCGGCGCGGCTCGAACGTGGTCAACGGCGAGTACTACGTGGACTACAGCCCGGAGAAGACGCTCGGCCACTACTCCGCCTATCGGGCGGTCAACATCGAGAGCCTGCGTCGGCGTTACGAGCGCCTGCGTACGTCCGATCCCGTGCAAGTGTCGCGGGACTCGCCGCTCAAGAGGACGGGGCTGGTCCCCCTCCCCCGCTATTTCGCGAACGCGGACATCCAGACGTCGGACCTCAACAGCAGCCGCACCGAAGACGCCGCTTCGCCGGAAACGGCGACGCGGGCCGCCGAGCTGATCCGCGCGCTGAACGCGCAGGGCTGGTGGCCGACGCCGCTGCGCTCGACCAGCAATCCCTATCGCGGTCCCGGCCCGAAGACGCCGCCCCCCGGCGACTACTCGACCACGCACGTGGGGGACGCGAGCGACACCTCGCCCTATCCCACGGACAATCCGGTAACGGGCATCTCTACGGGCACGTACATCCAGAACATGGGCGTGCTGATCGAACACCTGGACAGCACCGGCCGGCGCCTATGAGCGCGAACCGCAGGCAGGCCTTGGGGGCCGCCCTGGCGGCTGCAGGGTTGGCGGGCGCGGCTCGCGCCGAGACGGCCAGGAGGCCGATGCCGGACCCCACGGAGGTCGTGCCTCTGTGGCCGGGACGCCCGCCGGGCGCGCCCGCTGCGCTGCCGCGGCAGGTGATCACTGAGCGCAGCAAGGACCCGAGCTACCGCGACCGCGCCGCCACCGGCGTCGCGAGCCCGACGCTAACGGTGTTTCGGCCGGCGCGGCCGAACGGAGCGGCGGTGCTGCTCATCCCCGGGGGCGGCTACATCCGCGTGGTGATCGACAAGGAGGGCTTCGAGACGGCGCGGCCGCTGAACGACGCCGGTGTGACCGCCTTCGTGCTGCGCTACCGGCTGCCGGCGGAGGGCTGGACGCGCGGCCCGGACGTGCCGCTGCAGGACGCGCAGCGCGCCATCCGGGTGATCCGGTCCGGGGCCCGTGAGTTCGGGATCGATCCGGCGCGCGTGGCGGCGATGGGCTTCTCCGCCGGGGGCCACCTCGCCGCTTCGCTGGCGACGCGGCACGCTGCGCGGGTGTACGCGCCGGTGGACGCCGCCGACACGCTCTCCGCGCGCCCCGACCTGGCGGCCCTGATTTACCCGGTGATCCTGATGAGCGGTCCGGCGGTGCACGCCGGCTCGCGTGGCGCCCTGATCGGGGCGAACGCGCCGCAGGCGCTCGCCGACGCTTACTCGCCGAACACGACGGTCGGCGTGGATACGCCGCCGACCTTCCTGCTGCACGCATGCGACGACGCCTCCGTGCCGGTGGAGAACGCTTTGGCCATGGCCGAGGCGCTGCGCCGCGCGAAGATCCCGCTCGAGACGCACCTCTTCGAGGAAGGGGGCCACGGCTTCGGGTTGCGCCTTGCGGAGGGGAAGCCGGTGTACGTCTGGCCGCAGTTGTTCCTGCGCTGGGCCGAGCGCCGCGGATTGCTGCAAGAAAAAGGAAGCCGCCCGTGATCAGACCGATACTCGCCGCCGCCGTTCTCCTGACCGTGTCGGCGCCGGCCGCCGCGCAGCAGATCCCAGGACCCTACGGACCGAGCGTCACGCTCGAGCAGGCGCGCGGGATCGTCGCCGCGGGTCGTGCGGAGGCGCGACGGCAGGACTTCCTGATGGCCTTCGCCGTCGTCGATCCGTCGGGCGACCTGGTGATGTTCGAGAAGATGGACGGAACGCAGACCGCCTCCGTCGACGTGGCGGCCGACAAGGCGCGCTCCGCCGCCGCCTTCCGTCGCCCGACGAAGGCGTTTGCTGACAGCGTCGCCTCCGGCCGGGTCGCGGTGCTCAGCCTGAGGGGTGTCGTGGCTATCGAGGGGGGCGCACCCATCGTCAGCGGCGGGCGCGTGATCGGTGCGCTCGGCGTGAGCGGCGGAACGTCCGAGCAGGACGGCCAGGTGGCGGCGGTCGCGTTGCAGGGCGTGCGCTAGGCGGCCAAGCGCTCCACGGCGGCTCGCGCGAGTTCGCGGACGCCGTCCCAGTCCCCGGCGGCCATCATCGCTTCGGGCGCGACCCATGAACCGCCGACGCAGGCGACGTTCGGCAGCGCGAGGTAGCCCGCGGCGTTGTCCAGGCTGACGCCCCCGGTCGGGCAGAAGCGGGCTTGGGCGAAGGGACCAGCGAAGCCCTTGAGAAGGGCTCGGCCGCCGACCGCTTCGGCGGGGAACAGCTTGAATCGGTCGTAGCCGCGCTCGATGCCCGCCATCACCTCGGAGGCTGAGGCCACGCCGGGAAGCAGCGGCAGAGGCGCCTCGCGGGCGGCCTCGAGCAGCGCCGGCGTCGCTCCGGGCGAGACGGCGAACTGCGCTCCGGCGTCGGCCGCCGCTTCGAGATCGCGCTGCGTCAGGACGGTGCCGACCCCGACCACCGCCTCCTGCACCGCGGACGCGCGGCGGATCGCCTCCAGCGCCGCCGGCGTGCGCAGGGTGACCTCCACCGCCCGCACGCCGCCCTCAGCCAGCGCACGCGCGAGCGGCTCGGCGTGGCCGGGATCACGGATCACCACCACGGCGATCACCGGCGACAGGCGCATCACGTCGTCGGCGGTCATCATCGTTTCACGTCCAGCCCGCCGCCCGCGACCAGCGCCGTCACGTCGTCGACTCCGACCAGGTTGAAGTCACCGGGGATGGAGTGCTTGAGCGCCGCGGCCGCGAGCCCGAAGGCGAGGCTGTCGCTGTCCTCGAGCCCGGTGAGCAGTCCGTGGAGCACGCCGGCGGCGAAGGCGTCGCCACCGCCGATCCGGTCGACGACACCGCTCAGTCTGAACGGCCCGGCGCTGTGCCTGCCCTCGCGGGTGTAGAGGTCGGCGGACAGCTCCTGATCGTCGACGCCGTGCTGCACGCGCACGGTGGAAGCCATGCGCGCCAACCCGGGAAACGCGCGGAACGCAGCGGCGGCCGCGGCTGCGCGCCGCTCTTCTCCACTGGACTGGGAAAAGTCCTCGCCGAGCACCAGAACGATATCGCGATCGTCGACGAAGGCGAGGTCCGCGTGCTCGAGCAGCTGTCGGATGATGGCCGGGCCGTCGCCATCCCATAGGGCCCAGAGCTTCGCGCGGTAATTCCCGTCGAACGACACCCGCACCCCGATCGCGCGGGCCGCCCTCACGGCGCGCAAGGCGGCTTCCGCCGCGCTCGGCCCCACGGCCGGGGTGACGCCCGACACATGCAACCATGCGGCGCCCTGCAGTTCCTGCGTCCAGTCGACGCCCCCCGGGTCGGCGCACGCGAAAGCCGATGCGGCCCGGTCGTACGTGACTTCGGATGGGCGGGTGACCGCGCCCGGCGCGAGGAAATACAGGCCCATGCGGCCGGGCTCGAACTGGATGCGGGACACGTCCACACCGTGACGGCGCAACTCGTCCCGCGCAGCGGCTCCCAAGGGGTTCGCGGGCAAAGTCGTGATCACCCGCGCGTCGTGGCCGAAGCGCGCCAGGGACACCGCGACGTTGGCTTCCGCGCCACCTACCGTCACGTCCAGGCGCGGCGACTGCAGCAGGACCTCGGCCCCCGGCGCGGCCAGGCGCAGCAGGACCTCTCCGAAACAGACGACGCGGCCGCCGTTCATGCCCTTGACCCGATCATCACGCCCTCATGCCAGCCGCGGCGCACAAGAAAAAGGGCGCTGCCTGAGATCGCAGCGCCCGCGAGTCCATGAAGACGCTCTCAGTGCTTGTAGCGGAACCCGAAATAGAACTGCCGGCCGGTGTGGTGGTAGACGGACGAGCTGTTGCGGCGGGAGTCGACGAACTGGTCGTTGACCTCGTCGGTCAGGTTGATCGCCTCGAACGTCAGCGTCACGTTGGGCCTGAGGTTGTACGAGGCCGCGGCGTCGACGTTGAAGGTCTCGAGCTTGCCCTCCACGTCGTTGTTGTTCCGCCCGGGCACCGTCTGCAGGTAGCTCTCCCGCGACGACGCCGATACGCGCGCGCTGAAGCGCTGGTCCTCGTAGTACAAGGTCGCGTTGTAGGCGTTCGGCGACAGGTTCACGAGATTGGCCGTCACGAACGTGCCGCTCGTCGGCGAGATGGCGTACTCAATCTCGGACTGCACATGCGTGTAGTTCAGGATCGTGCCGAAGTTGCCCACCCAGCCCGGCATGCCGAAACGCTCCGTCAGGAACGTGAAGGGCTGCTGATAGCTGACTTCGAAGCCCTTCAGCGGCCCGCCCTCGGTGTTCACCGGCGTGGTGATCGCGAAGAGCTCCTCACCGGTGAAGTTCGGCGGCAGCAGGCTCAGCGGCAGGCCGGTCGTGTTGTATGGCCGGGTCTCGCGCAGCGTCTGAATGTAGGTGTTGATGTCCTTGTAGAAGAGGCCGAGCGACAACAGCGACTCGGGCGCGAAGTACCATTCGAAACTGAGGTCGTAGGTGGTCGCGCGGAACGGCTCGAGCAGCGGGTTGCCGGTCGTAATCGTCAGGTTGCCCGTGGTCGCGACCGTGCCGCCCGGCGATAGGTTCGGCAGCTGCGGCCGGGCCATCACCTTCGCCGCGCCCGCGCGGACGATGAACTCGTCGGTAACGTCCCACGCCAGGTTCAGCGAGGGAAGCGTGTCGGTATACTCGTTCTCGACCACCACCTCGGTGCCGCCGCCGGTGGCGAGGAAGCCGCGCGCTTCGATCTGGGTTTGCACCCAACGCACACCGAGGTTCCCGCGCAGGCGACGGTTCAGCAGCGTCGTACGGAAATCAGTCTGCGCGTAGACGCTCAGGTCGTCCTCGACCACCGAGCGATTGTTGCCGCGCGCGTTGCCGTTGGTGACCCCCGTGAGCGTGAAGTCCCCTCCAGGCACGCCGGTGTTGCAGTTGCAGTAGATGTTGAAGAGGCTTGCGATGGTGTTGAGGTCCGGGGTCAGCCAACTCGTGGCGACGCCGGGCGGCAGGTCGAGTCCTCTGCCGAAGCCGGTGAGCACCTGGGAAATCTGTGCGAGCGTGACTCCGGATGGCAGCGCAGGCACCGAGGCTTCGTTGGCGCGACGAAGCTCGAACGTGTCGAACTCGAACTTCTTGCCCACCACCCCGGCCTTGAAGGTGAAGGCGTCGGTGAGGTCGTATTCGGCGTCGGCCCGCCATGTGGTGAAGACGTTGTCAGCGCCCTGCGGCCGGATCCGGATTTCCGACCCGGTCGAGTTGGCGGCCGGGCTGCTGATCCATTGCCAGGCGGTGGGGCTCGTCACGTCGAAGGGATAGGTGATCACCGGCAGCCGGTCGTTCGGCCGGAAGTCCCACGAGTAGCCGTCGACATTCTGGATATCGAAGGTGACCGTCGTCTGGAGCGGGTTCCGGAAGATGGACTCCGAGCGCCCGACTAGAAGGTTGGCGCGGAGCCGGTCGCTGAACTCGTGTTCGAGCGAGAAGGTGGCCTGGCGGAACTCGGTGCTGAGCGCGGCGAAGCGCGACTCGGAACGGGCGTCCACGTTGTCGAAAACCCCGTAGACGAGATCGCCCTGCGCATCGACTTCCGCCTGGAGCACATGGGTCTGCGTGACCCCGCCCTGCGCTGCAGTGCGGCTGAAGGAGATCGTCTCCAGGAAGTCTTCCTGCCGCGTCGACGACAAGTCCGCGTAGAGGAGGTCCAGCGTCAGCAGCGTCGAATCCACCGGGCGGAACTGGATGGACCCGGTGATGCCGAGACGCTCCTGTTCATGCGTGAGACGCCCATAGCGCGGCAGACGGGGGTGGAAAGTCGTGGCGGCGCTCGCCGTCTGATAGGCGGTCACGTTCCCCGCTGTGTTGGCGGGACGCGGAATGCCGGTCGCGCAGTTTGCGGCGGTGGAACCGGTGGCTCCGCTGTTCGCCGGATTTTGCGGCGTGACGCCCACGGGGCTGCAGAAGCCGCCGGAGCTCGGACCGTTGTCCCAGCGAACAGAGCTGAAGCCCTCTTCGAGAAGGTTGCGTTCCGTATAGGCGACGGAGAAGAGCGCACCGAGCCGGCCGTCGAACCAGCGGTTGCTGATCAGGAACGCGCCGCGGGGGTCCCACTGCTCCGACAGGTCGTTGAAGCCCATCTGGCCGGAGACGGCCATGACGAAGCCTTTGTAGTCGAACGGCCGGGAGGTCTGCAGGTCGACCGTGGCGCCGAGAGAGCCCTCCTCCACCTCGGCCGCCTGCGTCTTCCGCACCGTGATGCTGTTGAAGAGTTCGGAGGCGAACACGTTGAAGTCGAAGCCACGGCCGCGGTTGGCGCCGCCGGAGCTGTCGGTGCCCCCGGTTGTCGCGAGCGCCTCGAGGCCGTTGATGCGGGTGCGGGTGAAGTCAGAACCGAGGCCCCGGACCGTGATCGATCGGCCTTCGCCGGCGTCGCGGTCGATCGAGACACCCGGGATGCGCTGGATGGACTCAGCGAGGTTCAGGTCCGGGAAGTCGGCGATGTCTTCCGCCTTGATGACGTCAACCACGTCCGTCTCCTGCCGTTTGGCGGCGATGGCGCTCTGCAGGCTGCGGCGGAAGCCCGTGACCACCACCCCCTCCACGTCGCCCGCGTCCGCCGGCGCTCCGGCCTCCTGTGGCGCGGCGTCGTTCCCCGGCGTGGCGCTGTCGTCCACGGGGGTCTGCTCGACCTCCGAGGTGCCGCGCTCTCCGCCCGGTAGCGGGGTCGGTTCAGGCGACGGGGTCTGGGCGTTCGCCGGAGCGGCGGCGAGCGCGAAGGCGATAGCCGCGAGCGAGGCTCCGGCCTGCAGGGCGCGACGGCCCGCATGAGCGAACTTCGACAAGATCTTCCTCCCCTTGGCGGCCCCCGGGATCTGCGCCCCGTCGAACTCGCACCGCATACTGTCGCGGTGACACCGGTGTCACAAGAGCAAATGATACCGGTAGCAATTGGAGCCTAGCACGGCGGCCGCGACCGGCAAGCGGCCTCGCTTCAGCGGGCCAGCCAGCCCCCGTCCACCGGCAGCACGATCCCGTTCACGTAGTCGGACGCCCGGGAGGCCAGGAAGACGGCCGCCCCGGCGATGTCCTCCGGTCGACCCCACCGCCCCGCTGGAATCCGCTCGAGGATCGATCGGTTGCGCGCCTCGTCCGCGCGCAGGGCCTCCGTGTTGTTGGTCTCGAAGTAACCGGGGGCGATGGCGTTCACGTTGATCCCGCGCGTCGCCCACTCGTTGGCGAGGATCTTGGTCAGCCCCGCCACCCCGCTCTTGCTGGCCGTGTAGGACGGCACGCGAATCCCGCCCTGGAATGACAGCAGGGACGCGATGTTGATGATCTTGCCGCCGCCGGCGGGGATCATTCGCCGCGCAGCCGCCTGGCTGAGGAAGAAGACGCTCTTCAGGTTGGTGTCGACCACCGCGTCCCAATCGGCTTCCGTGAAGTCGATCGAGTCGGCCCGCCGGATGGTCCCGGCGTTGTTCACGAGGATGTCGAGCCGCCCCAGCCGGTCGACGGCCTCCGCCACGACGCGCTCCACCGGCTCGGCGGAGGACAGGTCGGCATGGATGGAAGCGAAGCGGACGCCGGCCGCCTCCACCGCCCTGCCCGTTTCCGCCGGATCGCTGCGGCCCACGGCCGCGACATCCGCTCCGGCTTGCGCCAGGGCGACCGCGATCCCCTGCCCGATCCCGGTGTTGGCGCCGGTGACCACCGCCACCTTGCCGCTGAGGCTGAATAGGTCCGACACGGCTACTTCAGCTGGCAGATGTCGAGGACGTTCATGTCGGTGTAGTCGAGGTTCTCGCCGCCCATGGCCCAGATGAACCCGTACGCCTGGGTGCCCGACCCCATGTGGATCGACCACGGCGGGGAGATCACCGCCTCCCCGTCAGCGACCACGATGTGGCGCGCCTTCTCCGGCTCGCCCATGAAGTGGAACACCCGGTCGTTCTCGCCCAGCCCGAAGTAGAAATAGACCTCCGAGCGCCGGTCGTGCAGGTGCGGCGGCATGGTGTTCCAGACGCTGCCGGGCTTCAGCAGCGTCAGACCCAGCAGCAGCTGCGCCGACTTCACCGTGGCGGGCACCACGTACTGGTAGATGGTCCGCTCGTTCGACTGCTCGCGGGAGCCGCGCTCCAGCGGCACTGCCTGTTCAATGGATATCTTGGTCGTCTCGTGACCCGAGTGGGCCAGCGTCGAGACAAGGTAGAACCTCGCCGGGTTCGCGGGATCGACGGACTCGAACGTCACGTCTGTGCTGCCGGCTCCTATGTAGAGGCCGTCCAGCCGCTTCAGGTCGTAGGCGGCGCCATCGACGGTGATGCGCCCGTCGCCGCTCCCGACGTTGATGGCGCCCATCTCCCGCCGCTGCAGGAAGGGCTGCCCGGCCAGCGAGGCCGGCTCCTGCTGGCTCGGCAGGCGCACCGCGGAGCCCACCGGCGCGGCCCCGCCGATCACGATGCGGTCGTGGTGCGTGTAGTTGAGGTTCACCTGGTCCGGCGCGAACAGGCCGCTGATGAGATAGCGGTCCCGCAGCTGGTCGTTGGACACGCTCTCCATCATGTCCGGATGCGTGGCTTGGTAGGTCTTGTTGTACAAAGGGTGCTCCCGGAGGTTCGTCAGGCGGAGAGCGCCAGCGGCGCGGGCTCGGTGCGATCGAGCTTGTAGGCCCGTTTCGGCAGATTGTACGCGAGGTCGACCGCGACATCGGCGGCCTCGTCCTCGTCCAGCCGGTGCTCGGCCACGAGCCGCGCGAGGAAGGCGCAGTCCACCCGCCGCGCTAGGTCGTGTCGCGCCGGGATCGACAGGAAGGCGCGCGTGTCGTCGTTGAAGCCGACGGTGTTGTAGAAGCCGGCCGTCTCCGTGGTCTGCTCGCGGAAGCGGCGCATACCCTCCGGGCTGTCGTGGAACCACCAGGCGGGGCCCAGCTTCAGGACAGGATAGTGGCCGGCGAGCGGGGCGAGCTCGCGGCTGTAGCTCGTCTCGTCGAGGGTGAAGACGATAACGGACAGGCGCGTGTCGTTGCCGAAGCGGTCGAGCATCGGCTTCAGCGCGCGCACGTACTCGGTCGGCTGTGGGATGTCGGCGCCCTTGTCGCGGCCGTACTGCTGGTGGATCAGCCGGTTGTGGTTGCGGAACGAGCCCGGATGGATCTGCATCACCAACCCGTCGTCCAGGCTCATGCGCGCCATTTCGGTCAGCATCTGGGCGCGGAAGAGCTCGGCCTCCTCACGCGTGAAGGCGCCCCCCACGATGCGGTGGAACAGCCGCTCCGCATCGCGCACCGATAGGTCGGCCGTGGCGGCGGTGGGGTGACCGTGGTCGGTGGACGTCGCGCCGGCGGCGGCGAAGTCGGCGCGGCGGATGCGGTGCGCCTCGAGGTAGTCGTGCCAGAAGTACACGTCCCTTGCGCTGAACTCCGCGAAGCGCTCCATCGCGACGCCGAAGTCCTCGTGCTCCGGGTCCACCACCGGGTCGGGCCTGTAGGCGGTGATCACGCGGCCGCCCCAGCCGCTGTCCTGGATGGCGTGGTGGTGCTCGAGGCTGTCGCTGGGGGACTCGGTCGTGGCCAGCGCCTCGATGCCGAAGCGGTCGAACAACGCGCGTGGCCGGAAAGCGTCGGTGCTCAGTTTCGCGCCGATCTCGTCGAAGTAACGGTCCGCCGTCTGGTCGGAGAGGGCCACGTCAAGGCCGAAGACCTCCACGAACACGTGGTTCAGCCACAGCGCCGAGGGCGTCCCCCTGAACAGGTGGAAGTTCCGGGCGAACAGCCGCCAGGCTTCGCGGGCGTCGCCCTTCGCGCCGCCGCGGCGCCCCGGCACGCGCAGCCGGTCGAGCGGCACGCCCTGGCTATAGAGCATTCGGTAGAGGTAGTGGTCCGGCGCCAGCAGCAGGTCAGCCGCGTCGGTGAACGGCTCGTCGTAGGCGAACCAGCGGGGGTCGGTGTGCCCGTGCGGGCTGATGATCGGCAGGTCCCGCACTTGCGCGTACAGCGTGCGAGCGATCGCGCGCGCCACCGGGTCAGCCGGGAACAGACGGTCCTCGTGAAGGACGAGCTTCTTAGCCATGCCGACCTCCCTCCGCGGGACTAGGTAACCGGTGTCATTCCTCGCCGCAACCCGCCGCCGGCGCAGTCTTTCACCCTCAGCGGGGGGCGGCGGTCGACTGCCGCACCACTAGCTTGGGAACCACCTCGGTGACCTCGGCGGCGGCGCCGGCGCGCGGCTCCGCCTGCTTGAGCAGCTTCTCGGCCGCCATGCGGCCCATATCCCGGATGGGCAGGCGCACGCTGGTGAGCGGCGGCCACAGCCGCGCGGCCAGCGGGCTGTCGTCGTAGCCCACGACGGAGAGGTCGCGCGGTATCTCGAGCCCCGCGTCCCGCGCGGCCTTGTAGACGCCGGCCGCCATCTCGTCGTTGCCGGTGAAGATCGCCGTCGGGCGCTTCTTCATGGCCAGCAGGTCGGCGCCGCAGGCGATGCCGGACTCGAAGGTGTAGGCGCCCTGGCGCACGTACTCGGGATCCAGTTGCAGGGCCTTGTTCGCGAGCCCGTTGGCGAATCCCCTCCCCCGCTCGTGCGAGGACCGGAAGGTCGTCGGCCCGGAGATGAAGGCCACCCGTTCGTGGCCGAGCTCCGCCAGGTGGCGCGCCGCTTCTGCCGCGCCCCGGTTGTCGTGGGTCACGACCATGCTGGGACCCTGGTCCAGTGGCACGGACGCGATCCGGACGTACGGGCAGTCGATGTCCCGCAACAGCTTGGCCAGTCGCTCGTCCTCAGAAACCGACGGCGGCAGCACCACGCCGAACAGCTTCTGGCGTTGGACGAAGTTGCGGACGTCAGTGAGGAAGTCAGGGTCCGCGCGGTTGCAGGGGTGGACGACCAGCTCGTAACCGGGCTCCCGCACCGCGTTCAGGATGCCCTGCTGCATGTCGATCACGTACTGCGGGTTCGGGTTGTCGTAGATCAGCCCGATCAGGAACGAGCGGCGGAACGCCAGGCCGCGGGCCTGCGCATCGGGCGCATAGCCGAAGCGCTCGATGATCGCCTCGACCTTCTGCCGCGTCTCCTCCTTCACGAAGGGCGACTTGTTGATCACGCGTGAGACGGTCTTCTTGGACACCTGGGCAAGGCGCGCGATGTCGTTGATCGTCGGACGGCGGCGGTCGCCGAACTCCGCGCCGTCCGCGGCGTCGGCTTCGACGGCTTCGGCTGCTCTGCTCCGCTGCGCCACGGGACCCTCCTGCGGGCGGACCCTAGCGGGGCCGTCGGTCCGGCGCCACTCGCGCCGGACGGCTTGCGCCCTATCTGACACCGGTTACCCTAACCTTCCCCACCTTTGCATGAACAAGGCCATGGCCGCCCCCGCCGCCGCGACCTCTGAAGCCGCTCACCGCGTCCACGCCGACGACGACGTGGCCGTGGCGCTGCGCCCGCTGCGGGCCGGCGAGGTCGTGGAGGTCCAGGGCGCCGCTGTCACACTCCGGGACGACGTGCCCGAAGGGCACAAGCTGACCCTCCGGGCCCTCGCGGCGGGCGCCCCGGTGCGGAAGTATGGGTGGCCAATCGGCTTGGCGGCGGCGGACATCGAGCCGGGCCGGCACGTGCACACCCACAACCTGCGCACCGCTCTCTGCGGGCTGGATGAATACCGGTACGAGCCGGTGTCGGCGGCTCCGACGCAGGTGGCGAGCGCCCGCACCTTCATGGGCTATCGGCGCCGCGACGGCCGCGTCGGCACGCGCAACGAGATCTGGATTCTCTGTACGGTCGGGTGCGTGGCGCGTACCGCGCAGAAGATCGCCGCCGCCGCGGGTTCGCAGTTCGCGGGACGCGTCGACGGCGTGCACGCCTTCACACACCCGTTCGGCTGCTCCCAGCTCGGCGACGACCTCGACGCGACCCGCCGGATCATCGCCGCGCTGGCCGGGCACCCGAACGCGGGCGGCGTTCTGATCGTGGGCCTTGGCTGCGAAAACAACCAGCTGGACGACCTGCTCGCCTCGGCGCCGGAGATCGATCGCGAGCGCCTGCGCGCCTTCAGCGCCCAAGCCTCTGATGACGAGCTCGAGGAGGGACTGCGGGCCGTTGAGGAGTTGGTGGCCGTGGCGGAACTCGACCGACGCGAGCCCTGGCCGCTTTCCGAGCTCGTGCTGGGGCTCAAGTGCGGCGGCTCCGACGGCTTCAGCGGCGTCACCGCCAATCCGCTGGTCGGGCGAGTCGCGGACGTGGTGGCAAATGCCGGCGGCACACCGGTGCTGACCGAGATCCCGGAGATCTTCGGCGCCGAGCGCCTGCTGATGGCGCGGGCCAGCGACGAGGCGGTGTTCCGCGAAGTCGCCGCCGTCGTCAACGACTTCAAGCGCTACTTCCTCGACCATGGGCAGCCGGTCCACGAGAACCCCGCCCCCGGCAATGTGGCCGGCGGCATCACCACGCTGGAGGAAAAGTCGCTGGGCGCGGTGCAGAAGGCTGGGCACGCCCCGCTCGCCCAGGTTCTGCGCTACGGCGAGCAGGTGCGCGGACACGGCCTGGCGCTGCTGGAGGCGCCGGGCAACGACGCCGTGTCCTCGACGGCGCTGACGGCGGCCGGAGCGACGGTGCTGCTTTTCACCACCGGCCGCGGCACGCCGCTGGGCTTCCCCGCCCCGACGCTGAAGATCGCGTCCAACTCCGCGCTGGCCGAGCGCAAGCCCCGCTGGATCGACTTCGACGCCGGGACGGTGCTGAACGGCACGTCGATGGAAACGGCGGCCGAGGCCCTGCTCGACCTGGTGGTGCGCACGGCCTCGGGGGAGCCCACCCGCGCCGAACTCAACGGGGAGCGCGAGATCGCCATCTGGAAGAGCGGCGTCACGCTTTGAACGCCCGGCTGTCGGACGCGACCCTGGCCGTGGCGCGCCCCAGCATCGTGCGCCCCGCCTACGACCGCGCCTCCACGACCGTCGGCGTCGTCCACTTCGGCCCTGGCGCGTTCCACCGCGCGCACCAGGCCTTCTACTTCGACGAGCTGCTCGGGCGGGATCCGACCTGCGCCGTCAGCGCGGTGTCGCTGCGCAGCCCGGGCGTGCGCAACGCGCTGGCGCCGCAGGGCGGCCTCTACACGCTGGCGGAGCTGGACGAGGCGACCTCCTTCCGCGTCATCGGCGCGATCAGGGAGGTGCTCGTCGCCCCCGAGACCCCGGAGGCCGTGTTCGCGCGCCTCGCAGACCCGAGGGTGCGCACGGTCACCATCACGGTGACGGAGAAGGGCTACACGCTCGAGGGCGGGGGCGATCTGGACGCGCGGCATCCGGACATCGAGCACGACCTCCGGACTCCGCAGACGCCGGTCAGTCTCGTGGGATGGCTGCTCGAAGGGCTGCGGCGGCGGCGCGCAACCGGAGCTCCGCCGTTCGACGTCGTCAGCTGTGACAACCTCGTTGATAACGGCGCGCGCCTGCGCCGCGCCGTCGTCCAGTTCGCCGAAACTAGCGACCGCGAGCTCGCCCGCTGGATCGAGAGGGAGGTGCGCTTCCCGCGCACCATGGTCGACAGCATCACGCCCGCCACCGACGACGCCCTGAGGCGTCGCGTGGAGGTCGAGGTCGGGCTCGTCGACGCCTGGCCCATCCAGCGCGAGGCGTTCACGCAGTGGGTCGTCGAGGACGCCCTTCAGCCGGGAGCGCCCGACCTCCGCTCCGTCGGTGTGACGCTGTCGAACGACGTGCCGGCGTACGACCGCGCCAAGCTGCGGCTGCTCAACGGCGCGCACTCTACGCTCGCGTACCTCGGCCTCCTGCGCGGGCATGAGACAGTGGCTGAGGCGATGGCCGACAGCGAGCTCGCCCGCCTCGTCGAGAGCATGATGCGCGAGGACATTGCGCCGACCATCAGTGCCCCGCCGGAGCTTGACCTGCAGAGCTACCTTGCAGCCGTGCTGCGGCGCTTCCGAAATCCGACCATCCGGCACCTCCTGTCACAGATCGCCTGGGACGGTTCGCAGAAGCTGCCGTTCCGCATCCTCGGCACGGCGGCCGACGCGTTGGCAGCGGGCGCCCCCCTCTCCCGGCTGGCTCTGCCGCTCGCCGCCTGGATGGTGTTCGTGCGGAACCGCGCCCGCGAAGGCGCCGACATCGTAGACCCTCTGGCCCCCCGCCTGCTGGAGCTCGGGCGAGCGTGCACTGGTGACGCCGGGCACGACGTGCAGCTCTTCCTGCAGCTGGAAACGGTGTTCCCGCGCACGCTGGCCGGCGACGCGCGCCTCAGGAGCGCCGTCGAAGTCGCTTACGCGCGACTGCCGCAGATCGGCTGAGTCAGGCGCGACGCGTCATCGAGCGGAGGTCCCACTCAGCGGGATCCAACGCGCGCCGCGTCTCGGCGTGCTTCGGATAGCCCCCGACGGCCTCTTCGCTGTCAATGATCGAGCCAGTTCCGGCGACTACGTCCGCGACGATCCGGCGGTCGATCTCGTCGCGCTCCCAGGGCCGCGCGCCGGCGTTGCGCAGCACCGCCTCCTGCACGCGGGCGGCCGGGAGCGCGCGAAGGCCTGGCGGCCATGCCGGCGGTTGCTGAACCTCCAGCACCTGCACTGTCGGTTCTTCGCCGAAGCGGGAGATCCGGGGCAGCGGCTTGCCTGCG
>DASVVG010000036.1:0-1629 GCA_036386655.1 Caulobacteraceae bacterium | reverse complement strand
GATGATCGGCTGGATTGTCTTCTGCTGCACATTGGCCAGCATGCGCATGACGACCTGACCACCGCGCTGGATCAGGCCGAGGATAGGCGGCTTGTCCTTCTCCAGCGTGCCGCGGCCCGGCGCTCCCGCCAGTCTGCGGCGGCGGCCGAACCGCCCCTTTTGGCCACCGCCGCAGGCTGGCCTTTGTGTCCGGCCACCACGTAGACCTCGTCGATCTCGACTTCACCGTCCAACCGCACGGGCGGGGTCTTGGCGACCAGGCCGCTGCGCAGCTGCTCGGTCATGACCTGCACATCCGACCTGTCGAGGTCCAGGTTCCTGGGCAATCTGGCGGTTCGAGAGGTTCAGCCCCATGAAGTACAGGCACAGCACCCAGACCCGCAGCGGCTGGTGATGCCCAGCCAGCACCGTGCCGGTGAGGTCGTCGAAGCGCCTGCTGCACGCCTTGCACCGGTACCGTTGCCGGTGCGCTTGGGTCTCGTCAAAGCCGTCTCGGACCACGCCACCGCTGCCGCAGGCAGGGCAGTGCACCCCATCCGGCCAACGGTGCTGGCGCACCAGGGCGAAGCACTTGGCATCGTCGATCAGCGCCGAGAGGTTGACCAGATCTGGTGCAGCCATGATGCCGAGGCTCCCGGGGAGGACCGGTTCGCCGCCCCGCCGCCGCACATCATCACAGACCGTCTCCAGGCACGCTACCCAGGCCCGGGCCTATCACCCCGGATCCCAACAAGAGATGCCCAGCGCGTTCCGCGCACCGCCTTGAGGAGAAAATGGGCCCGGGGTGGACCGACGGGGGATCGCGCCAACATGTCGGGCGGCGGACGCGTGGAGGCCGGTAATGGGTAGGTGGCATCCGACCCCGCTCAAGAGATCGGTCCGCGCCGCGTTCAAGGACCACCGAAGGTCGCGACCGGCTCGTCCGGTCAGCACGTGGGCCAGCCTCTGTCTTCCGTCCCGCGGCGCCGCGTCCGCCACCAATGGTGGAGGCGAGCATGGAAGCCATCGTGGAACGCGCCGCCGGGCTCGACGTGCACCAGGGCTCGGTGGTGGCCTGCGTCATCTTGGGCGCGGCAGGGCGTCGGCCGACCAAGGAGGTGCGCAGCTTCGGCACCATGCGCCAGGACCTCGCGGCCCTGCGCGCCTGGCTGCTCGAGAAAGGGGTCACGCACGTCGGCATGGAAGGGACCGGCGTCTACTGGCAGCCCATCCACGCCGCCCTGGAGGGCGCCTTCACCCTGATCGTGCGCGCCAGCTTTGTGCCACCGCCGGAGGTCAGGGTGCTGCGCGAGTTGGTGCGCCATCGCAAGGCGCTGGTCGGCACCATGGCCGCGGAGCGCAGCCGCACGCTCAAGCTGCTGGAGAGCGCCGGCATCAAGCTCGCGGGCGTGATGAGCAGCGTGTTCGGGGTCTCCGGCATGCTGATGCTGCGCGCCCTGGCCGAGGGCACCGCAGCCACCACCGAGATGGCCGGCCTCGCCAAGCGGCGGCTGCGGCGCAAGCTCGACCGGCTCGCCCTTGCCCTCGACGGACAACTCGCCGACCATCAGCGCTTCCTGCTCAGCCTGCACATTCGGCTCAGCCTGCACATTCGGCTCAGCCTGCACATTCGGCGCCTCGAGGGTTCAA
>DASVVG010000035.1:0-2879 GCA_036386655.1 Caulobacteraceae bacterium | reverse complement strand
GGCGGTCGCGCTGTGTGGGCGCAGTCTCGGCCTTGTCGCTGGGCACGGTGGTTGAGCGCGGCGGCATGATGACGGCTGCCTCGGGGTGGCGCTCGGCGACCCCGGCGTAGACGCTTTCCTGGTCGTAAGATCACGCACGTTGATGCTCCTGTTTCTCTACGGATCGTCGAAGCGCAAGCGGTCGATCTGCCCGGCCCTGAGATTGTGGAAGGCAGTAACGGTCGCCTCGGCATCGGGGAACACATGCAGCTTCATGGGCGGACGAGGGCCGGCGACGATCACGCCGCTCCGGATGCGCTGATCGATCCAGCGCCGCGGGATGCCGAGCTGCTGGGCGAGTTGGAACACGGTCAGCCAGCCCGGGAGGTGGCGCGGGCGAGACGGCGCCTGCAGAACCCTATGGCGCCGGCGGATGGCCCTGACGGTGTTGACCAGGACTTGGCTGTGCCGCGGCGAGCGGAAGCCTTCTTGCGTCAGCAGCGCGGCGATCGCCACGTCCTCGGTGCCGCCCCGCGCCAAGTCGAGAACCCTGGCCTCCATCTCTGCGCCGCGCGCGAGCGAGGTCAGTGCGCCGACTGCGATCCCCACCTCCAGCGCCGTCGTCGCTCCACCGCGCCAAACAATGCGCAGCTGGACGCAGTCCCGCGTCGAGCGGCGCATCACCACCTTGTCGATCAGGCAGCGCAGCAGCGCCTTTCTGTGCCCCCGGGTCACGCCGGGCTGCCGCCAGAGTTCGGGTAGCCGCGGGGCGAGCGCACAGAAGTCGGCGCGCTCCGCCGCGGTCAGGCAGGGTAGCGGGGCGCTGTTGGCGCGGCGTTGTGCCAGCGCCTCCTCGGCCTGGCGCAGGTCGCGCAAGGCCACCTCCCAGCGGCGTTCCAACTCGGCGGCGACCAAGCGATTGTCGGGATCGACCCGGTTGAACTGACGCCCGGCCAGCAGCGCCTGGTAGCGCAGCCGCTCAACCTGCTGCGCCTCGGCGCGATCGAGCGCCTCGGCAGCCTCGTGCTGGGCCGCTCGGGCCTGCTCCCAGGCGTCCAGCTCGGCTGGCGCGACCGCCTCGAAGAAGGCGTCCACCACACGTGCATCGATCGGGTCGGCCGGGAGGTGTTGGCACATGGGCGCACCCTGGGTGTGCTGCAGGTAGGTGCAGGCGTAGCGATTGCCATTGCAGTACTGCACGACGAGCTTGTGGCCGCACTCGCCGCACCAGGCGATGCCCTGGAGCAGGGCGGCGCCGTCACGGGGCGTGCCGCGCGTCTCGCGGCGGAGATACTCCGCGTAGTTGTCGCGCAGCATCGTCTGGATCCGCTCGAAGGTCTGCCAATCAACGTAGGCAGGATAGCGGTCCTTCACCACGACCCGCCACTCGTTCTGCGGCATCCGCGTTATGGTCACCCGTCCATCGGAGGACCTCGTGTAGCGCGTGCGGCCGTAGGCGAAGGCTCCGGCGTAGGCGGGGTTGCGCAGCATCCGGCGGACCGCGCCCGCGGTGGGCGGCGTCCAGGAAATGTCGCCGCACGGCTCACGCCGCGGCAAGTTCAGCCCACGGGCGCGCAGGCTGCGCATCACCTTGGCCGCTGAGCGCTGCTCGAGGAAGCTGCGGAACACCAAGTCCACACAGCCCTGCACGGCAAGATCCGGGTCCTTGGTCACCGTGCCCTGGGCGTTGCGCGAGAGCCCCGCCGGCAGCGCCAACGCCAAGTCGCCGCGCTCGGCCTTGCTCAGCAGTCCAGCGGTCAGACGACCGCGCAGCGTGTGCAGTTCGACCTCGGAGATGGTCCCCTTCAGGCCCAGGAGAAGGCGCCCGTTGGTCGAGCCCGGATCGTAGACGCCCTCGCGATCGCCAATGAGGCACTGCCGATAGCCGCACAGGTCGAGTAGCGGATACCAATCCGAGCAGTTCCGCGCGAGCCGGGTGACCTCGTAGCTGAGGATGAGCCCGACCTCGCCCAAGGTGACGCGGGCGATCAGGTCCTTGAAGCCGCGCCGGTGCTCGGCAGCGGCCCCGCTCTGGCCGAGGTCGGCGTCGATGACCTCGATGTCGGCCTCAATCCAACCGAGGTCACGCGCGCGCTGTCGCAGCGCATACTGCAGGCGCAGGCTCTCCTGGTTGGTGAGCACCTGATGCGGCGTGGACTGGCGGATGTAGATCACCGCCTTGCGGCACAGGTGCCGCGGCGTGACGAGGTCCGAGATCATGGCTCATCTCCCGGAGCAGGGCGGCGAGGTCGTCGAGGATGGCGCCGCGCCGGTCTGCGGGCAGGCTTGGCCAGACCTCGCGGGGGCTGATGGACATGCGTGTTCACCCTCTGCGGCGAGGCGGAGCAGGTCGTGGATCGCCTCGAGGGTGAGCTTGGTCCCCACCACGTCGCACGACAGCGGACGACGCAGGCTCGTCGCCGCCACCGCAAGCCGCAACACCGTGCCGCCACGGTGGGCGACATGGACGTGATCGCTCGCGCCCGGACCAGTGACCGCCGACGCCAACGCGAACTGGCACCCATAGAGCGGGTGACCAGGATCGGTCACGGTGACCGCCTCGGTCACCTCCGCGTCCGGATAGCTCCCCAGGGTATCAAGGTGTCGGCTCTTACGCGCCGTTCGCGGTGAACGAGGCCACTGGTGCCGTCACCTGGTCGAGCAAGGGACCAACCTGGGAGCCGTCATCGGCATCCTTGTCGGTCAGCACCGCTGCGACGATCCGCCCGGTGTTGGCGTCCACGCCGAGGTGGAGGTTGCCGTCCATGCTCTGAACCGCATGCTGGAGCTGGGACGCCCGGAGTCCGTCCGCATCGCATGACCCCCGAACGGGGTAGGGGTGAGTGCGCCTCTCCCCCTGATCCATGCAACACGGCCGCCCGCAAGCCTGAGGATGCGCG